>DASRJX010000111.1:0-4644 GCA_035649235.1 Candidatus Cryosericum sp.
CCGTTCACGCTTTTCGTCCGTCCCCGTGATCCGGAACGCGAAGTCTGGGACGGCGCCCGCGCCGGCGTGGATGGCGCGATCCGGGACTTCGGCGCCGATCAGGCGTTTCCGATCAACGAGCTCGAGCAGCGGCTTCCGACGCTGCTCGAAAATGCAGAGCGGCTCTACTATCGACTCGGGCGCGACCGTGGGTTCGAAGATCTGGTGCTCACGGCCATCGAACGAGTGCGGGCTCGCGCCAAGTTCGGCGTCTCGTGGCCGCTCGAAATCGCAGATCCGGCCACGATCGTGCACGAGATGCGACTCGTGAAATCGAAGGACGAGCTCGATCTGATGCGCCGGGCGCTCGCCGTCTGCCGCCGGATCGACCTCGACGAGGCGGCGGACGCGTTCCTGCACCAGGCCCTCGAGTACGCGCCGGCCGCGGTCGGTCTCCTGTACCTCTACGATCCGGAGTGCGACATCTTCCGGCTGCGCTCCGGCACCATCCCTGCGGGGGACCCGGGCCGCAGCGGGCTGATGGCGCTCGACCTCGCGGAGCTGCGGGGGCAGGGGCGGCCGGAGACGTGGGAGACGGCGCTGCACTCGCCACCTCAAGTATTGCGCAGCCTGCAGGGCGGGCCGCTCCTTGCCGCCCCGCTGGCGGCGGGCGGCGGGCTGGTGGGGATGCTCCTGCTCTCGGGTGGGAACGGCCCTCTCGACGACGGGGCTCTCCCGCGCGTCAGGCGGCTCCTGCCGGAGCTGCTGCCCGGGCTTCTCAACGCCCGGCAGGTGGAGTCCTACCGGGAGTTGGTCATTCGGGACGACCAGAGCGACTGCTACAACCGCCGCTATTTCGACCGCTGCCTGAGCGAGGAGGTGTACCGCGCGCAGCGTTACGGGTCCGCGCTGTCGCTCGTCTTCCTCGACCTCGACAACCTGAAGGAGCTGAACGCCCGGTTCGGCCATGCGGTCGGCAGCAAGACGGTGCGCGAGGTGTCGCGGCGGCTGGTCGGCGGCATCCGGGGCAGCGACCGCGCGTTCCGCTATGGCGGTGACGAGTTCTGCGTCGTGCTGCCCGGGACCGATCTCGCCGGCGCCAAGGAGGTCTGCGAGCGGCTGCGCCTCGCCATCGCCACGCGCCCGTTCGTCGTCGACAGCACGACGCACGTTCCGGTGACAGCCTCCTTCGGCATCGCCTCGTACCCCGAGCACGCCCGCACCAGCCTCGGCCTCATCAAGTGCGCCGACGAGGCGATGCAGGCGGCCAAGAACTCCGGCAAGAACTCGGTGCGCGTCGCGGCGCCCGGCCCCGCGGAGCTGGCGCGCGCCCTGGGAGGCGGACCGTGAGCGACGGCCGCCGCCTGCGCTTTCTGGTGCTGGCGGTCGGCGGCACGAGCCTCGCGCTCCTCCTGGCGTCGCGCTGGGTCGGACGCCTGGCGACGGGCGACCTCGCCGACTCCCGGATGTCGCAGCCGGGGACAGCACCCGCGCGCGCCGGCGCCGCCGAGGGGACGCCCGATCTCACGTTCTACAAGACGCTGGGGGCGGCTCCGGCGCCCGGCCGGCGCGCCGGATCCGCACCGTCCGAGCCGGTGCTCCGGCCCGCGCCCGGAGACGCGATCGCTCCGGGGAGCGCCTACGTCGTCCAGGCCCTCGCCACACGGGACGAGGCTCAGGCGCGCAGGCTCCGCGACCGGCTGGCTTCGCACGGATTGCCGGCCACGCTGCAGGAGGACGATTCCGGCGGCTCCCCGATCTTCCGCGTCCGAGTGGGACGCTGGAAGGAGCGGGCTACCGCGGAGTCGGTCGCCACCAAGCTGCGCGAGAAGGAGGGGCTCGATCCGTGGGTGCTCCAGGAGTCCGGACCGTGACGGTGCCTCTGGCGCGCCGCGCCGCGGAGCAGCGGCGCCTTTTCGGAGAGCTGCTCCTCGAGGCCGGACTGGTCACGCCGGACGGTCTGCGGGCCGGGCTGGAGGCCCAGAGGCTGTCGGGAGGGAGGCTCGGCTGCCACCTCGTCCGTCTCGGGAGCGTCCTGCCCGCCTCGCTGCACGCGTATCTCGGCGAATGTCTCGAGGCGTTGCGTCCCGACCTCGTCCGCGACGTGCGCGAAGGCGCCGCCGCCTCCGCCCTCCCTGGACGCCTGGCGCATCATTATGGCGTGCTGCCGGTGCGCGCCTCGGGCGGCGTCCTCGATCTCGCCGTCTCTTCGGTCGACGCGCTGGCGCTCTCTCCCGCGCTCCGGCTCCTGACCGGGCTCGCGGTCGAGCCGATCATCTGCCCGCCCGCCTTCATCGCCAAGAGTCTCGAGCGCTTCTATCCGGGAGAGGTGGAGCCGGGGGTGATCTTCCGGAGCGCCGGCGACCATCTCCTGCTGCTTGCCGACGCCGGCCGGGGCCTGGACGGGGGGCCGCCCGATCGGCTCCCGGCCGGCGCGCCCCCCTCGGCGTGGCTGCGGGCGATCCTGGCGGACGCGATTAGGCAGCGGGCCCGCCGGGTCGAGATCGTTCCGAGAGCCGACGGCACCGACGTCCTCCTCGTCGGGCGCGGGGAGCGCACGCTGTCGCACGGCTTGCCGCGTGGTCCCTACGCGGGGATCGCCGCCCTGATCGACGGGTTGGCCCGGATCGCGGCGCGCGGCAGGATCCTGCCGCGCGCCGGCCGCTTCACGCTGCTCCCCGGCGGGCGGCGCGTTGTCGTCTCGGTCCTGGCGCTTCCCGGGCTCCTGGGGCACTCCTACCTTCTTGATCTGCGGGAGGAAGTGGTCGCATCGCGCCCCGCCTCCGATCCCGATGGCGTCCCCTCCGGCCTGGCTCCGGCGCTGGACCGGATGGCTTCGGAGCGTCGGGGCCTGATCCTGCTCGCCGGCATCGACCCGCCCGAGCAGGCGGCCGGGCTCGATCTCGTCCTGGGGCTCCTGGGCGGCCGGCTGCCGCACCGCGCCGTGCCCGCATCCTGGCGGGAATCCGGTTTGAGCGGGGTGTCCGGTCGAGAGGACCGGCCGGACCTGGTCGCGACGCGCTTCCCGGCGGATGCGCGCGCACGTGCGTCGTTGTACGCCGAGGCGCGCGAGCGGCTCGTCCTGGCGGCGATCGACGCGATCGACCCCTCGGAAGCGGCCGCAGAGGTGGCGCGCCTGGGATCCTCCGCCGGCCCCTTTCCGGAGCCGGCCGGCGTTCTCGCGGTACGCCTCCTCGAGTCCCTCTGTCCTCTCTGCCGCCTGGGCTTCGATTTCGGCGAGGTCCTGGCCGCCGTGGGGCTGCCGGGGACGTCACCCAACGACTCGTTCTGGACCTCGCCCGGATGCGCGGCCTGCCGCGGATCGGGGTCCGTCCGGCTGGAGCCGATCGGCCAGTTCCTGCCTCTTGCTGATCAGCGGGCGCCCGGGCCTTCTCTGCGGGCCCGGCGGCCGGGAGTGGTGCCTCCACCGGACGATCGTCGCGGGCTGTTCCGGGAGGCCGTACGGGCCGCGGCGGAGGCCCGGATCGACGTGAAGGAGGCGCTCCGGCTGCTGCATGAACGGCGCTGACGCGCCGCGCGCGGCGGGGCTTCTCCTTTCCCTCCTCTCGGGCGGCCTGCTCTTCCTGGCGTTTCCGCCCGCCGATCTCGGCTGGCTCGCCTTCGTGGCGCTCGTGCCTCTGCTCGCGGTGGCCGCGCGCACGACACCTCGAACCGCAGCGCTCTACGGCCTCGCCTGCGGGACGGCGTTTTTCGCGCCCCTCCTGTATTGGATCACCATCGTCATGAGCCTCTACGGAGGGCTGTCGATCGTCGTCGCCGCGTCGATCCTCGCCCTGCTCGTCCTGTACCTCGCGACCTACGTCGCCCTGTACGCGGCGCTCGTCGCCGCCGCCAGCATCCGCTGGGGCTGGCGCGGTCTCCTGCTGGCGCCAGTCTTCTGGGTCGGCCTCGAGATCCTGAGGGGCCACCTGCTGACCGGCTTCCCGTGGGGGCTGGCCGGCTATTCGCAGTGGCGCAATCTCGCGCTGCTGCAACTGTCGTCGCTGGGAGGGGTGTACCTGACGTCGTTCGTCGTCCTCCTCGCCAACAGCGGTCTGGCATTGCTTCTGCTCCGCCCGCCGGGGCGGGCCCCGCGCACCGCCGGGGTCCTCCTGCTCGCTCTCGCGGCGACCGCACACCTGGGGGGGCGCGCCATCCTGCCCTTGGCCGAGTCCTGGAGCGCGGGCCCGCCGTCCGGGCCCGCCCCGATCCGCGTAGCGGCGATCCAGGCGAACGTGGCGCAGGGCGTCAAGTGGCGCCCCGGCGAGGAGCAGAGGATCGTCGCGGACCTGCTTGCGATGAGCGATGAGGCGGCGCAAGAGGGCGCGGACCTCGTGATCTGGCCCGAGTCGTCGAGCCCGCTGTCGTTCTATCGTCCGGCGGCCACGGTGGGTGCGACGGCTGCGGTCCCCATCGAGCCACGGCGCGAGTTCCTCCAGATGGTGGAGGACTCGGCGCGGCAGGGCGGCTATACGCTCATCGCCGGCAGCGTCGGCTACCACTACGAAGGAGAGCGCCTCCGGGCCACCAACAGCGCCTTCGTCATCGGGCCGGACGGTGTCGGTTCCTCGTACGACAAGGTGCACCTGGTGCCGTTCGGGGAGTACGTCCCGCTCGGAAAGGTACTGTTCTTCGTCGACCGCATGGTGCAGGGCGCCATCGCCG
>DASRJX010000112.1:0-21947 GCA_035649235.1 Candidatus Cryosericum sp.
GGCGCTGAACCGCAACTCCCCCTTCGCCTTCATCAGGGCGAGGGCCTGGTCGATCGATTCGAGCAGATCGTTCACGGTGCTGCTCATCGCGTCCTCCACGCAGGCCAGGGACCTGTCACTCGTGACCTTCCGCGGCCAGGAACCGCTCCGCGTCGATGGCCGCCATGCAGCCGCTCCCGGCCGCGGTGACCGCCTGACGGTAGACGTGGTCCTGGCAGTCGCCCGCGGCGAACACCCCGGGGACGTTGGTGCGGCTTCCTCCGCGCGTGACGATGTAGCCGGCTTCGTCTCTCTCGATCTGCCCTTCGAACAGGCCCGTGTTGGGGACGTGACCGATGGCCACGAAGACGCCGTCCGCCTTCATCTCGCTCACGGCGCCGGTCTTGAGATTCCTGAGACGCACGCCGGTGACGCGGTCGGTGCCCAGGACCTCGTCGATCGTGCTGTCCCAGGCGAAGGCGATCTTGGGGTTCTTGAAGGCGCGATCCTGCATGATCTTCGAAGCGCGCAGGGAGTCGCGCCGGTGCACGATGGTCACCTGCCGCGCGAACTTCGTCAGGAAGGTCCCCTCCTCCATCGCCGAGTCTCCGCCGCCGACGACGACCAGGGACTTCTCCTTGAAGAAGAACCCGTCGCAGGTGGCGCAGGTGGAGACGCCGCGCCCCAGGAGCTTCTTCTCCGATTCGAGCCCGAGCATGCGGGCCGAGGCGCCGGAGGCGATGATGAGCGTACGGGCCCGTATCTCCTTGGCGTCGTCGATGGTGATCCGGAACGGCCGCCGCTTCAGGTCGACGGAGGTCGCAGCCCCGGCATGGAATTCCGTGCCGAAGCGGGCCGCCTGCTGGCGCATGCTCTCGATCAGCTCCGGACCCAGGATCCCCTTCGGAAAGCCGGGGTAGTTCTCCACGTCGGTCGTCGTGTTGAGCTGCCCGCCGGCCTCGCGCCCGTCGATCAGGACCGGCTTCAGGTTGCCGCGCGCCGCATACACGGCCGCCGTCAATCCTGCGCAGCCGGATCCAAGGATGACCACCTGGTGCGGATCGGACGACTTTTCGGCCGCGGCGCTCCCGTGGCCGGCGGTCGATCTCTTCTGGCTCATGCGCTCACGCTCCTCCACGGGATCCAATCAGGGCGGGACCTGCAGGCACCTGCAGCGCTCTTCAGTGGCCGGGCCGGCATGATAGCACAGCCCGATCGGGGCGACCGGCTCACAGCCAGCGGCCGTCGCGCAGGCCTCGCTGGATGCGGTCGGCGCAGACCTCGACCAGCCTCGCGTCGTAGCCGAGATGGGGGGCGATGCGGATCTCCAGCCCCGGGTGGCGCACGCGGGCCGCCGCGATGTGCTCCGGAAGATCCCGCCCGACCTGGCCGTCGAGGTAGGGGGAGTAGGGCACGAACAGGATGCGCGCCGCACCCAGGGCCACCAGCCGGTCGATGCCGGCCGGCACGTCGGGCTGGTTGAGCTCGAAGAAGGCGGCCTCCACGAAGCAGCGGCGGAACTGGCGGCGCAGCGCGGCCGCGACCTGCTCCAGCACCCGGACCGCCTCCGTCGCCCGGCTGCCGTGGCCGATCAGCAGCAGTCCGGTCGGGACCTGGTCGCCTTTCCGGGCACTCGTGGTCATCGCGCCACCCCCTCGATGGTCGCCGTCATCGTGCGGCCGGCGTGCAGGATCGCCGCGGTGCGCCCGGCCACGGCGTCCTCGTCGCGCACGTAACCGAGCGCCACCACCTGGTCCCCGCCTCCCGGCAGCCGGGCGCTGCTGGTCACGATTCCGCTGGTCTCGTTCCCGACCTGGATGGCGGCGCCGGGAATGACGACCTCGCCGGCGGACGCGCCCTCCTCACCACGCGCGGTGAGCCGGACGAGGACCCGCGAGACCTTCTTGTACGTGTGGAGCCGGGCCACCACCTCCTGCCCGACATAGCAGCCCTTGTCGAGGGAGATGGCGTCCTGGAGCCGGGCCTCCCAGGGGTTGTACTCCTCCGTCAGCTCCCGGCCCGCCGCGGGAAGGCCGGCCTCGATCCGGAGCGTCTCCAGACACTCCCGGCAGGCCTCCACCGGCCTCGACCCGTTGGCCTGCAGCGCCGCGCGGCGGACCGCGTCGAGCGCCTCGACGGGCGCCGTGACGTGGTAGCCGTCGCCGCCGAGCGGGAAAGCACGGACGATCTGCGCGCGGCCGCTCCCGGCCGGCACGTCGGCGACGTGGTGCAGCCTCAGCCCCGCCGCGGCCTCTCCCCAGAGCGCCGCCACCACGCCTCCCGAGAGCGGGCCGTAGAACCCGATGGTACCGTGGCTCTCCGTTCTGTCCTCGACGCTCACCTCCTCGCGGAAGGTGTACTTCTCGATCCAGTTGCGGAGCGGACCCGCGCGGCCCTCCCCGCACAGGGCCAGGAGGGCCCCGGGGAGCCGGTGCAGCGTCACCAGATCGAGGATGCGGCCCTTGTTGGTGGTGAACACCGTGGCCCTCCCCTCCCCCTCCCCGAGTCCCTTGAGATCGTTGGTGGACAGCCGGTGCAGGAGGTCGAGGGCGTCCCGCCCCCGGACCAGGAGCCGGGTGATGTCGGGTCGCGCCGCCACGATGGCTCCGGTCCGTCCGGCGCGATACTGGGCAGCGAGGTCCTCCCCGTCCGTGGCGGCCGTCCCGGAAGCCCCATGGCTCATGCTGCGAACTCGACCTCCACCTCGTGCGGGATCAGGCCTGCCGCGGCGCCGCGCCGGAGAAAGAGATCGATCGCCCGGCGTCCCGCCGGCCCGTAATCGAGCGTGTAGTCGTTGACATACATGCCGACGAAGCGATCGGCCTGCGACCTCTCGAGCCCGCGGCCGTACTTCATGGCGTAGGTCAGGGCCTCCTCGCGGTGCCGGAGGCCGTGCTCGATGCTCCGACGCAGCAGCGAGACGATACCGGCGATCGTCTCCTTGCCCAGGTCCTTCCGCACGGCGTTGCCGCCGAGAGGGAGGGGCAGTCCGGTCTCCTGCTTCCACCACTCTCCCAGGTCGAGGATCTTGCGCAACCCCGCCGCGGCATAGGTGAGCTGCCCCTCGTGGATGAGCACGCCCGCACCGCAGCGCCCGCTCGCGACCGCTTCGGGGATCCGGTCGAAGGGAACGATCTCCGTGCGGACCTCGCCGAGCGCCAGCCGGAGGGCCAGCGCCGCGGACGTCAGCCGCCCCGGCACCGCGATGGTGCTCTCTTTAAGAGCCTCGAGAGAGAGCGGCTCGCGCGCCACGACGATCGGCCCGTAGCCGTCCCCCATGCTCGCGCCGCAGGGCAGCAGGGCATAGCGTCCAGCCAGGTAGGCGTAGGCGTGGATCGAGACGGCCGTGACCTCGATCCGCCCCTCGAGCGCCAGCCGGTTCAGGCTCTCGATGTCCTCCAGGACCTGCACGATGGCCCAGCCGTGAGGAGGCCGGACCTGGCCCGAGGCGATGCCGTGGAACATGAAGGCGTCGTCGGGATCGGGACTGTGGCCGATCTGGATCGTGCGGGCCTCGGGCGAGTGGTCCATGCCCCCCTCTCGGGCGAGCCGGGCATTATAAGGTAAAACCGTCCGGCGGCGGGGCTCGAAAACCGATCGGGATCGGAGTGGCCGTGCGGGCCCGGCACCTCAGCGCGGCCGGGGGACCGAAGCCAGGAGCAGCCCCCCAGCGAGCGCCGTGCCGGCGGCCGCCCCGAACAGCGCTGGCGTCCCGATGAGGTCGCGGAGCAGGCCGCTGCCGACCATCCCCAGGATGCTCCCCAGGCCGTAGGTGGCCGAGGAGAATATCGCCTGGCCCGTGGCGCTGCGCCCGCGGCCGAACTCCGAGAACGCGTGGCTCACCGCCGCGACATGGAAGGCGGCGAAGGTCGCGGCGTGCAGCACCTGGGCCGGGAGCAGGAGCAGCGGCTCGACGCTCAGGGCGCAGAGGGTCCAGCGCGCGACGGCGAGAGCGGAGCAGGCGGTCATGATCGACACGGGGCCGTGACGCATCAGGATGGAGGGCATCCGGAGCATCATCAGGATCTCGCCGCCGATCGCGGCGGCCCACAGCAGGCCGAGGGTCCGGGGAGGGACGCCGGCCTGGCGGAGGTGGAGGCTGAAGAAGACGTAGTAGGGGCCGTGCGATGCCTGCATCAGGACGCCACCGAGCAGGAACAGGACCACGGATGGGCGCCGGAGCGCCTGTCCCGCGCCGTCTCCCGCCGGCCGCCCCCGCGAAGGGGCGGGGTCGGGCGGCAGGTGGAGCGCCGCAGCGACGCCCACCATCAGGAGCATCGTGATGAGGATCAGGACCACGCCCTCCCCCAGGCGGCCGACCAGCGGTCCGGCCGCGAGCGAACTGAGGATGAAGGCGAAGGAACCCCAGACCCGCATCCGTCCGTAGGCCGGGCCGCCGCGCTCGACGATCTCGAGCGCGCTCGCCTCGACGAGCGGCAGGGCCGGCGCCCGGGCGGCGGCATAGACGGCCATCACGGCCATGGCGCCTGGGAAGCCGCTCACCCCGAACATCGGCAGGAAGGCCAGAAGACCGAGCACCGACGACACCACCACCACGAAGCGCCGCCGGCCGAGGCGGTCGGAGAGGTGCCCTAAGAGCGCCGGGACGAGGGCGCCGCACAGCGGCAGGATGGCGTTCACGATCCCGATCTGGGCGCTGTCGAAACCGAGCCGGTCGAGGTAGAGATTGAAGTACGGGAGATAGACGCCGAGCGTCGCGAACCAGGCGCCGTAGAACAGGCTGATGGCAGCGGCGGGCGCGAGGCGGGACATGCCCGGCCGAGTATGCAGGCGCCCGAAAGGCCTGTCAAATGGGGCCCCGGGCCGCGTATCATAGGAACCGCATGACAGCGACCGGGCCCGGAACCAGGGAGGCATCGCCGCGCCGCGCCTTGCAGGCCCTGCTGGGCCTTCCGGACGAGGCGATCGATCTCGCGCAGGCGTCGCTCCTCATCGCGCGCGACGAATACCCCGACCTGCAGGTGCCGCGCTACCTCGATCTCCTGGACGAGATGGCTGCCGAGCTGCGCAGTCGCTTGCGGGGCGGCGAGGGGCCGATGAGCCGCATCGCCCACCTCAACCGGTTCCTGTTCGACGATCTCGGGTTCCGGGGGAATCATCAGGACTACGACGATCCGCGAAATTCCTTCCTGAACGACGTGCTCGACCGCCGGGTGGGGATCCCGATCAGCCTGTCGACCGTCTACATCGAGGTTGGCCGGCGCATCGGCTGCCCCATCGGCGGCGTGTCGTTTCCGGGCCATTTCCTGGTGCGCTACCTGGGGCCGGAGGCCGCGGCGGAGATCCTGATCGACCCTTACAACCGCGGGCTGATCCTGACCCCCGAGGAATGCCGGCGGCGTCTGCGCGAGATGTTCGGCGGGCGCATCCCGTTCACGCCGCAGCTGTTGAGGCGCGCGCGCACCCGCGAGATCATCGAGCGCATGCTGAACAACCTCAAGGGGATCTACGAGAAGGACCGAGACTACCACCGCGCACTGAGGATCCAGGAGTCGATCCTGTGCCTGCACCCGGAGTCCGCGGAGCCGCTCAGGGATCGCGGCCTGCTCTACTATCGCGTCGCATGCCTCGGCGAGGCGGCGCGCGATCTCGACGCGTACCTGAGGCTGGCGCCCCAGGCGCCGGACGCCGATCCGATCCGCGACCATCTCCGCAAGCTGCGCATCCTCGCCCCCGCCATGAATTGAATGCTCGACGTCGCCGACGTCTTCTCGCGCCGCGGCCTGCTGGAGCGCGCCCTTCCCGGATATGAGCCGCGACCGCAGCAGGCGCGCATGGCGGAGGAGGTGGCCCGCTCCATCGCCTCCGGGCGGCACCTCCTGATCGAAGCGGGAACCGGCATAGGCAAATCCCTGGCGTACCTCGCGCCCGCCCTTCTCTGGGCCGCCGCCCGGCGCGATGACGACGCCGAGGAGCGGCGCGTGGTCGTCTCGACCTACACGCGGGCCCTCCAGGAGCAGCTGGCGCGCCAGGACCTGCCGCTGCTCGAGCGGGCGCTGGCGCCGGCGGGCCTGACGATCCGCCACACCCTACTCATGGGCTCCGAGAACTACATCTGCGTCCAGCGGCTGGCGCAGCAGGGACGGCAGAAGGATCTGCCCCGGGCCGCGACCGGACCCGACCTGCTCGAGGCGCTCGAGCGCCATGCGCGCACCGCCACCTCGGGTCTGCGGTCGGAAATCCCCTTCCCCGTGCCGGAGCCGATCTGGTCGTCGGTGCGGCGCGACCGCGACGTCTGCCTGGGCGCGCGCGGGCCATTCTGGGAGTCCTGCCTGTACCGGCTCGACCTGGCCCGCGCCCGCCAGGCCGACTGCCTCGTGGTGAACCACGCCCTGTTCTTCCGCGACCTCGCCTCCGGAGGGCGCATCCTCCCGCCCCACGGCGTCGCCATCCTGGACGAGGCCCACCGCGCCGAAGAGGCGGCCGCGGCGCAGTCGGGAACCTCCCTCTCCCCCGCCGCCGTGACGCGCCTGCTCCACGACGTTCGTCACGCCGGCGGCCCCACAGCACCGCGCCGTCGCCGGCGGCGCGGCCTCCCGGAGGCGGCGGAGTGCGTTGCGCGCGAGGGGGATCTCTTCTTCGCCGATGTGCGCCGCGTCGCCACCTCACTCCTGGAGCGGCGCGCCCCGGGACGCCGGGCCCCGCGCTCGGAGAGCGACGGGTGGTCGGTCCGGCTCCCATCCGGCGCCCTGTCGTCGGATCGGCTGCCGGCCCGTCTCCGTGATCTCGAGCAGGCCCTCGAGAGCGAGTCCCAGGCGTCGCCTGACGCGCCGGAGCAGCAGACACTTTTGGCACTGGCGCTGCGCGCGCGCGACCTGCGCGAGCGCCTCGACCTGTTCCTGTCGCAGCGCGCTCCCGACACCGTCTACTGGGCCGAGAGAGAAGCGACGGAGCGCGGCTCCACCCTGCGGGCCTTGCCGATCGAGGTCGCGCCGATGCTGCGCCAGCGTCTCTTCGGATCCGGACGGACGGTGATCTTGACCTCGGCCACGCTCACGGCCGGCGGGACGTTCGCGCACCTGCGCTCGCGCCTCGGCATCACGGCCGCCGCCGAGACGGCCCTCGGGTCGCCGTACGACTACGCCCGGCAGTCGCTGCTCTACCTTCCGGACGGAATGCCCGACCCCGTGGCTGAGCCGGGCGCTTTCGGCTCCGCCGTGGCGCGGGAGTGCCGCCACCTGATCGCCGCCTCGGACGGCGGCGCCCTGGTGCTGTTCACCTCCTATGCGCTGCTGCACCGGGTTCACGAGGCACTCGCCGGCGATGCGGCTCTGCGCGGGATGCCGATCTACCGTCACGCCCCGGACGGCACCGCGACCGCCCTCCTCGAAGGCTTCCGATCCGGCCGGCGGGGCGTGCTGCTGGGAACGCTCACGTTCTGGCAGGGCGTCGACGTGCCGGGAGACGCGCTGCGGTGCGTGATCATCACCCGCCTGCCGTTCGACGTGCCGGATCACCCGGCCGCCGAGGCGCGCGCCGAATTGATCCACGCGCGCGGCGGCGACCCGTTCACGGAGGACAGTCTCCCGGAGGCGGTGCTGACCTTCCGCCAGGGTTTCGGCCGCCTGATCCGCTCCGGGGAGGACCGCGGCGTCGTGGCCGTCCTGGATCCGCGCCTGCAGACCCGCGGCTACGGTCCGACCTTTCTCGAGTCCCTCCCCCCCTGCCCCCGCACTTCTAATCTCGAGGACGTCAGACGGTTCTTCAGCACCACAAAGCCCGCCTGACGGAGTCCCGGAGAGCCCAACGCGCGAGGCAGCCGTCCCCCGCGGGCGCGGGCCCGGCCGCCTCGCCCCGGGTCGTGCTCCAGGCTTCTCTCAGTTGATGCGTCGTGTTCTGCCGATCCAGTAGGGCTCCCGCAGCACCTTCTTGTCGATCTTCCCCGAGCCGGTGCGCGGCATCTCCTCGAGAAAGTCGATCGCCCGCGGGCACTTGAAGGCGGCGATCCGCTGCCGGCAGAAGGCGATGAGATCCTCCGCCAGCGGCCGCTCCCCGGGGCCCGGCACGACCGCCGCGCGCACCGCCTCCCCCCAGAGGTCGTCGGGGACGGCGAACACCGCCGCCGCGCGCACGCCAGGGTGATCGAGCAGCGCGTTCTCCACCTCGATCCCGTAGACCGTCTCGCCGCCGGTCACGACGACGTCCTTGGCCCTGTCGACCAGCCTCAGGAAACCCTGTTGATCGAGGGTGCCGAGATCGCCGGTGTGGAACCAGCCGCCGCGAAAGGCCTGCTCGGTGGCCTCCGGATCGCCCCAGTAACCGGGGGTCACGGTCGCGCCGCGGACGACCACCTCGCCCACGGCGGCGTCGTCCGCCGCGACGTCCTCGAAGGTCCCGGAGGACAGCGGGCGCACCACGCGCAGCGCGACACCTTTCGCCGGCCGACCAGTGCGCGCCTTCAGGCGCCGCTGCTCCTCCACCGTGAGGCCGCGCCGCTGCTCGGCGTCCAGGAGCGAGAAGGTCAAAAACGGCGAGGTCTCGGTGAGACCGTAGGTCTGGGCGTACTCGCAGCCCAGGACCTCCTCGACCCGATCGACCAGCCGGCGGGCGATCGGCGCGCCTCCGCTCAGGAGGAGCCGGAGACCCGGCCGGACGGCGCGTGCCTCGACCTCGTCGAGGATCCCCGGGATCATCGCCGGCACCAGGTTGGTGAGCGTCACGCCGCGCTCCCGCATCGCGTCCAGGGCCGCGGCCGGATCGAACTTCGGCAGCATGACGTGCGTCGCTCCCGCGGCCGTGGCGGTCCAGATGGCCCAGGCGTCGGCGAGGTGGAACATCGGCGCGGCGTGCAGCCAAGCGTCGGATTCCCTGAACTGCAGCTCCTCGAGCGTCATCTCCGCGTGCGCCGCCAGGTTGCCGCGCGTCAGCACAACACCTTTCGGACGGCCCGTGGTGCCGCTGGTGTAGTAGAGGTGGGCCGTGCCCTGGGGCGCGTCCGCCGGCGGATCCTCGCCTCCAGCAGCCGGCCCGGGAGCGCCCGTCGCCGCGCCAGCCACCTCGGCGAGGCACCAGCCGTCGCCGCCGCGGCGGAGGCCGGCGGCGAAGGGGCGCAGGCGATCCGGGGTTCCGATCAGGAGTCCCGCGCCGGAGTGGCCGAGGATCGCCTCGATCTCCCGCGGCATGAGCCGCGTGTTGAGAGGCACCAGGACGAAGCCGCCCTGCAGGGCGGCGAAATAGGACGCGAGATACAGGTGGCAGTTCGGGAACAGCGCGCCGATCCGGTCCCCCGGCCGACAGCCGGCGCGCCCCAGCTCCTCCTGGATTCGCTCCGCCAGTCGGGCCAGATCGGGATAGGTCATCTGGAGCGCTCCGCAGACGACACCCGTCTTGAGCGGATGCAGGCGGGCCGCCGCGGCGAGCAGGCTTCGGGGATCCGACATCGGCCGTATGTTAGGGCAGATTTCAGCGGGCGGGTCCCCGGCCCGGATGTCTCACCGGGTCAGGCGGCGTTCGATCGGCTCAGCAGGGACAGGGCGTCGTCGAGCCGGCCGACCTCCCGGATCGCCGTCACGAGCGCGACCTCGAGACCCTCGAGCCGTCCCTCCCGCCCCATCGTCTCGAGCACCAGGAGCGCCTGCGT
Source organism: Candidatus Cryosericum sp. (assembly GCA_035649235.1). Lineage (GTDB taxonomy): Bacteria > Acidobacteriota > Polarisedimenticolia > Gp22-AA2 > Gp22-AA2 > DASRJX01. The sequence continues at coordinate 9,581 of DASRJX010000112.1, forward strand.
CGCGGACGGCAGCCCGAAGTTGTCCACCATCCCCTTGAGGGTGTGCGCCGTTCGGCAGAGGGCCTGGCTGTCGCGGGCCGCCGCGGCGGCGCGCAGCTCGGCCATCAGGCCGGGGCAGGTCTGGTGGTAGAGGCGGATGATCTCCTCCAGGAGCGCCGCGTCCCCTTCCAGGCGGGCCAGCAGCCGGCCTCGATCGATGACCGAGCCATGCTCCGGAGCCGGGCGGTCGCCGCCCGCATCGGCCGCTGCGTCGGCGGGTCCCGTCTCCGCCGTCGCGGTGGAGGTCGAGGGGCCGCCCTGCACGGCGCGCTCGAGCGCCGCGTACAGCTCGGAGGGCTTCACCGGCTTGCTGAGGTAATCGTCCATTCCGGCCCGCAGGCAGCGCTCCCGGTCCCCCTTCATGGCGTGCGCTGTCATGGCGATGATCGGCACGTGGCCGCCGGACGACCTCTCGCGCTCGCGGATGGTGGCGGTCGCCTCGAGCCCCCCCATCACCGGCATCTGGACGTCCATCAGGATGGCGTCGAACGCCTCCGATTCCAGGATCTGCAGCGCCTCCCGGCCGTTGGTGGCCAGGATCGCCTCGTAGTTGCGCTTCTCGAGCAGCCCGCTGGCGACGCGGCGGTTGACCGCGTTGTCCTCCACGAGGAGGACGCGGAGCCGGCGCCGCTCCTCGCGCAGGGAGTGGCGGGTCACCAGCGGCTGCCGGGCATCCGCCGGCTGGGCCGACGAGCCGAGCACCGACATGAGGGCGTCGAGCAGGTCGGACTGGTTCACGGGCTTGGTGATGTAGCCCTCGATGCCGAGATCGCGGCAGCGCGCGGCGTCCCCCCGCCGCCCGGCGGAGGTCAGGAGGAGGAGCGTCGTATGCGCATCGGGATCCTCGGACCGCATCCGGACGGCCACCTCGAACCCGTCCATGCCGGGCATGTTGACGTCGAGTATGACGATGCGGAAGGGATCGCGCACGCGGCGGGACTCCGCCATGATCTCGAGGGCCGCCTCGCCGCTGCCGGCGGTGATCGGACGCAGGCCCCAGTTCGTCAGGATCTCCTCCAGGATCCAGCGGTTGGTGCGGTTGTCGTCCACCACCAGGACGCGGACGCCGGCCAGGCTGACGGCCGTCTCGGGCTTGAGGAGGACCGCCTGGCCGGCCTGCAGCCCCAGTCGGAGCAGGAAGTGGAAGGTGCTCCCCGTCCCCGGCTGGCTCTCGACCCAGAGACGGCCGCCCATCATCTCCACCAGCTTGGTGGAGATCGTCAGTCCGAGGCCCGTGCCCCCGTACTTGCGGGTCGTGGAGCCGTCCGCCTGCGTGAAGGCCTCGAACACCGTCGCCAGCTTGTCCCGGGGGATGCCGATGCCGGTGTCCTGGACGGAGACGTGCAGCTCGCAGCCGCCGTCCCAGATCGATTCCTTGGCGACGCGGACGACGACCTCCCCGGCCTCCGTGAACTTGACGGCGTTGCCGACCAGGTTCACGAGCACCTGGCGCAGCCGGCTCGGATCGCCGACCACGGCGTCCGGGACGTCGGCCATGACGTGGCAGGCCAGCTCCAGGCTCTTCGACTGCGCCCGCAGCGCCAGCCCCTTCATCGTCTCGCCGAGGCTGTCGCGCAGCCGGAAGGCGATCGGATCGAGATCGAGGCGGCCCGCCTCGATCTTGGAGAAGTCCAGGATGTCGTTGATCACCGCCAGGAGGGACTCCCCCGACGTATGGACCATCTCGAGGTACTCGCGCTGCTCCGTCGTCAGATCGCTCTCCCGCAGCAGCTCGGTCATGCCGATGACGCCGTTGAGCGGGGTCCTGATCTCGTGGCTCATGTTGGCCAGGAACTCGCTCTTGGACTTGCTGGCCGCCACGGCCGCGTCCTTGGCCTTCTCCAGATCGGACTCCGCCTGCTTGCGCTCGGTGGCGTCCTCGATGACGTAGCAGAAGCGCTCCGGGCCGTCGGTGTCCTGCGGGATCCGGCAGACGGTGGCCGACAGCCAGCGCGTGCCGGTCGCGCTCCTGTGGGCGTACTCGAAGCGCTCCGGGCGGCCCGTGCGGCCCGACGCCCGGAAGTGGCTGATGCACAGGGCGAGCAGGTCGTCCGGACAGCCGATGTCGCTGCCGCGGCGGCCGCGCATGAGGGCCGGCGTGAGGCCGAAGAAGCTGGCGCTGGCGGCGTTGTCCGAGATGTGCACGACGTCGTCCCCGACGATCTCGACGACCCCCATCATCAGCGGCGTGCTGTCGTAGAAGCTGCGGAGGACCATCTCGCTCTCGCGCAGCTCGCGGGTCCTCTCCTGCACGCGCGCCTCCAGGGCGTCGTGCGCCGCCTGCAGCGCCCGATCGCGCTTCTGGATCTGCGCCAGCATCTCGTTGAAGGCGTCGATCAGCACGCCGACGTCGTCGCGCCCGAAGCGCACGGCGCGGACGGCGAAGTTCCTCTCCTCCGCCACCAGGCGCGCGGTCTCCGCGAGGTGGCCGATCGGCCGGGTGATGAAGCGCTGCAGCCGGGCGCTGATGCCCATCGCCACGGCCGCGGCGGCCAGCATGACGGCGCCCACGATGGCCAGGTAGCGCAGGAACCGGGCCTGCATCTCGGCCAGGTCGGCCTCGAGCCACAGCGTGCCCAGCCGATCCCCCTCGAGCTGGATCGGCCGCACCAGCGTCAGCCGCCCGCCGCCCCAGACCGGCTCGCCGTCACGCGGGGCGCGCGGCGGCACGGGGCCACCACCCACCGGCCGGCGGTAGGAGGCGACCAGCGCGCCATCCGACGAGTAGACCGCAGCCGCCGTGATCTGCCGCTGCGTCGTGAGCGTGGCGAGCGTCTCGGCGGCCGCCTTCGTGTCGTGGAAGGCCAGGGCCGCCATGGTGTTCGCCCCGATGATCTCCCCCAGCGTCGTCAGCTCGCGGGCCATGGTGTCGCGCCCCGACATCCGCTCGTAGCCGATCACGGAGGCGCACGCCAGGACGAGCGCAACCCCGGACGTCAGGGCGACGATGATCGTCAGCTTCTGCTTGATGGAGCGATCGCGGAAGCGGATCACGGCCGGGCCTCCGCGGGAGCCGCCGGCCCCTTGAAGACGCGGCCGAGACGCAGGATCTTCGACGAGATGGTGAGGCCGGCCCGCTGGGCCGCCGCGATGTTCACCTCGAACTGCACCAGGCTTTCGCGCAGGGTCAGGCCGAGGATGCCCCCCGAGGCCGCGAAATCACTCCCCTCGCCGACGGTCAGCACCCCCTCGGGCGCGAACTGGCTCAGCAGGACGGGGACGCTCTTCCCCTCGAAGGCGCCGACGTAGAGGATCTGGCAGTCCCGCGCCGCCTTGAGGTCGGAGAGGCGCTTCACGATCAGGGTGCGGTTGTGGACCTTCCTCCCTCGCAGCGTCTCCTCGATCGCCTCGCTGACCGTGTCGTCGGCCAGGATGCCGAGGGTCAAGGGAGTCGCCGGATCCTGGAACTCTCCCTCCGGCCAGTCCACGAACTTGGCCACGGTGTACACGAAGCTCGCCTTGATCTGGTACTCGATGGAGACCGGCAGGTCGCCGTCCGCCGCCGTCGGGCCCGCCCAGCCGGGGGACAGAAGCAGGAGGAGGAGAAGGGCCGCTCCGCGCGCGAGCCTGACCGCGCGGGCCGACGGCCGCCATCTCCGGCGCGCAGGCCGACCTCTCTTGAGGGGCAACAACCCAGACGCCTCCTAGAGCCTGTCCGGCCCGAGATGGTCCTCTAGCGGCGGTCAATATAGTGTCGGCCGTTCAGGGGGGCCAGCCCGCACGGGCCGGAACCGGTCAGGTCCGGCTCCACAGATCCCGGGCCCCTCAATCCCCCCGAAGGGCACGGACGATCTCGCGGCAGAAGGCCGGGAGATCGTCCGGCCTGCGGGACGTGATCAAGTGGCCGTCGCGCACGACCTCCTGGTCCAGGAATTCGGCCCCGGCGTTCACAAGGTCGTCCTTGATCGCCTGGTAGGCGGTCACCTTCCGGCCGCGCACCACCCCCGCCGAGCACAGCACCCAGCCGGCGTGGCAGATGGCCGCGACCACCTTGCGCCGCTCGAAGAGGTCGCGCACCAGCTTCAGGACCGCCGGGTCCTGCCGCAGCCGGTCCGGGGCCCAGCCGCCGGGGATGATCACGCCCTCGAAGTCGGCGCCCTTCGCCTGCGCCGCGGCCACGTCCGCCTGGATCGGGTAGCCGTACTTCGACTTGTAACTGGCGGCCCCCGTGCCGACGACGACCGTCCGGTACCCCTCCTCCCGCAACCGGTAGAGCGGCACCCACACCTCCTGATCCTGGTAGTCGTTCTCCACCAGGATCGCCACCTGTCCCTTGCTCATGGAAGCGCTCCTCTCCTAGAATGGGCCGCCCGCGACGGCCGGGACACGTCACGCTCCCGGCCCGGAGATCCGATGCAAGGCGATCCGAAGATCCTGCAGCTGCTCAACCGTGTCCTCCGCAAGGAGCTGACGGGAATCTCCCAGTACTTCGTGCACGCCAAGATGTGCCAGAACTGGGGCTACCAAGTCCTCGCCAAACACGCGCGCGAGGAGTCGATCGACGAGATGAAGCACGCCGACACCATCATCGAGCGCATCCTGTTCCTCGAAGGCACGCCGAACATGGCCGAGATGGACAAGCTCCTCATCGGCGAGGACGTCCGCCGGCAGCTCGAGAACGACCTGGGACTCGAGACGGCCGCCCTCGCGATCCTCCGCCCCGGCATCGAGGTCTGCAACAAGGCCGGCGACCACGCCACGCGCGAGCTTCTCGAGCACATCATCGTGGAGGAGGAGCACCACGTCGACTGGATCGAGTCGCAGCTGCACCAGATCGGCGAGATGGGCTACGAGAACTACCTCAGCGTCCAGGTGCGGGCGGACTAGGCCCGCCTTCAGCGCTCCTCGATCGCTCTCCCCTCGAACCGCCGGACCGCGTCCTTGAACGCCGCGTCGAGGGGCCTCGGCCGGGCGGCGGCGTAGTCGTACATCACCTGCACGGTGCGGCCCTGGGCCAGCGGCCGGCCGCTCGTCCGATCACGCAGAAGGTATTCGAACTCGAACGACGTACGACCGAACGCCGCCACCCTCAGGTGGCATTCGAGATCGTCGTCCAGCGTCGCCGGGCTCAAGAAGTCGCACTCGGCCCGGGCCACGACGTAGGTGCGAATGCGCTGCGACTCCGCCTCTCCCAGATTCCGCCAGTAGTGGGCCCGCGCCACCTCGAAGTAGGTCAGGTACACGGCGTTGTTGACGTGCCCCATCATGTCGACGTCCCGGAACCGGACCTCGATCGGGGCCTGGCAGCGGAACGCCTCCGGGACCAGCCGCGGTCTCACCACATCGCCGCCCCGCCGTCCAGGTTGATCGCCTGGCCGGTCATCCCCGCTCCGTCCTCCGAGGCCAGGTAGAGCGCCAGGCGCGCCACCTCCCGCGCCTCCACGAACCGGCCGAGGGGAACCGCCTGCTCGCGCTGGCGGCGGAACTCCTCCGGGGAGGTCCCCAGACGCTGCGCGCCCGCCTGGAGGCCCTGACGCGCCATCTCCGTGTCGACCCAGCCCGGACAGATGGCGTTGACGGTGATCTTCTTCGGGGCCAGTTCCAGCGCCAGCGCCTTGGTGAGGCCGATCACGCCGTGCTTGCTGGCGCAGTAGGCCCCGTAACCCGGGACGCCGAACTTCCCCAGGACCGACGACAGGTTGATGATCCGCCCGCGCCCGTCCTCCGGCATGTGCGGGACCGCCTCGCGCGTGCAGAGGTAGACGCCGGTGAGGTTGGTGTCGAGGATGTCGCGCCAGCGCTTGTCGATCTCCTCCGGCGGGCTGGCGTCGCCGCCTCCCGCCACGGGCGTCAGGCCGCTCACCCCGGAATTGTTGACGAGGATGTCGATGCGGTCCCAGACCTCCACCACGTTGCCGATCAGGACTTCCACCTCGTCTTTGTCGCGGACGTCGCAGCGGAAGGGCACGATGCGATGGTCCCCCTGGTTGATCTCCATCGTGACGGTCTGGAGGAGCTTCGTGTTGCGCGAGGCGACCGCCACCCTCGCTCCCTCGCGGTAGAACAACTCGGCGATCGCCCGGCCGATGCCCCGTCCGCCGCCCGTGACCACCGCCACCCTGCCCTCGAGCTGCATCAACGCCTCCTCTCCTCGGACTCCAGGAAATCGCGCAGCGCCTCTCCCGTGCTGCGGAAGGCCAGATCGTCCCACGGGATGGCCTCCTCTGCGAAGGCTCGCACCTCGAGAGCCTCCTCCCCGCAGGACAGCTCCCCGCCCATCACGTCCGCGGCATACACCAGGACGATCACCGGCCGGCCCTCGTAGGAGTAGGCGTTCACGAGACGGCCGATGCGGAGATCGAGGTGGACCTCCTCGAGCGCTTCGCGCCGGGCCGCCCCCTCGAGCGTCTCGCCGCGATCGACATAGCCTCCCGGGAAGACCCACCGGCCGTAGCCCGGCTCGATGGCGCGCCGCAGGAGCACGATGCCGCCGTCCAGGCGGCAGATGGCCCCGACGGCGACCTTCGGGTCCAGGTAGAAGACGAAGTCGCACTCCGCGCACACCCGGCGCGGCGGATCGTGCCGGAAGACGACGCGCTCTTCCAGCCGGCCGCCGCAGCGCGGGCAGTGCCTGTACGGCCCTGTCCCGTCGTCGTGGTGCACGACCTCCTCGACGCTCATGGCCGCGCCGCCACGAGGAGCCGGCTGAGCCTCGCGAATTTCAGCCGGCCCTCCTCGAGGAAGACGCGCCTCCCGCCGCGCGGCGCCGTGAGGCCGTCCTGCATCAGCTGACGCGCCCGCTCCTTCGCCGCCGGCGGGGGGAAGGCGCGGTCCATCCACTCGTCGAAGTCGATGCGCATCTCGAATTCCGTCTCCTCCGTCGGACCGAGCCCGGTCTGCTCCAGCAGGCAACGGAACTCGCGCGGCGTCAGCGTCCTGACGTGGGCCCGATCCCTCAGCCGCTCGATCACCTCGTGCTCGTCCCGATCGATGAGGTCCTCGGGAGCCACCATGTCCTCGATCACCACGCGCCCGGCGCGGCGCGTCACCCGGGCCACCTCCCGCAGGACCGCGGGCGGGTCGAGAAAATGGTGGAAGGCGTTCCGGCAGACGACGAAATCGAACGCGCCGTCCCTGAACGGCAGCCGTCCCGCCTCGGCCCGCACCCGATCGATTCCGGAGCCTTCGCCCGGGGCGTCGCGCCCGTCGCCCGCGTCGTCGGCCTGCAGCAGCATCTCCATCGTCAGGTCGGCGCCCACCACCCGGGCGCCCCGCGCCGCGAGCGCCCTGGCCACGAGGCCCGGCCCGCAGGCGACGTCCAGGCCGCGCTCCCCCGCTTCCGGCGCCACGCGGTCGACGAGCCGCCGCAGACGCTCCTCGTCGCGGTGCAGGGCGCTCCTGGCGAACATCCTGGCCTGGCGGCCGAAGGCCTCCACGATCTCCGCCCGCCGGTCGGTCGCCATCTTGTCTCCTCCAACAGGCGTCGATTCTACCTAAAGGCGGCGTCCCCGGAACATGGCTCGGGGCGCGGATCGCGGCGCCGGCCGAGGAGGAGGGCGCGTTTCGCGTGCTATACTGCGGCTCCCCGATGCGGCTTTCCCTGATTCTGCTCGCGTTGGCGATGGCCTCCCCTCCGGAGGACGGACGGGCGTCCGTGCCGCCGGCCCAGGGCTCCGCCCCGGCGGAGGCCATCCAGTTGCATCTCGGCGTGCCGGGGCTCGTCTACATCGGCCAGCCGCTCTCCGAGTTCCTGGCCAAGTTCCCGACCGCATCGACCAAGCCGGTCCCGGGCCAGCCGGAGATCGTCAAGCTGCAGGTCCCTGACCAGGGGATCTCCTGCCTGGCGATGGGCCGGACGCCGCCCTCGATGACCATCGAGTCGATCGGGTTCAACTTCGGCGCTCCTTACGAAGGGGTCCTGGGTGGCCGGCGGCGCACCGTGGAGGGGATCGGCGGCGGCTCCACGGTCAACGATCTACTCGGCTCCTACGGTCGGCCGACCGGGACCTCGACCGAGGGCCCCGAGGGGTGGCCGTCGCGGCGCAAGTCGGCCGCCGACGACCCGGGCGCGCCGGTGCGGCACCACTACCAGAGCGCCGACGGCACCGTGACGACCTACTTCGTCATCGAAGGCCACGAGGTCGTGCGCATGGCGATCACGCGCCCGGCCGAGATGGAGAAGCACCTCTCGAAGCGGCCTCCGGCCGGCGCCCCGCAGGGCCCTTAGTCGCCGGGGCCCCAGGACGGCCTCCCAGCGCGGATTTCTCACCGCCTAGGCGCCCGGCCGCGACGGGCGCGCCGTCGAGGCCAGCGCCCCCCGGATCGCGAGCCCCAGGCAGCAGGCCGCGAGGATGCCCGCCGACACGAGGTAGGGGAAGCTCGGGTCCCAGCCGTAGACGCAGCCCGCGAGGATCGGCCCCAGGATCCTGCCGAGCGAATCGAACGAGTCCATGACCCCGATGGCCGCCCCCTGTCCCGCCACGGTCCTCTTGGACATCAGGGAGGCGTTTGTCGGGCGCATCACCTGGCTGCCGACGCCGCTCAGGACGAGCGCCGCGGTCATCGCGACGCGCTCCGTGGCCAGGGACACGAGCACGAATCCGGCCGTGTTCAGGAGCAGCCCCCCGCAGAGCACGGCCTCCTCGCCAAAGGCATTGATGAGCCGCCCGAGCCCGAACCCCTGCACCAGGAAGACCGCCGTGCCCATGAACAGGAACATCCAGCCCATCTCGCTGGCGCCCATGGCGAGGCGGTCGCGCAGCAAAAGCGGGAAGGTGGTCTCGAGCGCCGCCATGGCGAACGGCGCGCTGAACGCGACGACGTAGAACGGTGCGAGCGTCCGCGACAGGGCCCTCCAGGGCGCCGGCAGCCCGCGAGGCGACCGCGGCGACTGCGCCGCGCCGCGGCGCGGCAAGCTCTCCCGCAACATGAGGATCGCGGCCAGGCCGGTGGCGAAGTTGACGGCCGCGGCGACCAGGAACGGCGTGGCGTGCCCGAAGCGCGACAGCGTCCCGCCAATCCCGGGACCGAAGATGAAGCCGAGCCCCATCGCGGCCCCCATCGCCCCCATGCCGCGCCCGCGGCTCCGCTCGTCGGTGACGTCGGCGACGTAGGCCATCGCCGTCGGCAGCGCGGCCGACGACATCACGCCCGAGAGCGCCCGCGCGGCATACAGCTGCCACAGATCGACCGCCACGCCGAAGAGCAGCAGGCCCGCCCCGCCGCCGAACAGTCCCGCGAGGAGGATCGGTCGGCGGCCGATCCGATCCGACAGGTGGCCCCAGAGTGGCGCCAGCAGGAACTGCATCAGGGAGTAGAGCGCGAACAGCAGGCTGATCTGGGCGGGCGAGGCGTGCAGCTCGGCGGCGCGGTAGGCGATGTTGGGGATGATGATCCCCACGCCGAGCATCACCATGAAGAGCGTGCCGAACAGAATCGTCAGCGCCTTCCGGTCGAGCACGCGTCTCTCCAGGGCTTTCGCGGGAAGGGCCGATGATAGGGGCGCTCCGGCAGGCTGTCAACTCGGCCGGCGCCCACCCGGCCGCCGCGGGACGGCGGCCGGGCGCGAGATCCTTCGGTGACGGAGGGACCGGGGCCTAGGCTGCGGAGTCCTGCCGGGTGGGCCGCGCGCCGGGCGAGGCGGCGGCCAGGCGGTCCAAGCAGGCGCGGTAACCGAGGTACAGCAGCGGCGGGAAGGGTACGACGGCCAGGAGCGAGCCGTCACCCACCTGCCGCACGGCGATGAACAGCGCCGCCGCGGCGGCGGACCCGACGAGGTATCCCGTCCCGGCCCAGGGGAGCGATCCCTGCCAGATGGCCGTGAGGGAGACCCCTTCTTTGAGCGCGACGACCACCGAGACCAGCAGCGTGTTGAGCAGGTACTGGGCGCCGGCGAGGAGGAGCGTCGGCAGGACGAGGGTCGCAGGGTCGAGAGGTCCGGCGGCGGACCGCGCGCCGTCGGGCAGGATCAGCCAGACGAGGCGCGACGAGAGGTGGACCGAGATCGCCATGGCCGCCGTATTGAACACGCGCTTGTACCACGCGGCCGACGAGCGCGGCGAGGAGGCGCAGCCATCCAGCGCCGCCAGGAGCGTCGCCAGGTCGGTGCCGAACACCCAGACCGAGATGAAGATGAGGATGTCGGAGAAGGACACCTTGCAGCAGGCCATCGGCAGCCTCACCGACAGCCGCCCGGCCAGGACCGTCAGCACGGCCAGGCCCAGCCAAGCCAGGTGCCTCGACTCCAGTCCCGCGGCCACGGTGTGCTGCAGGCTGGTTCCGATGATCCCCGCTCCGACCGCCGCCACCGCCGCGATGAACAGGTTCGCTTTCATGTCCGCCGTCCTGTGAGGGTTCATGTGAGTGTTCATCGGCGCCCCCTCACAGAATCCCGCGCAGGTTGCCGGTGATGCCCCAGATGAGGCCCGAGGCATAGCGGTTGTAGCCGATGAAGCCCCAGATCAGTCCCGATGACTTGACGTCGAAGAAATCGCTGGCGATGACCTTGTTCCCCCAGATCAGGCCCGAGGCGTACAGTCCGCGCGTCCAGATGAGGCCGGAGGATGTCGCGGAGCCGCCGTCCCAGGTGACGTAGCACCACTGGCCGTTCTGCGCGAACGCGACGTAGCTCTCGGAATAGAGACCGTCGTAGTAGGTCACGCCAGCGCCCCAGAGGTCGAGCCTGCGGACGCCCCAGATGAGCGACTGGGCGTAGGCCTCCTGTTGCGTCGTGAAGAGCGCCTGGCCCCGGAGGACGCCGAAGCCCCAGATGAGCCCCTGGCTCCAGGCGAACGTCTCGCCGGCGATCGTGCTCTGCGGGACGGGAAGGCCGAAGGACCGCACCAGGGTCTCGCCCGCCGGGAGCGAGCCCGCCTGCTGTCTGAGCGACCTCGCCAGCCGCACGGCGCCGTCGACGTTGAGGAGCCCGGCCCCCTGCTCGAACAGGTCCGCGCCCTCCAGCATCTGCGCCGTGTACATCAGGATCGCCTTCACCATGTTCGGCGTCAGCGAGGGGTTGGCCTGCAGGATGAGAGCGGCCGCCCCGGACACGACGGCGGCCGACATCGAGCTGCCGCTCAGGACCATGTAGCGGCCGTTGACCTTCGTGCCGTCGAGGTGCAGGACCTGATAATCGCGCAGCAGGTAGTTGTCGTCGCGCTCCAGAGACGCCACGCGGACGCCTGGAGCCACGAGGTCGGGCTTGGCCAGGAAGTCGTAGACGACCTGTCCTGTGACCGGGTCGGTCGTGTGCGACATCGTCGGCCCGCGTGACGAGAACGGCGCGACCACGTCGTCGGATCGGACCACGCTGCCGCGCGTATCGGCGGCCCCCACCGTGATGGCCGCGGGGGAGATGCCGGGCGAGGTGATGCTCCCGTAGGTCTTGTCACCGCTCTTGTCCTGGCCGAAGTTCCCGGCCGCCGCGACCACGACGATCCCGGCGCTGGTGGCGCGCGCCACCGCCTGGCACATCGGATCGTTGACGTAGGAGTCGACGGGGGGCGCCGCCAGGGACAGGTTCATGACCCGGATGTTGTACTGGGCGCGCACGGCGATCGCGTAGTCGATGGCGGCGATCACGTTGCTGATGTTGCCCCGCCCCTGGTTGTCCAGCACTCTGAGATTGACGATGCCCGCGGCCGGGGCCATGCCGGTGTAATCGCGGTTGAAGAGCGCCGACGCGCTGCCGTCGCCGGCGATGATCCCGGCGACGTGGGTCCCGTGACCGTACAGGTCGTCCACCTTGCCGATGCCGCTGAAGTCGGCCGCGTGCACGACGCGGCGCTTCTGGACGGCGTCAATGAGGTCGACGTGCCCCGAGTCGGCTCCGGAGTCGAGGACCGCGACCCGCACGCCGTTGCCGTTGTACGACATCAGGGACAGAAACCCGGCGACGGTCGCGTCGGCGCCTGTGGTCGTCTCGAGCTGGCTCGCCAGCGACGTGACCGGCCGATCCGGAGACAGATAGCGCACGCCCTCGGTCTCCGACAGCGCCTCGACCGATCCGGCGGGGACCTCCATCACCATCGCCCCGACGCGACGGAAGCGCCCGCGCACGCTGCCGCCGAGGCTCTTGACCTTCTCGGCCAGGGATCTCGAATCGGAGCCCTCGAGCGTCGCCACGATGCGGATCATCCGATCCGGCGATCCCCTATGGGATTCGTCCTGGAGGTCGGGTGCCACGCCCGCCTTGCGGCCGGGATCGGCCGAAGCGGACGAGGCCGCGAAGGAGATCATGAGGAGGATCAGGAACACGCAGGCGGGGAGCCCGGCGCCCCGTGCATCTGTGGCGCGCCGGCTCTTCGAACCGCTCGGACCTTCCGTCGTGATTCTCGCCATGGTTCCCCCTAAGAACGCCGCGAGACGGCTTGAGTCGCACACCGCTTCG
>DASRJX010000113.1:0-2733 GCA_035649235.1 Candidatus Cryosericum sp.
CCGCGGGCAGGCAAGCCGGCGCGCCGTCCGCCTGCCCGGCGTCCAGGGGATCCATGGGCGCCGAGGATCGGGGGAGGGGCGGCCACACCGGCGCCACCGTCGATTCCGGATCGGCGGCCTCCGGAGAGAGGCGGTACAGCCGCGGCGCCTCGTCGCGGTCGGATACGAAGACGACGGTGCGGCCATCCGGGGTGGCGCACGGGGCGGCATCGTCTCCCGGATGGCGGGTGAGCCGGAGCAGCCCCGTTCCGTCGAGGCGCACACTGTACAGATCGCGCCCGCCCGCCGATTCGGCCCGGGAGAAGAGGACCCGATCGCGGCCCAGGGGCGCGGGATCGGAGTCGGCTGCCGGGGATGGGGGGAGAAGCGGATTGGCTCCCGCCTCGTCCGGCGACACGAGGTGGATCGCCGGCCGGCCCCCGCGGTCGCTGACCAGGAGAACGCGGCCGTCGGGGAGCCGGGTCGGCATGGAGTCCTGGTAGGACGCGTCGTCGGCGCGGGGGGAGCCTATGAGGCGGGCAAGGCCGGCCGCGTCGTCGATCTCGTAGACGCGCACGGCCCCCCCGCGATCCGATACGATGAGCGGCTTCTGGCTGTCGCCCTGCGGGGCCGGCGCGGCCCGGCAGGCGAGCAGCAGCGGCAGCGCCAGGAGGACGAGGTCTGATCGACTGTGCGCGGTCACGCCGCACATCGTAACCGGGATCGCCATGCGACCGTGGATCGAGTGGGGCGCCGTCCTGTTCGTGATGCTCGTGGTGCTGCGCGTGTCGCTCGCCAGGCCGCGCGGCTCTCTCCGACTGCGCGGCGGACTCGTGGCGCTCAACATCTGCAGCGGGGCGCTCGCGGGCTGCGTGGCGGCGAAAGCGCTACGCTTCACGCCCTTCCTCGGCCTGGCGATCGGTGGTCTTCTCGGGTACCTGATCTTCGGAGCCCTCTGGCGCCGGCTGCTTCTCAACGGACCGGCCGCCGCCCGGGCCTGGCTGCGCTGGCTGCAGTTCGCCCTCTGCGGCGTTGCGGCCGGACTCCTGATCGGGCGCTTTCTCGGGTGAGAGCGGCCCTGCTGCTCGTTCCCGCGCTCGTCGTTTCCAGGGCGGCCGTCGCGGATCCGGACGTGGCGGCGAGGTCGGCCTGCCGGGTATCCATCGTGCTCCCGCGCGAGACCGACATGCTCTACGGAGTGATCGACCTCGTCGCGGAGGTCGCCTGCCCGGAGGGAGAGTCCGCCGCTTCGGTCTCCTTTCGGGTCGACGGGGCGCCCGCAGGCGAGCGCGCGGCGCCTCCCTGGACCGTCACCTGGAACGCGGGAGGCGGCTTCGCGTGGCACCTCGTAGAGGCGCGGCTCACCGACCGTCGGGGCGGCAGGACCTCGGCCTTCGTGCTCACGCCCGGCGCGGCCCTGACCGAGACGGTGCTCGTCGCCTCGACGCCGATCGACCTCGTGGAGCTGTCGGTGTCGGTCACGGACGCCGAAGGCCGCCCCGTCCGGGGCCTGGAGAGGGACGACTTCGTGGTGGAGGAGGAGGGCCGGCGCCAGCATCTGGGCGAGGTCCACCGCGAGGATCGGCCCCTCAGCATCGCCGTTCTGATCGACGCCAGCAGCAGCGTGAAGGCCTATTGGCCCCAGCTCGCGGCCGCGGCTCCTGCCCTGGCGCGCGTCCTGCGCCGGGGAGACGCCGTCAAGGTCGTCGCCTTCAACGGACCGGCCTACATGGTCCAGGACTTCACCACGGATCCGCGTCGCGTGCAGCGCTCCATCGATCGCTTCCAGGCCTGGGGGGGAGGCACCAGCCTGTACGACACCCTGGCCGCGGTCGGCACGGAGCTGGCGTGGGGACGGGGCGGCCGGCAGGCCGTCGTCCTCATCACCGACGGCGTCGACACGCTCAGCCGGATCGATGCGCCCCGCCTGCGCAACTACCTCCGGCGCACCGACGTCGTCGTCGAGACCTTCCTGGTGCCTCCGAGCGGGGGAGGGGCGGCCTCGCCCCCCGCCAAGTTCAGGAAAAACATGGACCGCATCTGCCGGGACACGGGCGGGGCCCTGCGCCCCATGCGGACCATGGACGGCCTGACGGGCGCCTTCCGGGATCTGGGCGAGAGCCTGCAGGACCGCTATTACCTCTCCTACCATTCCGACCGGGTGGCGCGCGAAGGCTGGCGATCGATCCAGGTGAGAGTCCTTCGCGAGGGCGTCGCAGTCCGCGCCCGGAGATGGGTCATCGGCAGCCGGCCGGTCGGCGGCTTCCTGCTCGCCGAGATGAAGTCGCACGACGCGGAGGTCCGCCGCAAGGCGGCCGAATGGCTGGGGACGATGCCGGCGGAGGGCGCCGGCGAGGCGCTGCTCCGAGCCCTGTCCGATCGGTCGCTTCCGGTGCGGGCGGCGGCCGCCGTGGCGCTCGGCCGGATCCGGGAGCCGCGCGCCATCGACCCGCTCGTCAATCTCCTGGGCGAGCGAGACCTCGGACTGAGGGACGCGGCGGCCCAGGGGCTGCACTCGTTCGGCCCGGCCGCGGTGCCGGCGCTGCTCAAGGCCCTGGAGCGCGACCAGGACCGGACGCGTATCGACCTGCTCGACGTGCTGGCGGAGATCGGCGACGCGCGGGCGGTGGAAGCGATCACGCGGCTGGCCATGCCACCGCCGCCGATGGCCAAGACCCTGTCGGGGGACCTCGAGGAGAGCACCGCCCGGGACAGGCGATCGCGCGAGGAGGTACGCATCTGGGCCGTGAAGGC
>DASRJX010000114.1:0-17470 GCA_035649235.1 Candidatus Cryosericum sp.
GGGACTGATCGACAGGAGGGATCGCAGCGGGAGACGGGGAGACGGGATCGTCCTTACAAGACGTGTGGATGTTAACAGGAGCCGGCGACCGGCGCAAGAGGCCCCGAGCCCTTGCGGGACGGGCCGTTCCGGCCCCTCCCCCGCGGCCAGGGCGGGCCTGGTGCGAAAGGAGGGACTCGAACCCTCATGGGTTGCCCCACCGGATCCTAAATCCGGCGCGTCTGCCAGTTCCGCCACTTTCGCGCCCGGCGCCAAAATGTAGCACAGGGGGCGCGCGGATCTACTTCTGGACTTTATAGTTCGGCCGTTGCGGCTTCCTGGGGGGGGTCTTCTTGAGCTCCTCCAGGACGTAGTCGATTGCCCTCTCGAGCTGCGGGTCGTGACCCGCGACCATCAGGTCCGGGGCATTCTCGACCTCGATGTCGGGATCGACGCCATGGTTCTCGACGACCCAGTCCCCCTTGGCCGGATCCCACATGCCGAAGTCGGGCATGGTCACGCGGCCGCCGTCGACCAGCGGCAGATCGTGGCTGATCCCGACGAGCCCTCCCCAGGTCCTCTTGCCGATGAGCGGACCCAGGCCCTGTTGCCGGAAGTAGTAGGGAAACGCGTCCCCCCCCGAGCCGGCGTACTCATTGATCAGGATGCACTTCGGGCCGTCGATGGCGTAGGTCGGCGTCCGGAACCCCTCGCCGTCCCGGGTCGACCAGGCGACCCAGGTTTTCTGGCGCAGGCGATCGATGAAGAAATCGGGGATGAAGCCGCCGCCGTTGAACCGCTCGTCCACGATGATGCCGTCCCGGCCGACCTGGGGGTAGTACTGCTTGGTGAACTCGCGCATCCCCTGGATCGAGGTGTTCGGGACGTGGATGTAGGCGATCCGGCCGCCGGTCGCGCGGTCCACCTTCTCGCGGTTGGCGCGCACCCAGGCCGTGTAGCGGAGCGACGTCTCCTCCCCGATCGGCTTGACCGTGAACGTGCGCGGCTTGGGATCGTCGGGCGAGGAGCCGACCTTGATCGTGGTCTGCTTGCCGGTCGTCCCCAGGAAGGCCGCGTACACGTTGAGGGGTGCCGCGACCGGCCGGCCGTTCACCTCCAGGAGGTAGTCCCCGGCCCGAACGTCGATCCCCGGTTCGCCGAGAGGCGCCGCCGTTGTGGAGTTCCAGTCCCGCTCGGCCAAGATCGTTTTGAAGCGGTAGCGGCCGCTCTTCTCGTCCAGATCGTAATCGGCGCCCAGGAGGCCGACGTCGACACGCGGGATCTGCGGCGCGTCCCCGCCGGAAACGTAGGTGTGAGAGGTCGACAGCTCGCCGATCAGATCGCCCAGGATGTAGTTCAGGTCGGAGCGGTGGGCGACGAACGGCACCAGCTGGCGGTAGCGCTCGCCCACGGCCTTCCAGTCGAGGCCGCCCATGGCGGGGTCATAGTAGAAGTCGCGTTCCAGCCGCCACGCCTCGTTGAACATCTGCATCCATTCCTGGCGCGGGTCGATGGTCGCCATGAGGGCGCCGGTCTCGATCTTGCCGTCCCCGACCTTCTTCCCCTCCGCCACTTCGACGATGCCGAAGGCGTCGCGCGCCCGGTACAGGATCTTGCCGCCGTCCTTCGACAGGCCGAAGCCGGTATCGACACCCGCGATGACCACCTGGTCCTTGCGCTTCTCGAGGTCGTACATCCTGATCGTCCCGGTGGAGGACTGATCGCCGTCGAAGCTCGGCTCGTCGACCGTCAGGTAGATGATCTTGCCCTTGACGACGGCCAGCACTCCGATGCGCGCGGGTGCTATCGGGATCTCCGCCACGCGCTGGCCCAGGCCCTTCAGCTCGATGACGACGGGCTTGGGAGGCTCGCTCTTCTTGGCTCCCTCCTTGTCGTCCTTCCCTTCCTTCCCCTTGTCGGCCTCCTTGTCCTTATCCTTATCTTTATCTTTGTCCTTCTCCTTGGCGGCGTCCTTCCCCTTGTCCTCCTTCTTGTCGTCCGCTTCGTCCCCCTTCTCCTCGTCGCTCTGGGGCACGACGGGCGAGGCCACGTCGGGGCGCAGCGCCGCCGCGTAGATCTTGTCGGTCACGGAGAACTGAAAATCGGTCTCGAAGGCGCCGAAGCGCGGGTTCAGCGTGCGCCGGGAGACGAAATAGAGGTTGTCCCCCTGCGGATCGAAAGCGGGGCCGAAATCGTCGAACAGACCCGAGGACACGGGCGTCGCCTGACCGCTCTCGATCGAGTAGACGAACACCCGGCTCATCAAGTTGGGCCCACCCATCGAGTAGGCCAGCCACCGCGAGTCCCCCGACCAGGTGTAATCGTGGATCTCGGAGTAGTCGCTCCGATCGACGCGGGTGATGGTCCCCTTCTCGACGTCACACCAGTAGAGGGTGTAGGTCTTGTCGGAGAAGGCGACCTTCTTCGAGTCGGGAGACCAGCGCGGGCCGAAGCGGAAGGTGGCGCCGCCTTTCGTCACCTGCCGGTCGGGCGTCTTGCCATCGCTGCCGATGACGTGGATCTCGTACTCGCCGCTCTTGTCCGACAGGTACGCGATCCACTTGCCGTCGGGGGACCAGGCCGGATCGCGCTCGCGCGCGCCCGGAGTCTGCGTCAGGTTGCGCGGGTCGCCCTTTTCGGCCGGCACGGTGAACAGGTCGCCGCGCGCCTCGAGCACCGCCCGCTTCGCCGAGGGGGAGAGGTCGTAGCCCTGGATGAACGAGGAGACGCTCTTCAGCTCGGCGCGGGTGGCCGGCTTGTCGTCGGGGACCAGGACCTTGATCTTCGCGACCTTCTCGTCCGGCAGGCTCATGACGTGCAGGTAGCCGCCGTTCTCGAAGACGATGGCGTCCGACCCGACCGAAGGCCATTTGACGTCGTACTCCGTGAACTTCGTCACCTGACGGTGCGTCTTCGTCCTGGTGTCGTAGGCCCAGAGGTTGGCCGTGCGTCCGTCCCGGTCGGAGGCGTAGTAGACCGTTTCTCCGTGCCACATCGGCCACTCGTCGGCCCCCGGCCAGTCGGTGATCTTCTCCGAGGTGTTGCGCGCCAGGTCGTAGATCCAGATGTTGGGGGCGTTCCCGCCCTTGTACCTCTTCCAGGTGCGGTTGTCGTAGCTCGGGGCGACGTACGCGATCCGCTGCCCGTCGGACGATAGCGACGCGTAGCCGGCCGTCGGGAGGGGCAGGGGTGCCTCGAAGCCGCCGGCAGCCGCGACCTTGAAAAACCGGTCGAAGCGCCGGATGAACGAGGCGCGCTGCGAGCGCAGCAGGATGGCCCGTCCGTCGGGGAACCATTCGGCGACCTGATCGACGTCCGGGTGCCAGGTGAGCCGCGTCGGCTCGCCGCCCTCCACCGGGACGGTGAAGGCGTCGAAGTTGCCGTCGTACTCACCGCTGAAGGCGATGGTCCGGCCGTCGGGCGAGAACTTCGGGAATCGCTCGAGGCCCTCGTGGGTCGTCAGGCGCGCTGCGACGCCCCCGGAGCGCGCCACCGTCCAGAGATCTCCGGCGTAAACGAAGACGATGCGGTCCCCCTGGATGTCCGGCTGCCTGAGCAGGCGGCACTCCTCGAGCGCCAGGCTCATGGTGAACGGGGCCTGAAACAAGGCGCAGGCGATCGCCAGGGCGCCGCGACGAACGATGGCAGGCAGCATGGGGCGCAAACCCTCCTCGGTGCGGATCCAAGACCCGCCTTGTGACCGTCCCTCGCGGTCGGAAGCCGGTAAGAATAGGACCACCCCCCCGGCAGCGTCAACAACGCGCCCGATCCGCGGAAGGTTCCGGTCTAGAATCCCTCCGTTCACCTCACGTCTGGAGCCGGAGGGTCCCGCATCGATGGCTCGCCCTGCGCGGCATCCCCGCTCGTCCCGCGGCCTGACGCGGCGGCTGTTCGTGGAAGGGGCGCTCCGGACGACCTTGCTCGCCGGACTGGGTGGCGGCAGCTCGATCGCCGCGCTCGCCTCCGCCCTCCCGTCCGGCGGACCGAAGCCGGGGGCGCGGCGCGGATTCGACGGAGAGATCATCGCCGAGCCCTACAGCATCGCCCACCGCCTGCGCGACGGGACGCTGAACATCCCCGATCCCGCCCCGGAGGGCCCCCTGCTCGACGCCATCGTCATCGGCGGCGGGGTGTCGGGGCTCATGGCGGCGTGGGAGCTCGAACGCGGCGGGCTCGCGGACGTTGCCCTGTTCGAGATGGCCGATTACGTCGGCGGCAACGCCCGCAAGGGCCACGCCAACGGTACCGACTTCACCTGCGCCACCTGGTCCCTGGCACGGCCGAGGGACCCGTTCCTGACCCGGCTCCTGCAGGACCTCGACGTCATCGAGCGCATCGGCTGCGACGGCACGCCGCGCATCCGGCGGCAGTACGTCGGTCCCGGCCCGGAGTACAACATCTTCCTCGACGGCGCGTGGTACGCGCAGCCGGATTTCGCGTCATCCGACGATGCAGCCGCTAAGCGCCTCCCTCTGTCGCAGCGAGGCCGCGAGGGGCTCGCCGCCTTCTATCGCGAGATGCGCGACGGCCTGGGCCGCCGCGGCCGGGACGGCCGGCCGGCGTTCGCCATGCCCGTCAAGGAGGGAAGCCGGGACGCCGACCTGCTAGCCCTCGACCGGATCACGCTCGAGGAGTTCGTCCGCCGCAAGGGCTGGGGGGACGAGGCGCTCGCGGAGGCGGACGACTGGAGCACCAGCACGATCGGGGGATCCGTGAGGGAGGTCTCGGCATACGCTTTCTGGGCCTTCAACTGCCTCGGGCAAGGGGGAGAGGACATCACCCTGCCGGGCGGCAACGCCTGGCTGGCGGCGAAGCTCGCCGAGAAGGTGGGGCGGGAGAAGATCGCGAGCGGGAGGATGGCGGTGCGCGTCCGGAACCAGGGACGCGAGGTCCATGTGACGCTCATCGACCCGGCGTCCGGGAGCTTCTCCCGCCGCCGGGCCCGCGCGGTCGTTATCGCCTGCCCCAAGCACATCACCGGCCGCATCGTCCCCGAGATGAGCCGCGGGGCCTGGCAGGCCTACCGGCAGTTCCGCTACGGCGCGCTGCTGATGGGCGCGGCCCACGTGCGGCGGACGCCGGTGCTCAAGGGGGGGCCGCTCGCCTGGTTCAATGCCGCGACAGGGCGTTTCATCCAGGGGTTCCTGGTCGCCGACTACAACTCGCCGCGCTGGCGCCAGGGGGACCCGGCGCGTCCCAACGTCCTCTGTCTCTGGGCTCCGCTCGCGGGCAGGGCGACTCGCAGCGAGCTGCTCCTGCGCCCCTGGACCCACTGGGCCGACCGGATGGCGGCCGATCTCGAAGACCTGGTCCCCGGCATCCTCGACACCGTGACCCGGCTCGACATTTACGCCTGGGGCCACCACATGGTGATCCCCTATCCGGGCTTCCTCACAGGCACGGCGCTGCCGGCGGTGTCCCGTCCGCTCGGACGGATCACCTTCGCGCACAGCGACCGGAACGGGATGCCGAGCTTCGAGCTGGCGACGCGCGCCGGGCATGATGCCGCGCGCGAGGCGATTGCGTTGGTCCGTGGAGAAACGTCGTGAGGTCTACTGCCCGGCCAGGGACGTACGGGTCATCAGCTTGCGGGCCGCCGCGGCTTCGCCGCTGTCCGGCCACTTGGCGATGATCTCGTCCAGGATCGGCTGCGCCTGCCGGCTCCGGCCGCTCTCGACCAGCACCTCGGCGAGCCGGACGCTGAACAGCGGCAGTCCGGGGTTCTCCCGCGCGCCGCGGGCGAAGTAGCGCTCGGCGATCGCGAGTTCCCCTTTCTCCTTCATGATCTCCCCGAGGCCCAGGAGGGCCGGCGGGTAACCGGGGGCGGCGTACAGCGCCTCGTGGTAGAGCTTGATGGCGCGGACGACATCCCGCGTCCCGGCCCGGTGCATCTTCGCCAGGGTGGCCGCGACCTCGGGGTCCTCCGGCCGCAGGGAGAAGACCCGCTCCTCGACGGCGATGGCGCGGGAGAGGTCGCGCACTTCCAGGAGATCGATCGCGATCCTGTGACAGGCCTGCGCCTCGGTGCTCTCGGTGCAGGCGAGGCAGGACTCCGCCGTCGGGCCCTTGGTGGGGGACGACAGGAGGCCCGGTGTGACGAGGGCGAGCCCTTGAAGCGCCACGAACGCCAGGAGACTCCTGAGGACGATGCGCACGCCACTCCCTCCCGCGTGGATAAGATTGTTCTCGACCGGTGATTGCGCAAGCGATCGCAGATCTGTAATCTGCGCGGCGGGAGGTCACGCCATGCTCGCACGCCACGCGCTGCTCCTGGTCCTGATCGAGGCCGTGGGCGCCGGTGCGCTCCACGCCGCGCCCTCCGATCCGACGCGCTCGACGGCGGCCCCGACCGGCCCACAGGCGGGCGGACCCTCGGCCGCGCCGACCGCGGGCCGCGCCCGCCCCGCCGACATCGTCCTGCACGGTGGGCCCGTCTACACCGTCGGTTCCGTGCGTGCCTGGTCCGAGGCGGTGGCCGTGCGGGGGGAGAAGATCGTCTACGTCGGCTCGGCCGGGGAGGCCTCAGCCTACATCGGCCCCAAGACCCAGGTCGTCGACCTCAAGGGCCGCTTCGTCCTGCCGGCGTTCCAGGATGCGCACGTCCACCCGATCTCGGGCGGCGTCTCCTACACGGCCGGCTGCGCCCTCTACAACCTCGAGACCAAGGAGGCGTACGTCAAGGCCGTCGCCGACTACGCGGCCGCGCACCCGGCGGCGGCCTGGATCCGCGGCGACGGCTGGCTCCTCTCCGCCTTCGCGCCGACCGGCATCCCCGACCGGAAGCTCCTCGACGCCGTCGTGCCCGGCCGGCCGGTCTACCTCGAGTCGTCCGACGGCCATTCCGCCTGGGTGAACTCCGCCGCTTTGCGGACGGCGGGCGTGACGCGCGACACGGCCGATCCTCCGGGAGGCCGCATCGACCGCGACCCGAAGGGGGAGCCCGTCGGCAGCCTGCAGGACAGCGCCATGAGCCTGGTGGCCGACAAGATCCCGCCGTTCACCTTCGAAGAGCGCCAGGACGGCCTCCGGTACGCCATCAAGATGCTGAACCGATTCGGCGTGACGTCGTTCCAGGACGCGAGCGTCAACGAGGAAGGGCTGCGCGTCTACCGCTCGCTCGACGAGCGCAAGGAGCTGACCGCCCGCGTCACGGCGTCGCTCTGGTGGGAGCGCGACCAGGGCCCGGAGCAGGTCTCCCGCTTCACGGATCAGCGCCACCGCTTCACGCGCGGCAACCTCCGCGCCACGACGGTCAAGATCATGCAGGACGGCGTCATGGAAGTGCAGACGGCGGCCGTTCTCAAGCCCTACGTCGGCAAGGGGGACCAGAAGGGCCTGACGATGGTCGACCCCGAGAAGCTCAAGGAGGCGGTGACCCTCCTCGACAAAGAGGGCTTCCAGGTGCACTTCCACGCCATCGGCGACGCCGCCATCCGGCAGTGCCTCGACGCCGTGGAGGCGGCGCGGCGCGCCAACGGCGCGCGCGACAGCCGGCACCACATCGCCCACATCGAGCTGTTCCACCCGACCGACATCCCGCGCTTCCGGCAGCTCGACGTGGTCGCCAACTTCCAGCCCCTGTGGGCCTACGCGGACGGCTACATCACCGACCTGACGCTGCCCTTCCTCGATCCGGAGCGCCGGCGCTGGCTCTACCCGATCGCGAGCCTGTTCCGATCCGGCGCCGTCGTCGCCTTCGGCAGCGACTGGTCGGTCTCTTCCGCCAATCCGCTGGAGGAGATCGAGGTCGCGGTCACCCGCATGGGCTGGTCCGGCCAGACGACGACCCCCTTCATCCCGGAGGAGAGGATCGATCTGCGGGACGCGATCGCGGCCTTCACCATCAACGCCGCCTACGTCAACTTCCAGGACGACCGCACGGGGTCGATCGAGGCCGGCAAGCTGGCCGACCTCATCGTCCTGGACCGCAACCTGTTCGCCATCCCGCCCGAGCAGATCTCGGAGTCGAAAGTGCTCCTGACGCTTCTCGGGGGGAAGCCGGTGTTCGGGACTCTGTCGCTCGCCGGGCCCTGAGGCCGAGCGTCCGGGAGCCGAGCGTCTGCCGCCAGCGCGGCAAAATGTGGCGCGCCCGGAGGGGCTCGAACCCCCGACCACCGGATTCGAAGTCCGGTGCTCTATCCAGCTGAGCTACGGGCGCGCGGCGGGAAACTGAAAGATACCCCATTCCCGCCGGGGCGGGAAGCGCCGGCCTCGAACGGCAGCGAGTCAGCCCGGCGACCCGCCGGACTTGCCGCACGGGATTTTCCGGCTAGACTCGTTGCGGCGGCCGTCCTGAGTCGTGCTGGGCCGCCGTGAGACCCGCGTGACCATCGGCAACCGCCTCATCGTCTCCCTCTGCATCCCCCTCGTCGCCATCATGATCCTGTTCGCCTGGCTGGACCAGAAGCGCAGCAAGGCGCTTCTTCGGGAGGAGCTGGTCCGGGAAGGGCGCGCCATCGCCCTGATCGCGCAGCTCACCATGGAGGACTACCTCCGCGACCACCAGATCCAGGACGCCCGCGAGATGATGGACCGGGTCACCGGCTACGAGCGGGTCCTCGGCGTCCGGCTGTTCGATGCGCGGGGGCAGATGGTCTATCAGTCGCAGGCGATCGGCCCCTCTGTTCCCGTTCAGGGGTCCGACCTGCAACGCTCCCTCGCGGAGCGGCGCACCGTCGAGAGCGAGTGGCTCCTGGACGACGAGCCGGTCATCAGCTTCTTCATGCCGCTGAGGGGGCCCCAGGGCGAGCCCGCGGGGGCGGTGCAGATCCTGCAGCACGAGTCGTTCATCGCCGAGGCGGCGGGGGCGGCGCGCCGTTCGGAGCTGACGCTGACGCTCATCATGATCCTGGCGACGGCGGTCGTCGTGATCCTGGTGACGCGGGTCAGCGTCGCCGCTCCGGTGGCGGCGCTGGTGCAGAGCCTGCGGGAGATCGGCGGCGGCGAACTGACGGCCCGGGCGCCGGTGAGGCGCCGCGACGAGATCGGCCGGCTCGCGGCCGAGTTCAACGGCATGGCGGAGCGCCTCGAGACGGCCCGGCGCCAGCTCCTGGCCGGTCAGGAGGAGCGCCGCAGGATGGAGCTCGAGCTCCGGAACGCCGAGAGGCTCGCGAGCGTCGGCCGGCTCGCGGCCGGCCTGGCGCACGAGATCGGCACGCCCCTCAACGTGATCGGCGGGCGGGCGGAGGCCCTGCAGCGCGGGCTCCCGGAAAGGGAGCCGGCGCAGAAACACCTGCGCATCATCACCGATCAGATCGAGCGGATTTCGCGCATCGTCCGCGACATGCTGGATTTCGCGCGCAGCCGCGAGACCCGCCTGCAGCCGGTCGACATCTCCCTTGTCATTCGCAGGGTGCTGGAGCTGCTCGACCACCGCCTGGCCGAAGCCGGGGTCGGCGCCGAGTCCGACCTGCCGCCGGATCTCCCCTCCGTCGCCGCGGACGCCGACCGGCTCCATCAGGTGTTTCTCAACCTGGCCACGAACGCCCTCGACGCCATGCCGGGCGGCGGCCGTCTCCGGTTCATGGGCCGCCGTGCCGGCGGCCCCGGAGCCGAGGCCGATCCCCCGGGCGCCGGCTGCGTCGAGGTCACGGTCGAGGACACCGGGACGGGGATCGCCAGCGAGAACCTGCATCGGATCTTCGATCCGTTCTTCACGACCAAGGAGGTGGGACGCGGCACCGGGCTGGGCCTCGCCGTGTCGTACGGCATCGTCCGCGAGCACCGCGGCACCATCGCCGTCGACAGCCGACCGGGCCTGGGGTCGCGCTTCACGGTGCGTCTCCCAATCGCCTCTCCGGCGCCGGAGCACGCCGCGGGCGCGGCGGACGCGGGAGCGCCGGCCGCGTCTCGGGCGGTCGTGGCCGAGGCCGGGCGATGATCCGCGAGGGCGGGCGTCTGCTGGTCGTCGAGGACGATGACGCCATGCGCGCGCTGCTCGAAGAGGAGTTGCGCCAAGCCGGCCATGCGGTCAGCGCTGCCGCCAGCGGGAATGAGGCGCTGGCGATCCTCGACGCGACGCCGATCGACGTCGTGGTCAGCGATCTCGTCATGCCCGGCCTGCGCGGCGACGACCTGCTGGCCGGGATCAGGCGGCGCTACCCGGAGATCCCGGTCGTCATCATCACGGCGTTCGGCAGCATCGACTCGGCCGTGGCGATGGTGAAGTCGGGCGCCTTCCATTACCTCGCCAAGCCATTCCGCACCGGGCACCTCCTGATGACGGTCGCGAACGCCCTGCGCGAGCGCAGGCTGCGGATGGAGATCCGGGGCCTGAGGGACGCGCTGGGGGGTGGCAGAGACGCGCTGGTCGCCGAGGGCCCGGCCATGCGCAGCGTCCTGGAGATCATCGGCCGGGCCGCGGCCGTCGACTCCCCGGTCCTCATCCTCGGAGAGAGCGGCTCCGGCAAGGAGCTGGTGGCGCGGGCGCTGCACGACGGCGGCCCGCGGCGCACCTTTGCCTTCCAGGCGCTCAACTGCTCGGCCATCCCCGAGACGCTCCTGGAGAGCCAGCTGTTCGGACATCGCCGGGGCGCGTTCACCGACGCCCGGGAGGATCGGCGCGGCCTGATCCAGGAGGCGGACGGCGGCACCCTGTTCCTGGACGAGGTCGGCGACATGCCGCTTCCCCTGCAGTCGAAGCTGCTGCGGGTCCTGCAGGCGCGGGAGATCCAGCCGCTCGGCGCGGCCTCTCCCGTCCGCGTCGACGTCCGCGTGGTGGCGGCGACGCACCGGGACCTCGAGGCCCTGATCGCCGCCGAGCGGTTCCGGCAGGACCTTTACTTCCGACTCGACGTCATCGAGGTGCGGGTCCCCCCGCTGCGCGAGCGGCCGGAGGATCTCGTGCCGCTCGTGGCGCTGCTGCTCGAGAAGCACTGCCGCCGCCTCGGCCGCGGTCCGTGCACCGTGTCGCTCGAGGCGATGGAGGCCCTGCGGCGCCATTCCTGGCCCGGCAACGTGCGCGAGCTTCAGAACGCCCTCGAGCGGGCGCTCGTCCTGGGACGCGACGACGTCATCTGGCCGCACGATCTGCCCGAAGCGATCGGACGGCCACAGCCGCCCGGACGGGAGTCGCCCGCGGGCGAAAGCACTCTCGCCGACGTCGAGCGCGAGCACATCCTGACGACGCTGCGCTCGTTGAAGGGGAACAAGGCGGCGGCCGCCCGCGTCCTGGGGCTGGATCGGAAGACGCTCTATCGCAGGCTCGACCGCTACGGCGCGCGCGAGCCCTAGGGGCCCGTCCGGGCGACGGACTCCGCTCGCGGTCACGCCCCTTTTCGCCCCACCTGTGGCGCCCTGCCCCGCTCCGCACCGCGTCTCCGCTCCCGCGCGCGCCGTTTTCGAGGACTCAGGTTCCAGGCGCCCTGGCACCGGGTTTGCCTGACTGGACCTGGGCCGGACGGCACTTCGAGTGGCCGCGGCAGGAGCGCCATCATGAACACGAGTCCTGGACTGAGCCGAGACGAAGAGGCCTTGCTGTCACTCCACAAGAGGACCGACACACTGGCGAGAGTGCTGGTCGTGGAGGACGACGACGACATGCGCGCCTGGGTCGAGGAGGTGCTGCGCGAGGAAGGTTACGAGGTCCGCGGCGCGCCGGACAGCCTGTCGGCGCTCGTCGCCCTGCTTCAGGAAACGCCGGACGTCGTCGTCACCGACTGGAAGATGCCCGACATGGATGGGCTGCAGCTCCTCGCGGCCCTCAGGCGCTGCAACCCTCAGGTTCAGGTCGTCTTCGTCACGGCCTATGCCGACGAGCCGTTCCTGAAGCGCGTGATGCACGAGGGAGCGTTCAGCTGCCTGTCCAAGCCGTTCCCGCGGCGGCACCTTCTGGCGCACGTACAGGGGGCGGTCATCTGCTCCCGGCTCGCGGGTCAGCGCAGCCATCCCGCCTGACCGGGCGCGCCTCCACCGCGGATTGACGCGCGCTCGGCGCTGCTGTCATGCTGGCGCGCCGGAGGGGCGCGATGGACGGCACGAGGACACCGGAGCCTTCGCTCGTCCGCGCGGTCGGGACGTGGGGGCTGGCGGCCAGCATCGTGAACGTCACGATCGGAGGCGGGATCTTCCGCCTGCCGGCGCTCGTCGCCGCCTCGCTGGGCGCCGCGGCTCCGCTGTCCTTCCTGGTGTGTGCTTTGGCCATGGGGCTGATCGTCGTCTGCTTCGCCGAGGCGGGACGGCGCGTCGACCTGACGGGCGGGCCGTACGCCTACGTCGAGGTCGCGTTCGGCCGCTTCGCCGGGTACCTCGCCGGCGTCCTCGTGTGGCTCCTCGGGACGCTGGCGGTCGCGGCGGTCGCGACCATCTTCGCCGATTCCGTGGCCGCGCTCCTGCCGTCCCTCGCCGGCCCTCTCGGGAGGGCGGCCTTCCTGGTCGTGACCTTCGGCCTCCTGAGCGCCGTCAACATCCGCGGCGTCCGGCAGGGCACCTGGCTCAACGGCGTCGCGGCGGCGGCGAAGCTGCTGCCTCTCCTGCTCCTCATCGCCTTCGGGGCCTTCGCCATCCATCCGTCCAACCTCGCCTGGACGAATCCGGTCTCGGCCGGCGAGGTGGCGCGCGCCTCGATCCTGCTGATCTTCGCCTTCAGCGGCGTCGAGAGCGCGCTCGTGCCGAGCGGCGAGATCCGGGACGTGCGACGGACCGTGCCCAGGGCCATCCTGGCCGCGATGCTCGTGATCACCGGCGTCTATCTCGCGGTCCAGACCGTGGCCCAGGGCGTCCTGGGCATAGCACTGGCCTCGGAGAGGACGCCTCTGGCGGCGGCCGCGGACAGGGTCTTCGGGACCTGGGGCGGGACGATGCTCCTCGTCGGCGCCACCGTGTCGATGTTCGGCTACGTGAGCGGCATGACGCTGGCGGTGCCGCGAGCGCTGTTCGCCTTCGGACGGGACGGATTCCTGCCGCGCGCCGTGGCCCGCGTGCACCCTGTGTATCGCACGCCCCACCTCGCCATCGCCACACAGAGCGTCCTCGTCTGCGCTCTCGCGATCACCAGCGGCTTCGAGCGGCTCGCCATCCTGGCGAACCTCGTCACGCTGCTCCTCTACGCCGCCTGCTGCCTCGCCGCCTGGGCGCTGGCGCGGCGCGATCACGGAGGCACGGGGACGCCGCGACCGCAGTGGCGCCTGGCGCTGGCGCCGTCGCTCGCCTGCGTCACCATCGCCTGGATGCTGACGAGCATCACCTGGGAGGAATGGCGGATCGCGGGACTCCTCCTGTCCGCGGCCAGCCTGCTGTTCCTTCTGACCGTTCGGTCGCGGGCGCGCGCCCTCGCCTGACGCGCCTCAGGAGCGGGCGAACTCCGCCAGCAGGACCGTCAGGTCGTCCTCGGGCGGCCTGCCGCCGGCGTGCCTCTTTGCCTCGTCCATGAGGTCGCGCGCCATATCGTCGAGGCGGACGCGCGACGCGAGGAGACGCTTCACGAGGCGCTCCCGGCCGTACTCCAGGCCCGCCGCGTCGCGCACCTCGTACAGGCCGTCCGAGTAGAGGGCCAGCCGCTCTCCCGGAAGGAGCCGCTCCTCCCGCACCGGGTCACGCGAGAGCCCGATCCCGAACGACAGCAGGGGCGTCGTGGCGGCGAGCTGCACGGCGCCCCGATCGCCGCCCCAGAGGAGGGCCGGGGGGTGGCCGGCATTGAGGTACTGCAGCGTCCGCCGGCTCGCGTCGGCGATGCCGATGAACAGCGTGACGACGCGCTGCTGGCTGAGCGGCGCGAGGGTGTCCAGGATCGCCTTCGCCGCCGGCAGGATCTCTCCCTGCTCCTGCAGGGCCTGGCCGACGGCGGCCTTGATCATCCCGGTCACGAGCGCCGCGGCCACGCCGTGGCCCGCCACGTCGGCCACCATCAGCATGAGCCGGTCGGAGGCGAGCGGCTGGACGTCGTGGATGTCCCCTCCCACGGTCTCGCAGGAGAGGTGCGCCGCGGCGACGTTTAGGCGGCCGAAGCTCTTCGGCAGGCCGCGGGGCAGGAGCGCCAGCTGGAAGCGCCGGGCGCGCTCGAGGTCCTCCGTCAGGCGGCCGATCAGCTCGTCGCGCTCCCGCTCCAGCTGCTGGATCTCGAGGCAGCGCTCCACCAGCGACGTCAGCACCGAGCGGGAGAACGGCTTGGTGATGAAGAAACCGGCGCGCTCCTTGACCGAGCGCACCAGCTTCTCGTCCAGATCGGAGATCGAACCCGTGACCAGGATCACCTCCGTCGCCGGGCGCGCCTCCTTGATGGCGCGCGTGAGCTGGAACCCGTCCATGCCCGGCATGCGAATGTCGATGATAGCGATGTCGAACGGCCTCTCCTTGAAGGCTTTGAGGGCGTCCTCGCCGGAGGCGGCGCCGCGCACCTCGTGGGCCGGCGCCAGGATGCGCTCCACGGCGCGCAGCATCGCCGCGTCGTCGTCGACCACCAGGACCCGGCCGTGCTCCGGCTTCATGTCCGGGCCTTCGGCGGGCCGCCGCTCGCGGGCGGAAGGGCCAGGGTGGAGGCGCCACGTGCGGGCGCCTTGAGGACGGGGGGCTGGCCGCTCCGTCCCGCAGCAGGAGCCGTCGGCAGCGACACCAGGACCGTGGTGCCGCGGCCCACGGCGCTCTCGACCGTCATCTCGCCGCCACTCTCCCACAGGATCGACCGGCAGATCGCGAGGCCCAGCCCGAAGCCGTCGTCCTTGGTGGTGTAGAAGGGCTCGTGGATGCGCTTGAGCTGCTCCGGGGGGATGCCGGCTCCGGAGTCGGCTACGCGGACCTCGACCCGATCGCGGAGCGCCCGGGCCGTGACCCGTAGCCGTCCGCCCGCCGGCATGGCGTCGAGGGCGTTCGTGAGCAGGTTCAGGAACAGCTGCTCCAGCCCGCCGTGGCTGGCATCGATCTCCGGCAGATCCTCCGGCAGGCGGATGTCGAGCGTCACGCCGAGGCGCTTGAAGCGGGTGCCGAGGATGGCGACGGTGGCCTTGAGGATCCGCTGCAGCGGCGCCCTCTCGGGAGGACGCACTCCGGAGCGCGCCAGCTGCAGCATGCCGTCGAAGATCCGCTGGCAGATCTGGGCCGACTGCTCGATCTGCTGCAGGTCCTGGATCAGGACCGTGCGGTCGAACGTCCCCGCCAGCAACTCCTCGCGCGCCTGCTGCGCCAGCGGCAGGATCGCGCCGATGGCGTTCTTGACGTCGTGCGAGATCGCCCGCGCCAGGTCGGCCATGGCGTGCTTCTTCTCGGCGTCGATGATCCTCTCCTCCATGGAGAGCGCCCGGCGGGAGTTGTGGATGACCGAGGCGACGTGCCGCAGGACGCGCTCCACGGCCCCGGCCTCCGCGGCGCCGAAGGCGCCGGCCCTTCGCGCGGCGATCTTGAGGACCCCCAGCGTCTCGTCGTCGTGCACCAGCGGCGCCAGGAGGATCGTCCCCTCGGCCGGCTCCTTGCCCCGCCCGCCCCAGCGCAGCAGCCGGGCGAGGGACGCGGCCGGGTCGGCCGTCTCGGTGGCGCGCGCGGGGGGCGCCGGCCGGCGCTTCGGGGTCGCGTCGAACGCCACGACGCGCGCGCCCGTGATGCGCCGGAGGGCGCCGCGCAGGTCGTTCGGCACGCGGACCTTTCTTCCGATGCGGCGGCTCTTGGCCTTCGCCCAGGCGATCTGCTCCGCGTGCAAGACCAGGCGGGCGCCGTCCTCCTCGGCGATCAGGAGCGCGGAGGAGTGATCGTAGCGGGTCAGGGATCGGAGTCCGTGGAGGATCTGGTAGAAGAGGTCCTTCGGCCGCAGCTCCCGGACCGTGCGCTCCTTGATCTGGTCGACGACGCGCGCCGTGCGGCGCTCTTCGCGCAGCGCAGCCTCGCGCGCGAGGGTGCGGCAGACGCGCGTCAGGAACCTCCCGGCGCCCTCAGGAAACGAGCCCTCGGATCGCCGCAGAGCCAGGACACCGGCCGCCTTCTCGCCGATGACGATGGGGGCCATGATGTCGGTGGGCGGAAGCTCGGGGCGCTTCAGATCGAGGAAGGCGTGGACCGTCGCGTCGTCCCAGAGGTGGCCGTCGCGGCCGAAGCCGAGGGTGCGGAGCGCGTCCGAGACCGGCTGTCTCAGGATGACGGCGCCGCGGTCCGCCGAGAAAAAGCGCGCGGTGTGGGTCAGCGCCGTCTTGTAGAGCTTGTCCGGCTCGTCGATCCGCTCCAGGAGACGTCCCAGCTGCAGCTGGAACCGATCGCGCTCGTTGCGTGACATCGAGTCGAGTCTCCGGCCGCCGGCCGGAGGGCTCAGACGCCTCAGGTCCCGCCGTAGCCGATGGTGACCTTGTCCCCCTCGACGATGACCGGCACGTTCCTCTTGCCCTTCGAGAACTTCATCATCTCGTCGAGCTGCGCCTTGTCCGCGAGGACGTCGATGTACTGGACTTCGTAGTGCTTGTCGGCGTAGGCCTCCCGGGCCGACGTCGTGTACGGTCAGGTGTCCTTGCCGAAGATCCGGACGACTTTGTTGGCCATCGCGACACCTCAAAAGAAGAAGATCTGGTGAGCCGTGGAGGACTCGAACCTCCGACCCGCTGATTAAGAGTCAGCTGCTCTACCGACTGAGCTAACGGCCCAAACCGGGTGCATGTCTGGGGTGAGTGACGGGACTCGAACCCGCGACAACCGGGGCCACAACCCGGGGCTCTACCACCTGAGCTACACTCACCACGCGTCCTGCCGGCCCGGCATACGCGACCCGCCGGGGGCGGCGCGCGGCTGGCGCGCCTGAAGGGATTCGAACCCCTGACCCACGGCTTAGAAGGCCGTTGCTCTATCCCCTGAGCTACAGGCGCTCGGTATCGCGGTCGGCCCGCGCCCTGGCAGGCCTAAGCCTCCAAGGCTCGCAAGAGCGCGGAATCTTACCACAGGGGCTTGATGCGGTGCTGAACGGTCCAGCGCCGGAGAAGAACGCTCCTGAGAGCGTTCGCTCTCCGCCCCTGCCCGCTCCTCAGGCCGGTCCCCGGGCCGGGAGGCACAACCCCACAAGGCGTGTCAGGGGTTCAGCGGCTCAGGACGGCCGCGCCGCGAGAGCAGCCATGCTCCAGTCAGCAGCAGCACAAGAACCAAGACCGCCACACCCCAGACACTGAGCGTCGGCACGAGAAACTCCCCGGCTTCATTCACCGAGAACGGGACCTCGACCAGCCCCGCGGGCATCGTCATGCTGGCGATCGTGATGTTCCCGTCCTGATCGATGTCGGTATGCGGACGTGTGACCAACCCCGGCGGCATCGTCATGCTGTTGATCGTGATGTTCCCGTCTTGATCGACGTCGGTATACGGACGCTCGACGAGGTACGGCGGCATCGTCATGTGGTCGATCGTGATGTTCCCGTTCTGGTCGATATTGGTGTAGGGGAGTTCTACGAAGACGACACCCTCGGGCTTGAGCACCTTCAACATGCGCTCGAGATCCCGAGGATTTGGCCCCTGACTCATGCTCGAGGGAGCAGTGGAACCCGCCGTCTCCGCCCGAAGCTCCCCACGCCCCTCGATGAAGAGTCCTAGCGCA
>DASRJX010000115.1:0-2080 GCA_035649235.1 Candidatus Cryosericum sp.
CTGCTTGAGTGCCGCCTCGGTCCTTCGGTTCCAGAAGAACCGTCCCCTCAGGTACTCCTCATAGGACTCCGGACGCACCGAACGGGCGCTTGCCAGGCGGGCCTGTGCGTGCGGTGTCAGCGTGAGAGCGATGGCCCGGGCAACGGCCCGCGCGACGTCGCTCTGCAGGACCAGGACGTCGCGGAGGTCTCGCTCATAGGTTTGGGCCCAGACGTCGGTCTGATCGGCGGCCTGGATGAGCTGAGCGGTGACGCGCACTCGCTCGCCGGCGCGACGGAGGCTGCCCTCCAGGACGTAGTCCGCGCCCAGCTCCCGGCGGATCCGGTCGATGTCCCGGTCGGCATGTTTGTATTTCCAGGTGGAGCTGCGCGCGGTGACGCGCAGCCGATCGGGCTCCAGCCGACCGAGCTGCGTGATCATCTCCTCCGTCAAACCGTCGCTCAGGTACTCCTGGTCCGCGTCGCCCGAGAGGTTGTCGAAGGGAAGAACGGCAAGCGTCAGCCTCCGGCTCGGCTGGAGGCGCGGCTTCGAGCGCCCGCCGACCCAATAGGCGATCAGGGCCGCGGAAGAGAGCAAGGCCGCGATGACGAGAGCGCGACGAGCGGAAGGCGGCCGGCGCGCTGTCGCGGGCGGCGAGGGCGAGGACACCTCCGCTTCGGCGGAATGGGCCATTGGCGCCGTGGGTCCCGGCTCTGCCACCGGGGCGACGAACCGGTAACCCCGCCGCGCGAGGGTCTCGACGTAACGGGGAGTCTCGGCCGAGTCGCCCAGGGCCTCCCGCAGTTTTCTCACCGCCGTGTTGAGGCTGTGGTCGAAGTCGACGAACGTATCCGCTGGCCAGAGCTTGTCCCGCAGATCCTCTCGGGTGACCACCTCGCCCGCGCGCTCGAGGAGCAGGGCCAGCAGGCGAAAAGGCTGATCCTGCAGGCTGATCTTCAGTCCCTGCCGGCGGAGCTCCCGGGACCCGAGGTCGACCTCGAAAGACCCGAAGCAGAGGATCCGCCGCGGGGTGGCGGACTGCGACATGGCGTGCGCGGGGAGTGTAGCACTGGCGTCGGGAGGATCCGCGCTGAGACCTCTGAGCAAGCCTCGTAGATCGCGTGCGATAGAGGGTTACCCAGAGTTCATCTCCCGTTGCGCGGCCGTGCATTGAATGCCTCCCTCTCGGAGCCGACTCTTCCCGCCATCGGAGACACGGGCTCCGTTGAAGAAGGAGGCGGAAGATGCGAAATCTCGAATCCCAGGCCGGCCGGCGGTCATCGGCCGCGGGCAGGATGGGCGCAGTGGGGCTAATCGCTCTGATCAGTTTGCCCGGGCCGGTGCGGGCCGACGTCGTGACGGACTGGAACCGGACCACGCTGCAGGCGGCGGCGGGGGCGGGCCTCAACCCGCAGAGGCAGCAGAGGGTAGCGGCGATGGTCCACGCGGCGGTGCACGACGCCGTGAACTCCATCGCGCCGCGATACGAGGGGTACGCGGTGCAGGTGTCACCGTCTGGTAGAGCCTCGATCGAGGCGTCGGCGGTCCAAGCGGCCTACGGCGTGCTGATCCGGTTGCTGCCCGGGCAGGCGGCCCTGCTCGACGGGGCCCGGTCGGCGTCGCTCTCCCAGATTCCCGACGGGCCGGTCAAGGAAGAGGGGCTGGCGGTAGGAGAGGCCGTCGCTGGCCAGATCGTCGCCCTGCGCAGCACCGACGGGTCCAGCGTGGATGGCACCTACACCTTTGGCAGCGGTCCCGGCGAGTACCAGCGCACGCCACCGACCTTCGGGAACCCTGCCGTCCCCGCCTTCCGCTTCGTCACGCCGTTCGTGATCAAGCGCGGCGACCAGTTCCGGACCGAGGGTCCGCCGAGCCTGGACAGCGACGAATATTCCGCGGACTTCAACGAAACCAAGCGGCTCGGAAGCGTGGACAGTGCCGAACGCACGGCCGAGCAGACCGAGATCGCGCTGTGCGACTCCGAGGGGTCGCTGCCGATGTGGAATCGAGTGGCGCGCAGCGTGTCGGCCCAGAGACGGACCAGTCTGGTCGAGAATGCGCGGCTGTTCGCCCTGCTGAACCTGGCCATGGTGGATGCAAA
>DASRJX010000116.1:0-18949 GCA_035649235.1 Candidatus Cryosericum sp.
GTCGACGATGGCGTCCACGGCCCCCACCTCGTGCAGGTGCACGCGATCGGCCGGGATGCGGTGCACCCGGGCCTCCGCCCCAACCAGTGTCTCGAACGCCCGGATCGCCGTGCCACGGACGCGCGGCGGGAGCGCGCTGCCCGAGAGTATCCGCCGGATCGAGCGCAGGTCGCGCTCGGGCTGGCTTCGGGACGAGACCTCGACCGCCACGCTCGTGCCGGCGAGGTGGGCCCGGCGGGTCGTCTTCGCGGACACCGTGTAGCCGCGCAGCGGGATCTTCCCGAGCTCCCGGCGCAGGTGGCCGATGGAGACGCCGAGATCGACCAGCGCGCCGAGGAGCATGTCCCCGCTGATCCCCGAGAAGCAGTCGAGATAGAGTCCGCGCATCGTCCTCAGAGCCCCGTGAGGCCGGCCGGCCCCGGGAGGCCGCGGCGCCTCAGGGCGCCCCTCCCAGAAGGGCCGGCAGGACCTCCGCCGCCTTTCCGCGCAGCACCTCGTCCACCTGGTCGGAGAGCGGCGTCTCCTCGGGGTTGATCTCCACGACCCAGGCGCCCGCGGCGCCCGCCACAGCCGGCAGGCCCGCGGCAGGATACACCACCGACGAGGTGCCGATGACGAGGAACAGGTCGGCCGACTCCGCCGCCGCCGTCGCCTCCTCCATCACGCGCGCCGGGAGCGTCTCGCCGAACCAGACGACGTCCGGCCGCAAGAGCCCGCCGCAGGAGCAGGCCGGCGGGATCACCGGCAGCGGCGTGCGCCGGTCCTCCGTCACGGCGCCGTCGCGCTCGCAGCGCACGCGGAAGATGTTGCCGTGCAGCTCGAGCACCCGCCGGCTGCCGGCCGCCGCGTG
Organism: Candidatus Cryosericum sp.; assembly: GCA_035649235.1. Lineage (GTDB taxonomy): Bacteria > Acidobacteriota > Polarisedimenticolia > Gp22-AA2 > Gp22-AA2 > DASRJX01. The sequence goes on from DASRJX010000116.1 coordinate 851, forward strand.
CAGGCCGTCGATGTTCTGCGTCACCAGCGGGAGATCGCCGCAGCGCGCCTCGTAGGCCGCGAGGGACAGGTGCCCGGCGTTCGGCCGGCAGGCCGCGATCTGCCGCCGGCGCTCGTCGTACCAGCGCCAGACCTTCGCGGGATCGCGCGCGAAGCCCCAGGGCGTCGCCAGGTCCTCGACCGACTCCTTCTCCCAGAATCCATCCTTGCCGCGGAACGTCGGCACCCCCGATTCCGCGGACATGCCCGCGCCTGTCAGGACGACGACCCCGCGGCCGCGCTCCGCGAGCTCCTTGAGCCGCTGCGAGAATGTGAGCATGGATCCGGATCGTGGGCGCCTCGGAGCCCCCGATGCTAAGCAGCGCCTTGCACCGGTGTCAAGGTTGCGGCTTGCCAGCGATGCCTTCAGACCCATGCCCGCCATCCAACAGGGCGGCTTCCCTTTGGCACGTCCACGTCGCTTCCAGCGAGGAATTCCACTGCCACGAGACGCCTTTGGGTGTATATAAAGGACGAAGCACCCGTACGCCGCTCTGGGTCCAGCCAAAGGAGCATCCATGACGCGGCCCGGACGAAACCTCGAACTACGTCGCCGCGGCGGATCGAGACTCCGCTTCATGGGCTTCCTGCTGCTCCCGGCTGCCGCCATGGGGGCGACGGCGGCGGCGATGTACCTGGCCCCCGACTCGCTCCAGGCCTCCGCGGATCGCGGCTCCCGCGGGATTGAGGCGGTCTGCCCCGACGGCGATGGCGACGGATACGCCGTCTGCAGCGGCGGATGCCAGCCGCCGCAGCAAGCATGTGGTGACTGCGACGACGCCGATCCGTCGGTTCACCCTGGCGCCGAAGAGACCTGCGATCACGTCGACCGCAACTGCGACGGGCGCACCGACGAAGCCTCGAATCCCGGCTCGCTTCTAGTGCCCGGCCCCAATCCCGGCCAGGGCGCAGGATACGGCCCCGGACGGCTCGTCACGCCGGGGGACATCGATCACGATGGCGTGCCCGACATCGCCATTGGAATCTCCTTCGCCACCACGCCGGCGGGCGCCTCTGCCGGCGAGATCGTCCTCTACTCCGGCCGCGATAGGAGCGAGATCTGCCGAGGACGCGACCCCGCCGGCGCAGCCAACGATCGCTTCGGCAGTGCCGTCGCGGACCTGCCGGACATCACCGGAGACGGCGCCGGGGACCTCTTGGTCGGAGCGCCAGGCGTCAAGGTCGGTTCGATCTCCTCCGCCGGCAGCATCTCGATACTCTCCGGCGCCGATTGCACCTTGGTGCGCCGCTGCACCGACCCTCTGGCGTCCGACAGCTGGGGGCTTGGCGCGGCGCTCGCCACTCTCGGCGACCTCAACGGGGACGGGATTCCCGAGGTCGCCGCCTCGAACACCGGGGGCGCGCCCTTCAAAGGCCAGGTCGCGGTGTTCGATCCGCTGACCTGCACGCCCATCAGGCGCTTCGTCGATCCGAACGGTTTCACGTCGAACCCTCGGATGGGGAGCATCCTCGCGCCGGCGGGCGACATGAACGGCGATGGCGTGCCCGATCTCGCCGCCTACGGAGCGGGCTTGCAGTCGGGTGCCGGCATCGGAGCGGTGTTGATCATGTCCGGCGCCGACGGGAGCCTGATCCGGCGCCTCCTGCACCCGTCACCGGTGTCGGGAGACAACTTCGGCAGAGCCTTCGCGGTGGTCGGAGATCTCAATGGGGACGGAGTGGGCGATCTGGCGATCGGCGCCTACCTGGATTCGATCAGCGCCATCCAGCAGGGCAGCGTCTCGCTCTATTCGGGCCGCGACGGCACGTTCCTGCGGCTTTGCACCGCGCCGCAGATTGATCGACTCGGGACGGCGGTAGCGGCCCTGGGCGACGCGAACGGCGACGGCGTCCCGGACGTCGTCGCCGGCGCCGACACGTACTTTGCCGTGTTTCCCGAGTACAAATTCGAGACGGGCGCCGTGCTCGCCCTGTCGGGTGCCGATTGCAGCGTGCTGGATCAGATCCGCGATCCCGCGGCTCGATCCAGCGACTCTTTCGGATCCTCCCTCCTGGTCCCTGGCAGCCTCGGGGGGGATGAGGCGAGCGAGATTGTGACCATTTCCAGAGCACGGCTCTTCGTCATCAGCAAGGAGGCCGACTGCGACGGGGACGGTGTCGTGCCGTTCGTGGGCGACTGCGACGACGCCAGCGCGGGACGGGCCGCCGGGTTCGCGGAGGCCTGCGACGGCATCGACAACGACTGTGACGACGCGGTCGACGAGGACGACGACGGCGACGGGTTCGCCGTCTGCGGCGACTGCGACGACCGGCGCGCCTCGACCCATCCGGGCGCCCTGGAGGTCTGCGACGGGCTCGACGATGACTGCGACGGGCTCGTCGACGAGGGGTTCGACGCCGACGGCGACGGCGTGCCATCGTGCAACGACAACTGCCCCGCGGCCGCGAACCCGGGACAGGAGGACTTCGACGGCGACGAGATCGGCAACGCCTGCGACTCCGAGACCTGCGACGGGTTCGACAACGACGGAGACGGCCTGGTGGACGAAGGGTTCAGCGGCATCCCCGAGACCTGCGATCACCAGGATGACAACTGCGACGGGCTGGTCGATCCCAGTTCGTCCCGCGCCTGGGGCTCGCGCAGGGTGATCCCGCCCGATCCGGTCCTGTGGGGGGGCTTCGGCCGTTCGGTCACCGGCATCGGCGACGTCACGGGGGACCACGTCCCGGATCTGGTCATCGGGGCTGAACGTTTCTCGCAGCCGGACCAGTCCCTGTATCAGATGGGCAGCGCGCTCGTGCTGTCGGGCGCCGATCTGTCGCCGGTCTGCCAGCTCGTGGACCCGAACGCCGAGCGAGACGACTACCTGGGTTGGTCCACCGCCGGGATCGGGGACGTGAACGCGGACGGTGTTCCGGACATCGCGGTCGGCGCCCGTCAGGATTCGGCGGGATCCGGTTACCGCGGCTCGGTATCGATCTTCTCGGGCGCCGACTGCTCGTTCCTGCGCAAGTGCGCCGACCCCGTGGGCCCGCCGGGCAGCAACTACGCATACCTCGGCCAGTCCCTGGCCGCCACAGGCGATCTCGACGGGGACGGCGTGCCCGATTTCGCGGCCGGAGTGCCGCGCGCAGACCCGGCCGGCGTGGTCGATGCCGGAGCGGTCCTGATCTTCTCCGGCGCCGACTGTTCGGTCCAGCGCCGGCTGACCGACCCGCTCGGGGCCCCGGGCGCGAGCCTCGGGGTCTCCCTCGCGGCTACGGGTGACATCTCCGGGGACGGCGCGGGCGATCTCCTCGTGGGGGCGAGCGGCGGCAACGGTGCGGCGCTCGTGTTCTCGCTCGCCGATGGATCGGTCCTGCGGCGGCTGACCGACCCGAGCGCCCCGGGCGGGGCGCTGGGAGCGGCCGTCAGCGCCCTGCCGGACGTTTCATCGGACGGCGTCCCCGACCTCGCGGTTTCCGCTATGTACGACGATGCGGGTGGTCCGGACAGTGGCAGTGTGTCGTTGTTCTCGGGCGCCAGCGGCGCGCTGCTGCGCAAGTGCGTCGATCCTTCAGGGTCGCCGAAGGCGAACCTCGGGGCCGGGCTCGCGGCCTATCCGGATTACGACGGCGACGGCAGCGCCGATCTCGTGGCTCTGGCTCCCTTCCAGCACACCTCCATAGGACCGCTCCTCGGGACAGCGCTCGTTCTCTCGGGCCGCACGTGCGCCGTCCTGGCGCGCCTCGACCTCGATGCCGGCAGCCACTTCCGGGAGTTCCCGCCATTCGACGGCAATCGTGCCGTGGCCGTGCCGGGGGACCTGGACGGCGATCACGCCGCGGAAATCGTCGTTGGCGCCCCCTGGGCGGGGCTGGCGCTCGTCTACGGCAGGTCGAGCGACTGCGACGGCGATGGCGTGACGCCGTTCGGCGGCGACTGCGACGACGCCGATGGCCTGACAGCCCCTGGCCGCGCCGAGGTGTGCGATGGCCGGGACAACAGTTGCGACGCGCTCGTGGACGAGGATACCGACGGGGACGGATTCGCCGCCTGCCAGGACTGCGACAATGGGCGCGCCGCGACCCACCCGGGGGCTGTCGAGACCTGCAACGGCATGGACGACGACTGCAACGCGCTGGCGGATGACGGGCCGGACCTCGACGCGGACGGCACCACGGCTGCCTGCGATTGCGACGACCACAGCGCCGGCGTCCACCCCGGCGCGGCGGAAGTCTGCAATCACCGCGACGACGACTGCAACGCGAAGGTGGACGAGAACCAGCCGCAGAACCGGGTCGCATCCCTTCTCACCGACCCGGCGGGCGCCAGCAACGAGCGGCTCGGCCGGGCAGTCGGCGGCATCGGGGACACCGACGGGGATGGCGTGCCCGACCTGGCTGTCGCGAACGACATCGGCGAGGCCGTGATCGTCTCGGGGCGAACCGGCGCGGTGCGCTGCCGCGGCATAGGCCGCGGTCCGTTCGCCGCCATCGGGGACATTTCCGGCGACGGAGTTCCGGACGTCGTGGTCGGGGACAGCGGATCCGTCAGGCTCATGTCGGGCGCCACGTGCGCCACCGTGCGGACGTGCAGCGTTTCCGGCCTCGTCAACGCTGTCGCTGTGCTCGGCGACGTCAGCGGGGATGGCCTTCTCGACATCGCCGCCGGAGCGTCCACGGGCGGCGTCAACTCGAACGGTGAGGTCGCGGTTTTCTCGGGCGCCTCCTGCGGGCTCCTCTACCGTGTCGCCGATCCGACCCTGACTTCTGCGCCCGGCATCTCCGTGGGGTTCGGCTACTCGCTGGCGGGACCAGGCGACTTGACGGGAGATGGCTGGCCGGACCTCGTCGTGGGTGCGCCCAACGATTCGTCGCTCGGAGTCGCCTACGCAGGACGACTCGTCGTGATCTCCGGACCGGACGGCACGATCCTTCGCCGCATCAACGATCCCTCGGCGGCGCCGTCCGACCGCCTTGGTGTTCAGGTCGTGGCGGCCGGGGACCTCGACGGAGACGGCGTGTCCGATCTGCTCGCCGGCATCTGGGCCGATGCGCCGCCGAGCAGGACGGACGTGGGGGCGGTACTCCTCGTCTCCGGCGCGACCGGAACCGTTCTGAGGCGCTGCATGGACAGCACCGCCCCATCCTATGAATACTTCGGGCGTAACCTGGCGGCCAGCGAGGGCATGAGCGCGAATGGCATCCCCGTTTTCGCCGCCTCGGAGGACGGCTACGCCACGCCCGGAGCGCAGTATGCGGGGGCGGTCCTCCTGGTCTCGTCAGCAGATTGCAGCATCGTGGCCCGCCTCTTCGACCCCTCCCCGGTCACAACCGGCCACCTCGGGGTCGGCGGGCTCGCCGCCCCCGGCGACCTGACTGGCGACGGCAGGCCCGACGTCGTGGCGGGCGCCGACTGGACCACGGGCCCGTATCCGTACCCCCGCGGCCATCTGGTGCTGTTCTCCGAAGCGAGCAGCTGCGAATCGCCTGACAACTGTCCTTCCGTCGGGAACCCGCTGCAGATCGATTCGGACTCGGATGCTGTCGGCAACCTGTGCGACAACTGCCCGTCGATCGCCAACGCCCTCCAGATCGACAGCGACCGTGACGGGCTCGGGGATTCCTGTGACTGCCACCCGGGTGTACCGGAGGTGCGCACTCCCGGCGATCAGGTGCGCCTCGATATCGATCAACAGGGGAGGATCGTCTGGACCGCGGCGGCGGGCGCCGAAGGCTATTTCGTCCGGCGCGGGGACCTGTCGCTGCGCGCCTTCGGCTACTACGGTGCCTGCTGGCAGCACCTCTCCGGATCGCGCGCGGGCGACATCGGCGTCGTCGACCCCGTGATCCCCGCCGCCGGCACGGGAGTCTTCTACTTCGTGCAAGGAGAAGACTCCATGTGCGGCAAGGGTTCGCTCGGCTTCGATTCGCTGGAGCGGCTGCGCACCGTCAGCGGACCGGACGCCTGCCCCTGAGCGGCGACGGACAGTCGTATCCACTGACAGCCCCATCTTCGATGGCGTGATACGCGGCGTTGACACACCGCCATCCGATCCGTATAGTGCGGCGCGATTTCCAGGCACTGTCCCGAGCGCCGGGGGCCCCGGATCATGCGACTGGGAGCGCTGTTCCGCACCAAGGGCGTCGATCACATCACCCGCGAAGCGGAAGAGCGGGAGCACTCGCTCAAGCGGACGCTCACCGGCCTCGATCTCACGATGCTCGGGATCGGGGCGGTCATCGGCACCGGCATCTTCGCCGCCATCGGCACCGCGACCGCGGGCAACGCCGACCGCCCGGGCGCAGGCCCGGCGATCATCCTCTCCTTCGTGATCACGGCCGTCGCGTGCGCCTTCGCGGCGCTGTGCTACGCCGAGTTCGCCTCGATGATCCCGATCGCCGGAAGCGCGTACACGTACGCCTACGCCACCCTCGGCGAGCTGGTCGCCTGGATCATCGGCTGGGATCTGATCATCGAGTACGCGGTCGGGAACATCGCCGTGGCCATCTCCTGGGCGTCCTACCTGAACGACGTCCTGACGCACGCCTTCGGCTACAGCATCCCTCCGTGGCTGTGCACCGACCTGCGCACGGCCCTCAGGAGCGAGGCGATCGTGTCGGGCGCCCCGCACCTGTTCGGCATGCCGATCATCATGAACCTCCCGGCCGTGCTCATCGTGGCGCTCGTAACCTGGGTCCTGGTGATCGGCGTCAAGGAGAGCGCCTTCGTCAACAACATCATGGTCTGCCTGAAGCTCCTGATCCTGCTGCTCTTCGTCGTCGTCGGATTCAACTACGTGAGAGCGGAGCACTTCACGCCGTTTCTCCCGGGCGGCTGGGCGGGCGTGCAGGCCGGTGCGGCCATCATCTTTTTCTCGTTCATCGGCTTCGACGCCGTCTCCACCGCCGCGGAGGAGACCCGCAATCCGAAGCGCGACATTCCCATCGGCATCTTCGGCTCGCTCATCATCTGCACCTTGATCTACATCCTCGTCGCGTTCGTCCTGATCGGCATCATCCCGTATGCCGACCTGGGCATCGCCGACCCGCTGGCGAAAGCGCTGTCGTTCATCGGCAAGGACTGGGCCGCGGGCGTGGTGTCGTTCGGCGCCGTGGTCGCGATGACGGCGGTGCTGCTCGTGTTCCAGCTCGGCCAGCCGCGCATCTTCTTCTCCATGTCGCGCGACGGCCTGCTGCCGAAGATCTTCGCGGCCGTCCACCCGCGCTACCGCACCCCGCACGTGACGACGATCTGGACCGGCGCCTTCGTCGCCTTCTTCGCCGCCTTCGCGTCGATCGACGAGATCATCGAGCTGACCAACATCGGGACGCTGTTCGCGTTCGTCCTCGTCTGTCTCGGCGTCATGGTCCTGAGGGTGACCGATCCCGGGCGGCCGCGCCCCTTCCGGATGCCGTGGCTGCCGCTGCTGCCGATCTGGGGCCTGGTCCTCTACTACCTGCCGCCTGTGCTGCTCGCGGCCTCCGACTGGGGGGCGCGACTGGAATACGTCGTCGTCCTGCTGATCGCCCTGACGGGCGCCGGCTTCTCGCTCGTCGGGCTGTGGGCCCTCCTGAGCGGGCGGCGCGTCCCCGATCTGGTGCGGACGGAGTTCTCGCTCGCCGGCATCGCCTCCTGCGTCTACCTGATGCGCGGGCTGCCGGCGATCACGTGGTGGCGCTTCCTCGGCTGGCTGGCGCTCGGCCTGTTCATCTACTCGCTCTACGGCGCCCGGCACAGCCGCCTGCTACCTCAGATTGTGCGCCGTCCGCCCGGCCTCGGCCTGCTGTCGGCCGCCGCGATGATCGGGGCGGCGCTCGCCTGGTGGCTCCTGCCGCATCCGGCGAGCCTGCTCGCGCCTATAGGCATCCTGACCGCGTTCTCGCTCGGCGCTCTCTGGCTCAACGGCCGGCAGACGGCCTGACGAGAGGATCAGCCCGAGGCGCCGTCCTCGCGCACCGGCCCGGCCATCACCAGGACGCACCGATCCGGCGTGAGGTACCTGCGCGCGGCCTCCAGGACGGCCTCCCGGTCGACCGCCGCGATCAGATCCGGGACGCGGTCGGGGAAATCGTACCCGAGTCCCTGGATCTCGCAGTCGGCCAAAAGCGCCGCGGCGCCTGCGTTGGTCTCGAAGCGGCAGGGGAGGGCCGCGGCGAGGGCCTGCTTCGAGTCACGCAGCTCGGAGGGCCGCGCTCCCCGGCTCCTGAACGCAGAGACCGTCCGGCGCATGAGGTCGATCGCCTTGCGCACCCCCTGCGGGGCCACGCCGGCGCGCATGACGACGGGCCCCGCGCCGAGGCCGGCCCAGACGTAGGAATGGGCGTAGTAGGCGAGCCCGGCGCGCTCCCGGATGGCGCCGCCGAGCCTCCCGCCCATGCCGAAGTCGCCGAGGACGCTGTTCATGACGAGGGTGGCCTGCAGGTCCGGGCCTCGCCGCCGGATCGCCGGCACGAAGCCGAGCGCGATGTCGGTCTGCGTCTTCCCGGCGATGCCCACGATGATCTCGCGCGCCGCATCGGGTGGGGGCGCGTCGGGGAGGGACAGGGGCGTGTTGGGGTCGGAAGCCCTGGATGCCTCGTGACGCCCCGTCGGTCCCGCAGGTGACGTCCAGGAGCCGAAGACGCGCTCCGAGAGCCGCAGGGCGACGTCCGCCTCCACGTCGCCCGAGACGACGAGGACGGCCTCCCCGGGACGGCAGCGCGCGGCGTGGAATGACTGGAGATCCTCCCGTCCGATCGCCGCCACCGTGTCCCGCGTGCCCAGGGCCGGCGCGTGGTACGGATGTCCCTCCGGAAACAGCGCGGCGGACAGCGCCTCCTCGGCCCGGGAGGCCGTGTCCTGCTCGCGCTCGGCGATATCGTTGAGCACGCGGGCGCGCTCTCCGTCGCACTCGGACTCGGGGAAGGTGGGCGAAGCGGCCAGGTCCCGCAGCCGCTCGAGCGCAAACGGCAGGTGGCGCGACAGCAGGCGGAGAGTGATGTCGAGGCTGTCGAGGCGGGCGCGGGCCAGGAAGGCGATCCCGCGCACTTCGAAGTCCCGCGCGATGGCCTGAGCACCGAGCCCCGCGGCGCCGCGGTCGAGGAGCCGCGCCGCGAGGCTGGCCGTCCCGGAGCGACGGGGAGGGTCGAAGGCGCCGCCGGCCCGCAGCGCGAGGTGCAGCGCCACGGAGCGGGTGGACCGGTTGGGGCGCACGATCGCGGCCAGTCCGTTGCCGAGGACCTCGCGTTGCGCCGCCACGACACCGGCGGATCGCGTCACCGGGCGCTCCCGTCCGGCGATGGCAGGAGCGTGCCAATCGTCCGGTGACGCGCGTCGAGCCGTGCCGCGGCCAGCCGGCTCACGTCCTGCGCGGTGACGCGCTCCACACGCTCCGGCAGGTCGAGCCAGGTGCGATGGCTGCCTATGGTCTCGAAGAACCCGAGCTGGTGCGCCACGTCGGTGACGCTCTCGCTCTCCAGAGCATGGCGGGCCAGGAACTGTTCTTTGGCGCGATGCAGGTCTTCAGCGTCGATCCGTCCCCGGGCGAGAGCGTCGATCTCCTCGAGCACCGCCGCCTCGGCGCGGGCGGGCTCGACGCTCCTGCTCACGGTGGCCTGGACCGAGTAGAGGAACGGGTGCCGCGTCGGGATGACTGACGTGTCGACGTCGGACGCCAATCCGGTCTCGACCAGCGCCCGGTACAGACGCGAGGCCTTGCTCGGTCCCCGCCCCCGTCCCGCCGCCCAGGCGTTCACGCTCGGTCCGCCCGCCAGAATGCCGTCGGCCGCCAGCAGGACGGGGAAGTCGGGCTCGCTCGCGGCCGGCGCGGGCCAGGCCACGTGCAGGTAGGCGGCCCCGGAGGGCCGCTGGATCGTCACGCGTCGCTCGCCCGACTGTTCCGGCTCGCTGGTCCTGACGGCCGGGGGCGGAGGTCCGGCGGCGATCCGGCCGAAGTGCCGGCGGACCAGGCGCAGCGCCACTTCCGGGTCGAAGTCGCCGGCGGCGACGAGCACCGCGTTGTTCGGCGCGTAGTAGGCCCTGTAGTGCCGGACCAGGTCGTCGCGCGTGGTCGCTTTGAGGTCCGAGAGGTAGCCGATGGTCGGCCAGCGGTAGGGGTGCGCCTGCAGGGCGGTGCCCGTCACCTCCCGCTCGAGAAAGGTGCGCGGGTCGTTCTCCCCGCCCTGCATCTCGGAGATGACGACCGTGCGTTCGCTTTCCACCTCCCCGGGCGGGTAGAGGCACTCGGTCATGCGCGAGGCCTCGAGACGCAGCATCGCCTCGAAGGCGTCGCGCTGCACGGTCTCGAAGTAGGCCGTGACGTCGAGCCAGGTGTAGCCGTTCCAGACGCCGCCCGCCAGCTCGACCTGGCGGGTCACGTCCTCCTTGCTGATGCGCCGGGTCCCCTTGAAGTTCATGTGCTCGACCCAGTGCGAGATGCCGGTGATCCCGGGGCGCTCGTCCCGCGACCCGACGGCGTACCAGCACCAGACGGAGACGAGGGGCGCGGCCCTCATCGGCCGCAGGAGGACCCGCAGCCCGTTCGGGAGCCGCGCCACCCTGAGGCCGGGGAGCGCCTGAGCCCGGCGTCGCGGGTCGCGGCGCGCCGGCCGCGGGGCGCTCATGCCCCGGCCCCCGCGACCGGCGCGCCGGCGACCGCCCTGCGCCCGGCGCGCCCGCGCACCAGGACGGTCGTGTGCACCGCCAGAAGGAAGTAGATGACGCCGCCCGCCAGGAGCGGGGCCCGCAGGTCGAGGGCGCTGAGCAACCCGGCCAGGGTCGGGCCGAGCGAGGCGCCCAGCATGGCGGTGCTCGAGAGGATGGCGTAGGACGAGGCGCGCGTCGCATCGGGAATGAACTCGCCGGCGATCGCGTAGCCCAGGGTTGGGGCGCCGCCGATCGCCAGTCCCAGGAGCACCCGCGCCAGTGCGAACGGCACGATCGATCGACACAAGGCCATCGCCAGGATCAGGAGGCCTCCGCTCGCCAGGCTCCAGAGGAGCAGCGTATGACCGGCGACGCGGCGGCCGGCGAGGCGTCCGAACGCGTAGGCGGAGGCCGAGGCCGCCAGGGCCCCGATCGAGGTCACGAGGCCGGTCATCGCCTCGACCGATGCGACCCTCATCCAGGAGGCGGCGACGTAAAGGGGCACCACCAGGAACAGGGCCCGGTCGACCATGTTGACCAGGAACAGGATCGGCAGGAGCGGCAGGAACAGGGGCAGGCCGAGGATCTGGCGGAAACTGGGGCTGGCGGTCGGGCGGCGGTCCGGGCGCGGCACGATGGCGCGCACGCCCTCCGAGACAGGCCCGGCCTGCCCCACCATCACCGGCGCCTCCTCGGCCCCAGCCCGCGAAGGGATGTCCCGGTACACCAGCATCACGAACAGGAACGCGAGCGTGCAGAGACAGCACGTCACCAGGTACGTGTTGCGGATGCCGATCGTCGCCGCCAGGAGGCCTCCGATGAACGGGCCGATCGCAGTGCTGATGATCTGGGTCGCCTGCAGGGTGCCGACGGCGTGGCCGATCCGCTCTCTCGGGCAGCCGTGGGTCACGAGGGCCACGGACATCGTGCCGAACCCAGAGAAGAGCCCCAACATGATCCGCAGGGCGAGCACATGCCATACGGTCTTGGTGAAGAACATCAATCCCCAGTGGAGCGCTATCGTGAACAGGACCCGCTGGACCATCACCTTCATCCCGAGACGATCGGCGAGCCGGCCCCAGAGCGGCCCCAGGATCGCCGCCAGGAGCGGGCTGACGCTCAGGAGCAGGCCCGACCAGAGGGCGATGCGCGCCTCGCCGCGCACGCCGATCGACTCGATGTAGAAGGGGAGGAACGGAGTGACCAGGGTGAACCCCAGGAAGATCATCGCCGCCGCGGTGGTCACGGCGACCTGGTTGCGCCGCCAGGTCTCGCGCGGCAGCCACGTCTCGAGCATGCGGCGTATGGTATGACAGGCGGCGCGGACCGTCCACGGCGTAAACGGCGTAAAATGCGGCCCCCAGGGGGAGGCGATGCCATCACGCGAGGCGGCGCGGACCGAGCCGCCGCAGGGGTACCGGCCGCTCGTCGTCGTCCGGCGGGGCGGCGTGATCGAGTCCGTCCACCACGGCGCGATCGTGGTCGCGGACGCCGGCGGCCGAATCGACCTGGCGTGCGGCGATCCAGAGGCCGTGACCTTCCTGCGCTCGGCGGCGAAGCCGGTCCAGGTCCTGCCGCTGCTCCGCTCGGGGGCCGTGGAGCGCTTCGGCCTCACGGAAGGGGAGGTCGCCGTGATGATCGGCTCCCACGGCGGCGAGCCGTTCCACGTCGCAGCCGTCCAGTCGATCCTGAAGAAGATCGGGCTGGGGGAGGAGGCGCTCCAGTGCGGCGCCCACCCCCCCTTTCATCGTCCGTCGGCGAAGGCCCTGCGCGAGGCGGGATTGAAGCCGTCCGCGATCCACAACAACTGCTCCGGCAAGCATGCCGGCATGCTGGCCTTGTCGGTTCATCTCGGCGCGCCGATCGCGGCCTACCTTGACCCGGAGCACCCCGTCCAGGTGCTCATCCTGGAGTCCCTGACGGAGCTCGCCGGCCGGCCGGCATCCGCCATCCCGCTGGCGGTGGACGGTTGTTCCGCCCCCACCTTCGCGCTGTCCCTCGCGGCCGCGGCGGCCCTCTATGCCCGGCTCGTGTCGCCCGGAGGGCTGCGATCAGCGGACGCCGTCCGCCGGGCGGTGGCGGCGATGCGGGGCCGGCCCGAGATGGTGGCGGGGACCGGCCGCATCTGCACGGCTCTCATGCGAGAGGCGCCGGGGGGGCTGATCGCCAAGATCGGCGCGGAGGGGTTCTATGGGCTGGGCTTCGAGCGGGACGGCCGTGGCTTCGGCATCGCCCTGAAGGTAGCGGACGGGGACGGGGAGCGGGCCCGATGCACGGCGGTGATCGAGACGCTGCGGCAGCTCGGGCTCGTCACCGACCAGGCCGCCTCGGGGCTGTTGGAGCGCTTCGTCGGTGAAATCCGCAACCACCGCGGACTTTCGGTCGGCCGGGTCGAACCGGCCTTCGCGCTGCGGCCCGGGGCCTGAAGGCCGGCATGCTATACTTTCTGCGTTTCGACCTCCCCCATTGGTCCGCCGCGGAGCGCGGGAGGTCACCGATCGAACGTGAGCGACGATAGAGCCTCCCGCACGTGATCTCCCGGCGCCTCGTCCCACACCTGGTGCTGTTCCTCTGCTGTCTACTGATGCCGGTTTTGGCCTCGGCGCAGAAGATGCCGCCGCCCAGCGGCCCCCGGGAAGGCCGGCAGGTGGGAGACATCGCCTACGACTTCACCCTCAAGGACCTGGACGGCAAGGAGTATCGCCTGAGCGACCTGCGTGGCAAGCGGGTGGTGCACATGGTCTTCTGGGCCACGTGGTGCGTGCCATGCGTCGAAGAGGTCCCCGAGCTCCGGAGGGTCTATCAGCAGTACAAGGATCAGGGCCTGGAGATCCTGGGGATTGTCGTCCCGATGAACCAGACGAAGGAGGGCGTGCGCGCCTTCGTGGAGAAGTTCCGGATGACCTACCCGATCCTCTGGGACGAGGAGATGGCGCTCATGGATCGCTACCGGATCTCCGCCATCCCGCAGAACATCCTCGTCGGCCGCGACGGCATCATCCTCTACGCGGGCACCGGCCTGCCCCGGGGCTACGAGGAGCTGGTGCGACGCTCTCTCCCGGAACCCTCCTCGCAGGCCGCCGCGCGGTGACGCTGGCGCCATCCCGCCGCAGCGCCGGGCGCCGCGAGCGGGCGATCGTGGTGGGCGTCTGCAGGCGGCCGTCCGAACGCCTCGAGACCGAGGAGCATCTGGACGAGTTGGCGCGCCTCGTGGAGACCGCCGGCGCCACGGTGGTCGGCCGGATGCTGCAGGAGCGCGGAGCGGTGAGTCCCGCGACCCTTCTGCGGCGGGGGAAGGTCGAGGAGATCCGGGTTCGCTGCGAGGATCTGTCGGCGCGCCTGATGATCTGCGACGACGACCTCTCCCCGGCGCAGGTGAGGAACCTCGAGGAGTCGCTCGAGGTCACGGTCCTCGATCGCTCGGCGCTCATCCTCGACATCTTCGCCCGGAGGGCCCGATCCCGCGAGGCCAGGACGCAGGTCGAGCTGGCGCAGCTGCGGTACCGCCTGCCCCGCCTGACGCGCCAGTGGACCCACCTCTCCCGTCAGGCCGGCGGCATCGGGCAGCGCGGCGTCGGTGAGACGCAGCTCGAATCGGACCGCCGGGTGATCCGGCGCCGCATCGCGCGCCTGGCGGAGGACCTGAAGGGGATCGAGCAGGAGCGCCGGGAGCGGCGCAAAGCGCGCTCCGGAATCGGACGCGTGGCCCTCGTCGGCTACACCAACGCCGGCAAATCGACGATCATGAACCTTCTGACCGGGGCGGCGACGTTCGTCGAGGACCGCCTGTTCGCCACTCTGGATCCCCTCGTACGGCGCTGCGAGGCGCCGGGAGGAGAGCCGTTCCTGCTGATCGACACCGTCGGTTTCATCCGCAAGCTGCCGCATCACCTGGTGGCGTCGTTCCGCAGCACGCTCGAGGAGGCGGCGGACGTCGATCTGCTGCTGATCGTGGTCGATGCGTCCTCGCCGGTGCTGGGAGAGCATCTCAGGACGACAGAAGAGACACTGGAGGGCCTCGGCCTGGGCGACCGGCCGCGCCTCCTGGTGCTCAACAAGATCGACCGGCTCCCGGAGCCGGAGATCGAGCGGCTGGCGGCCGCCTATCCGGAGGCGATCCGGACCTCGGCGCTGGACACGGGGCATGGGCGCCGACTATGTTCCGCCATCCGGAGGGCCCTCGCGATCGAGGCCGCGGAGGAAATGGTGCTGGTCCCCGCCACCGCAACGGACATCCTGGCGAGTCTCTGCAGTCTGGTTCGCGTGACCGGCACCGAGGTCCGGGACGGATCCCTGGAGATCCGGTTCCGATCGCGGCCGGAGGTCCGCGAGCGCGTGGCGCGCCTGGTTTCGGCCGCCGGCGCGGCGGCGTCCGAGGAGGGATGATGGCGCGGCGGAGGCGGCTGCGGGTCGGAGTGATCTTCGGCGGCCGGTCGGTCGAGCACGACGTCTCGCTGGTCTCGGCGAAGGCGATCATCTCGGCCCTCGATCCGGCGCGTTACGACGTGGTGCCGATCGCCGTGACCCGCGCGGGACGGTTCGTGGTGGCCGGCGCCCGGGCCCTGTTCCGGGACGATCCGGCGGTCGCCGACCTGTTCCGGCTGGCGGCGGGACGAGTTGGAGGCGGCGGGCGGACGGCGAGAGGACGCCCTCTCGACGTCATCTTCCCGATCATCCACGGCACGGGAGGGGAGGACGGCTCGTTGCAGGGGCTGCTGACGCTGGCCGGCGTGCCGTTCGTCGGCGCGGGGGTCCTGGGATCGGCGGTCGGCATGGACAAGGCGGTGATGAAGGTGCTGTTCCGTCAGGCGGGACTGCCGATCACGCCGCATCAGGTTGCGATGAAGTCGGAGTTCGCCGCCGGTCCGGAGGTGGTGGCGGACCGGCTGGAGGCCGCCCTGGCCTATCCCTGCTTCATCAAGCCGGCGAACGGCGGGAGCAGCGTCGGCGTTTCGAAGGCCCGGGACCGACGCGGGCTTCTGGCGGCGCTGCGCCTCGCCTTCCGCTACGATCGGAAGGTGCTGGCGGAGCACGCCGTCGATGCCCGCGAGATCGAGTGCGCCGTCCTGGGCAACGAGCGGCCGGAAGCGTCCGTCGTCGGGGAGATCGTCCCCTCCCGCGAGTTCTACGATTACGCGGCCAAGTACCTGGACTCGCGGTCCCGCCTGATGATCCCGGCCCCGATCAGCGAGGCGCAGTCGGAGGCCGTGCGCGATCTCGCCGTCCGCGCCTTCCAGGTTCTCGAGGTCGAGGGCCTGGCGCGCGTCGATTTCTTCCTCGACCGCGTGAGCGGGGCGCTCGTCCTGAACGAGGTGAATACCCTGCCCGGCTTCACGCCGATCAGCATGTATCCCAAGCTCTGGGAGGCGAGTGGGTTACCGTTCCCGCGCCTGGTCGATCGGCTCATCGCTCTGGCCCTCGAGCGCCACGAGCAGCGCCAGGCGCTGGTCACGGCCTACAGCCCGCAACGCGCGGGAGGCCGCAGGGCTTGACTTTCCCCCGCCGCCATCCTACCTTTTTGCGCTAGTTCCGCGACTCGAATCGCGTGCGCGGCACGGCGTGCGTCATGCTGGATACCAACGTTCTCGTCCTCAACCGGCTGTTTCAGGCCATCCAGGTGACGACTGTCCGCAAGGCCTTCTGCCTGCTGTACAAAGGCCACGTCAAGGCCGTCAATCCCGACTACTCGACCTGCGACTGGGAGGACTGGGTCGACATCCCGCCGCAGCCGCACGAAGAGTCGATCGTCACGCCGAACATCCGCATCCGGGTCCCGCGGGTCATCCTGCTGATCGATTTCGACCGGTTGCCGCGTCACGAGGTCAGGTTCACGCGCAAGAACATCTTCTACCGGGACCGCAACCGATGCCAGTACTGCGGCGGCCGGTTCCAGACGCGGGACCTCAACCTCGACCACGTCGTGCCGCTGTCGCGCGGCGGCAAGTCGGGATGGGAGAACGTGGTCTGCTGCTGCATCCGGTGCAACTCCCGCAAGGGCGGGTTATTGCCCGAGGAGGCCGGCATGCGGCTCATTCATCCTCCGGCGCGCCCCCGCTGGCATCCGCTCGTCAAGATCTCCTTCGCGTCCGGGCAATACGACGTCTGGAGAAGCTTCCTCGACGCCGCCTACTGGAATGCCGAGCTGCACGAGGACTGAGGACCCGTCCCCGATTGCACCGAATCCATTTGCCTCGACGCCCCCCGCAGCCCTATCCTTGACAGACCAGCCATGAACGGGTACCGGAACGAATACCGCCCTGACGCCGGCCTCGGCGGCCACGTGACGCCGGGGATCCGCGCGCTCATCATCGCCAACGTCGTGGTCTTCATCCTGCAGTACGTGGCCTTCCGGCTCGGCGACAACAGCATCCAGTCGATCTTCGGACTGACGCCGGCCATGGTCTTCAGCGCCCACCTGCGCGTCTGGCAGCTGTTCACCTACATGTTCCTGCACTCCCCGGACTATCTCTTCCACCTGCTCCTCAACATGCTGATGCTCTGGATGTTCGGGACGCAGATCGAGCCGGTCATGGGGACGCGGTCGTTCCTGCGGTACTACTTCCTGTGCGGCGTGGGCGCCGGTCTCACGACGTCCCTGGCGTCCCCCAACAGCCTGACCGTCGGGGCGTCGGGGGCCATCTTCGGCGTGATGCTGGCGTACGCGATGCTATTCCCGAATCGCCAGATTCTCTTCTGGTTCATTTTCCCGATGCGGGCCCCCAGCTTCGTGCTCCTGTGCGCCGGTATCGAGCTGTTCGCGCTCATGCAGCTGCCCGACGGCGTGGCCCACGCCGCGCATTTGGGGGGCATGCTCTTCGGCTATCTGTACTTCAAGCGCGCCTGGAGGCTCAGGGAGTTCCTGGCGGAGATCCGCTGGAGATTGCGCCGCCGGCGATTCCGCGTCCTGGATCGGGACGACAGGCGCTACCCCTTCCACTGATCCGAGTCGGGGTTGGCAGGACGGACTAGCGGCAGGCCGCCTCGAGGAACGTCGAGCCGGCCGCAGCGATGGCCTCAGTCCGCTCGAGACCTGCGGGGACGGTCACGCGGCCGGCCGGCGCGATGCGCCCGCCGCCGGAGAATTCCACCGCCAGCAGCGTCCGACCGCGGGGCGAACCCAACACCAATATCTGCGACGCGCAGGCCGGATTGGAGAAGTTGTACAAGGAGGAGTCGGAGGTGCTGACCAAGGCTCCAAGCGGCACGTCGGGATCACCATTGGTTGTCGGGCAGGGCGGGTTCTGGCAAATGATGACGGGCGCGTCGGTGCCTCCGTTCGTGCCAATCACGACGGGCGCGTCGGTGCCTCCGTTCGTGCCAATCACGACGGGCGCGTCGGTGCCGCCGCTCATGCCGATGGTGCGCGAGGGGCTGCCCAAGACTCCGAGCGGCACGCCGGGATCGCCATTGGTCCTCGGACAGGGCGGGTCCTGGCAGATGGTGACGGGAGCGTCCGTTCCCCCCTGCGGAGAGAGCGGATTGCGCGGAATC
>DASRJX010000117.1:0-9074 GCA_035649235.1 Candidatus Cryosericum sp.
TGATCCTCATCCGTCAGGGCGAGACGATCCACGCCCAGATCGACATCGACTCCCACGACCTCGACGCCTTCGACCCCGCGAGCGTGCGGCTGGTCGAGCAGGTGGCGCAGTGGCTCGCGGGCGCTTATGCCGCCTTTCAGGGGCCCGTGCCCCAGCCGCCGAAGGCGGTGCCGCGGTGAGGCGCGCCGCGCGCGGCGGCCTGCGGGCCGTGCGGCCCCGCGACGAGGAAAAGGAGGCGCCGGCCGGGGACGACCTGTCCGAGCGCCTGGCCCGCGCCGAGAGCCAGGCCCGGGAGTGGGAGCGCCGCTTCCGGCAGCACGACGCGCATCTCGCCGTCCTGGAGCGCGAGAGGCAGAAGCTGTCGGCCATCGTCAACCACGCCGATGCCGCCTTCCTGGTGTTCGACGCCTCCTTCAGGCTGGTCTGGGCGAACAGCCTGTTCTCGCAGCGCTACGGTGGCGGCGAGGTGGAGCCCAAGGATCGCGAGGCGGTCGCTCCGCTCCGGATCGCTCCGGCCATCGGGAGCGAGTGCAGCGTGGTCCTCGGCGGCGCGGAGCACAGCGCCACGTGCCCCGTGCACCGGGCGTTTGCGAGCGGCAACGTGGCGCACTCCGAGATGAAGTTCCTGGTCGGCGGGCGGGAGCGCGACATCTATGCCACCGCCATGCCGATCCGCAGCACGTCGGGGGCGGTCGAGGAGGCTCTCGTGATGCTGCAGGACGTCTCGGATCTGGAGGTCCTGCGCCGCTCGCAGGCCGACCTGCGCGCCAGCGAGGAGCGGTTCCGATCGATCTTCGAGAACACGTCGGCCGGCATGGCGGCCGTCGGCCTGGATGGCACCCTCCTGCAGGTCAATCCCGCCTTCTGCCGGTTCCTGGGCATGGAGGAGTCGGAGCTCTCGGGACGGGACCTGGCGGACATCACCCATCCTGACGATCGGCTCTCCGCCCGGCGGCTGTTCGCCTCGGATCCGGGGGCGGCGCCCACCGCGTCACTCACGGAAATGCGCTACATCCGCAAGGACGGGAGCACCGCCTGGGGCCTGACGAGCGCCACCCGGCTGCGCGACGCCGCCGGCCGGCCCTCCTGCGCCGTGGCCCTGGTCCAGGACGTCGAGGAGCGCAAGCAGACGGAGGAGGCGCTGCGCCGGAGCGAAGAGCAGCTCCGCCAGTCGCAGAAGATCGAGGCGATCGGACGGCTGGCGGGCGGCGTGGCGCACGACTTCAACAACCTGCTGACAGTGATCACCGGACGCTGCGCCCTGCTGCTGCGGCGCCCGGAAGGCGCCGGCCCCGTGCGGAGCGAGATCGAGGTCATCCGCGACACCGCCGAGCGGGCCGCGACGCTCACCCGCCAGCTCCTCGCCTTCAGCCGGAAGCAGATGCTCGTGCCTCGGGTCGTCGACGTCAACACCATCGTCGCCGAGATGGAGCCGATGTTGCGCCGCCTGATCGGCGAGGACCTCCGGCTGGCCTCGTCGCTGCGCCCCGACCTGGGCCGGGTGCGCGTCGATCCGGGCCAGTTGGAGCAGATCATCATGAACCTCGCCATCAACGCCCGCGACGCCATGCCCCACGGCGGCCGGCTGACCATCGACACCGACAACGAGATCCTGACCGCCGACAGCCACTTCAACGACGTGCAGGTGGTCCCGGGCCGCTACGTCCTGCTGGCGGTCACCGACACCGGCATCGGGATGGACGCGGCGACGCGGGCTCGCATCTTCGAGCCGTTCTTCACCACCAAGGCTCCGGGGACGGGGACGGGGCTCGGACTGTCGACCGTCTACGGGATCGTCAAGCAGAGCGGCGGCTACATCTTCGTCGAGAGCGAGCCGAACCAGGGCGCGATCTTCAAGATCTACCTGCCGCGCGTCGATGGGTCGGCGGAGCAGGACCAGACCAGCGCCCCCGACGACATCGCGCCCCGGGGGACCGGCACGATCCTGCTGGTCGAGGACGAGGAGGTGGTGCGCAACCTGACCCGGGAGATCCTGGAGCACGTCGGCTACACGGTGCTCTCCGCCTCCGGCGCCGCCGAAGCGCGGGCGCTGTGCCAGTCACACGACGGGCCGATCCAGCTCCTCCTGGCCGACGTGGTGATGCCGGAGATGGGCGGACGCGAGCTGGCCATGGCCCTGGCACCCCTGCGCCCGGAGATGCGAGTCCTGTACATGTCCGGGTACACCGACAACGCCGCCATCCTGCACGGCGTCGCCGAATCCGGCAGCGCCTTCCTGCAGAAGCCGTTCACGCCCGCCGGCCTGGCGCACAAGGTGCGCGAGGTCCTGGACGGTCGCCCCGCGTGATAGAGTAGCTGCTCCTCTTCGATCCCGATCCCAGGAGGTAACGATGCGAGCGCTCGCTCTGATGACAGGCGTGCTCCTGCCCGCGGGAGCGCTGTAACCCTCGGAGGCACCAACGCCATGTTCCGGGACGTTCGGCCGAGCGAGCTGGGCCCGACGCTGCGCCGGGATGCCCTCACCATCTACCGCTACTACATCGACGACGAGCGGCGCGCCCGCCTCGAGCAGATGGGCCGCTTCAAGCAGATCGTCTTCCTCCCGTTCTGGATGCTGCGGAGTCTGCTTCTCAAGCTGACGCCGCCACGCCGCCTGCTGCTCGCCATAGCACTCGTCATGAGCGTTGTCGGCCAGTGCTCCATCCCGATCCGCGGCGAGCGGATCCAGTTCGACTACGGCCCCCTGCCGTTCCTCGTCCTGCTGTTCATCCTCATGCTCGAGCTGAAGGACAAGCTCCTGGCGCACGACGAGATCGCCGTCGCGCGGCAGGTGCAGCTGGCTCTCCTGCCGTCGGTCGATCCCAAACTGCCGGGCTACGACCTCTGGAGCCACACCCGGCCGGCCAACGACGTCGGCGGCGACCTGATCGACTACCTCGAGGACCCGCTGCCTCGGACCCTGGGCGTGGCCCTGGGCGACGTCGCGGGCAAGGGGCTCGGCGCCGCGCTGCTCATGGCCAAGCTGCAGGCGAGCCTGCGCGCCACCGCTCCGGGTTGTCCGGAGCTCGCCGACCTGGGCATGCGCCTCAACCGCACGCTGCACCGCGATGGGCTCGACAACCGGTTCGCGACGTTGTTCTACGCCGAATTGCCTCGCCACGGGCCGGGCTTGATGCGCTACCTGAACGCCGGACACAATCCCCCTCTCCTGGTGCGCGCCTCCGGGATCGAGACGATCGACCCGGGTGGCCGGCCGCTCGGGATGTTCGCCGACTCCCCATACGTGGAGGGCCGGGTGGAGCTGCAGCCGTACGACCTTCTGATCCTTTACTCCGACGGGCTCGTCGAGGCGCGCAACGCGGCGGACGCCGAGTTCGGCCTCGAGCGGCTGCGAAGCCTGGCGCCGACGCTCCGCGCCCTGGGCGCAGCCGAGGCCGGGCGCCGCCTGCTTTCGGAGGTGGACCAGTTCCTCGCGGGCGCGCGCCCTCAAGACGACCTCTCGCTGATCCTCATCCGCCGGCAGCCGACCAACTGAGGGGTTGCCTGTCGGGGGGCGCAGCAGCGCCCCACCACGCACGCGCTTCTGTCCCTCGGCCGGGCGGATGGAGGTGCGACTCGAGGCGCAAGAACGGCGCCGCGATTGACCGGGCAGCGGGGCTGGCGGTAGCATGCGGCGATGGACTTTCTCACCATCGTCACGCCCGAGGGGTCGAAGTCCCGCTACGAGCTCGAGCGGATGAACCTGAAGATCGGCCGCTCGTCGACGAGCGACCTCGTCCTCCAGGACCTCAACGTGTCGCGCCTCCACGCCGAGCTCGTGAAGCGGTCGGAGGGGTACTTCATCCTCGACGCCGGTGGTAAGAACGGCACCTTCGTGAACGACCGGCGGATCGAGGAGCCGACGCTGCTCCAGCCGGGGGACCGGGTCCGGCTGGGGGCGACGACCCTGGTGTTCAACGGCACGCCGCGGAGCGCCGTCGAGTTCAGCGACGCGCCCCTGCCCCAGGGGCCGGGCACCATCCATCTCTCAGCCGACGACCTGAAGACGCCCAACCTGGCGGACGTTTCGGTCATCCTGCGTTCCAGCCCGCCCCCGGTGGCGCTCGGAGCGCCGGGCTCCCCGGTTGTCCGGCCGGGCATGACGCCGGTGCCGGGGGGTGCGCTCTCCTCGGCGGCCCTCAGCATCTTCATCGAGGCCGACAAGGAGTTGGTGTTCCACCGCCCCATCAACGAGCTGCTCGACACGATCATGACGCTCGCCAGTCGCGCCGTGCGCTTCGAGCGCGGGCTTCTGATGCTCCTCGAAGGCGGGGAGCTCCGGCCGCACGTGGTGCGCGTCCCCGCGAACGAGGAGGGCCGGCCGATCTCGGTCTCCCGGACGATCGCCGATCGCGTGCTGAAGAACAAGGAGTCGATCCTGACGAGCGACGCGCTGCTCGACGACCGCTTCAAGGCCGGGCAGAGCGTGGAGATCCAGCAGATCCGCTCCCTCATGTGCGTCCCGCTCTGGAACAACCGCGAGGTGATCGGCCTCATCTACCTCGACAGCCGCCAGAAGTCGGGACTGTTCACGCGCGACAACCTCCACGTCCTGACGCACCTGGCGAACGTCGCCGCGATCAAAATCGAGAACGCCAGGCTGTTCGAGCAGGCGGTCGCGGCGGAGCGCATGGAGCAGGAGATCCAGAAGGCGGCCGAGATCCAGAACCACCTGCTGCCGACGGAAGGGCCGCCGATCCCGGGCTACGATGTTTTCGGGGTCAGCCTGATGTGCCGCGCGGTCGGCGGGGACTACTACGACTACGTCACGCTGGAGGAGGGCAGGATCGGCGTGGGGCTCGGGGACGTCGCCGGCAAGGGCCTGCCGGCGGCCCTCCTGATGGCGTCTCTCCAGGCGACCTTGCGGGCGCTTTCGGAGCTCGGCCTGCCCCCCGACGACCTTCTGACCCGGCTCAACCGCCTGCTCTGCCGCACCGTCCCCGAGAACCGCTTCGTGACCTTCTTCTACTGCGTCCTCGAACCCGCGACCGGCATCCTCACCTACGTCAACGCCGGCCAGAACCCGCCGTACATCGTGCGCAGCGGGCAGGAGCGGGAGCAGCTGCCGCAGACGGGCCCACCGCTGGCGCTGTTCGACACCACCCGGTACTCCGCCCGCACCGTGCGGCTCGGGCGGGGCGACGTGCTCGTCTGCTACAGCGACGGAGTCACCGAGGCGAGGGGCCACGGCACCGAGGAGTTCGGCGAGGATCGCCTGACACAGGTCGTCGGAAAGGAGCGCGACAAGACGCCGACGGGCATCATCAAGGCGGTCACCGAGGCGATGATCGGCTTCTGCGCCGGCCAGTCCTACCAGGACGACGTGACGCTGGTGGTGCTGAAGAGGCTCGCGTGAAGACCCTCCTGCTCGGCGTCGGATCCGTCGGCAGCGTCATCGCGCGGCATCTCGCGTCGCACCGGAGCATCACCTCGCTCACGCTCTGCGACAGCGACACGCGCCGGGCCGAGGGGCTGGCGCGCGAGCTGGACGCCGGCCGGGTGCGGGTCGCGTCTCTCGACGCGGGCGATCAGGGCGCTCTCCTCGCCGCCTTTCGCGGTCAGGGGCTCATCGTCAACGCGGTCCTGCCGCGTTTCAACCTCGGCATCATGGACGCCGCGCTCGAAGCCGGCTGCCAGTACCTGGATCTGGCTGGCGGCGAGGAGGACCAGTTCGCGAGGCACGCCGCCTGGCGGGCGGCGGGGCGCACGGCCCTGCACGGCATGGGGGAGGATCCCGGGATCAGCAACGTCCTGGCGCGCCTGGGAGCCGATCGGCTCGACGAGGTCGAGGCCATCCGGGTGCGCGACGGGGAGTTCTCCCTCGGGGACGATCTTCCGCTGGCCTGCCTGTTCTCCTCGGAGACGTTCATCGAGGAGGCGGTGTCCCCCGCGCGCCAGTACGAGGACGGCGCCTGGAAGGAGATCCCCGCCTGGTCGAACCGGGAGGTTTACGAGTTCCCGGCCCCCGTAGGCCCCCAGACCATCTATTCGATGAGCCATGAGGAGGTCGACACGCTGCCGCGCTTCATCGGCAAGGGGCTGAAGACGGTCGACTTCAAGCTGGCGGTGCCCGACGCCATGCAGAAGGACCTCTCGTTCCTGGACCGGATCGGAATGACGCGCCGCGACGAGGTGGCGGTCGGCGCCGCCCGCGTCCGGCCGATCGCGGTTCTGGCCGCCGTCCTGCCGCAGCCCGCCGACCTGGGCGGGAAGGTGCGCGGCGCCGCCATCATCCTGGTCGAGGTGGACGGCGTGCGCCACGGGAACCGCATCCGGCACACCTTCCACGCGGCCATGACGCACGAGGAGGCATACCGGAGGCAGCGCACCACCGCGACCGCCTTCCTGACCGGCACGGGAGGCGCGGCGGGAGCCCTGGCCCTGGCCACGGGGCGTGTCACGACGCCGGGCGTCCTGGCCCCGGAACAGCTCGATCCGGCGCCGATCCTCACGCTGCTCGCCGAGCTCGGCGTGACGGTCGAGGAATCGACCCGGGTCCTGGCCCACTGAGCGACGGGCGGGGCGGCTCGTGCGAGCCCGGAACGATCCCGCTGGCCTGACCTCCCTGCGGCGCGTCCGCGACGCCATCATCAAGTGCGAGCGCTGCCCGCGACTGAGACGGCACTGCCGGCAGGTGGCGCGCGTCAAGGTGCGCCGCTTCCGCGACGAGACCTACTGGGGCCGCCCGGTCCCCGGCTTCGGCGACCCGAAGGCGCGGCTCCTCGTGGTCGGCCTGGCGCCCGCGGCGCATGGAGGGAACCGGACGGGCCGGGTGTTCACGGGGGACGACAGTGGCAGCTGGCTGTACGGCACGCTCCACCGCCACGGATTCGCGAGCCACGAGCACTCCTCGTCCCGTCACGACGGCATGCGCCTGATCGACTGCTACGTGACGGCGGCGGCGCGCTGCGCGCCGCCCGCGAACCGGCCGACGCGCCAGGAGCTCGATCGCTGCCGCCCGTATCTCGCGGCGGAGATCGGGCTTCTGGGGCGTGTCGACGTGGTCGTCCTGCTCGGCCATGTGGCACACCAGGCGTGGTTGCGCGCCTCCGGCTGGTGGGGCAGGCTGCCGCGCGCCCACCGGCCTGTCTTCCGGCACGCCGGCGAGACCCTTCTCCCGGACGGCACGATCGTCATCGCCTCCTACCACCCGAGCCGCCAGAACACGCAGACCGGCCGGCTGACGCGCCCGATGTGGGACGCCGTCTTCCGGCGCGCGCGGGCGCTCCTCCTCGAAAACGGCAGAATCAGGTTGCCGACCCGAACCGCGCGAGGTATATCTCCCTCGAGTTGAAAGGAAGGATCTCGTGACCAAGGCTCTCTCGTATCGCGGCTATCGCTATTGCAGGCTGGACAGTGCCGGCCGGCGGCGGCAGCCCGGGGAGCCCAAGGAGATTCCGAAGTAGGACGACCCCCAGAACGAGGCTGAACCTGGAGCCCACCGCCTTCGGCGGTGGGCTTTTTCTTTGTGGGAGGAAGCCATGAGAGCCGTACCCAGTCCGGACCATGAATCGTTCGCGGACCTGGCGCAGCGCCTGGTGCGCCTGCACCCCATCGTGCGGCACAACGACTACACGCGCTGGTTCGCCGGCGGCCGGGCGACGCGCGCCGAGGTGCGGCACCTGACGGTGCAGTTCTCGGTCTTCAGCCACGAGTTCGTCCTGGCCCAGCTTCGCAAGGTGATCCACAGCGCCGACCGGGACACCTACCGTGCCGGTAAGGAGATCCTCCTGAACGAGCTGGGGGTCTCATTCACCCCGGCCGGGAGCGTGGACGGCGGCACGTTCCGGTTCTCCGGAGCGCACTTCGAGTGGCTGGTCGATTTCGGTGCTGCGATCGGCCTCGGCTTCTCGGACCTCGGACGGCGCCGGCACGCCACCCCGGCGACCCTCGCCTTCTGTGACGCCTTGCAGCGTCTCTACGCCTCGGAGGAGGCCTCTGTCTCCGAGGGAGCCTCGTTCGCCATCGAGCACTGGGCCGCGGCGGGATTCTGGAAGGAGCTGATCGCCGGCCTGCGGGCGTTCCAGCGGCGGGAGTGCCCCTCCCTGCCACTCGGCTTCTGGATCCGGCACGACCAGATCGAGGAGGCGCACGCGGCCCACACCGGGGGGGAGCTGGCGCTGTGCCTGGAAGGTCGAGGATTCGAGCCCGACCGCTTCCTGTCCGGGGCGCAGGCGCTGCTCGATGCCGTGAAAGCCTTCTGGGATGGGCTCTTCGAGGATCATCTTGCCAGCCGGGACGGCGGCCGATAGGATCGCACGCTCGGAGGGGAGACTCATGAAAGAGAAGTGCGTCAACGTGCGCCAGGCGCGCGCCCTGCTCCAGGAGGATCCCGACGCCGTGTATCTCGATGTCCGGACCGAGGCGGAGTTCGCCGACGGGCACCCGGAGAAGGCGATCAACATCCCGATCGGCACGCCCAACCCCGCCCGGGGGATGCTCGAGCCGAACCCGGACTTCGTGGAGGTCGCCCGGCTCCTGCTGCCGCTCGACACGCCGCTCCTCGTCGGCTGCCGCACCGGCCCGCGGGCCGAAACGGCTGCGCGCCTTCTCGCGGAGGCCGGCTTCCGGAACGTCACCTGGGTGCTGGGAGGCTACGTCGGCATCACCGATCCGCGCGGCGCCACGGTCGCTCCCGGATGGCTCGAACTGGGGTTCCCCACGAGCCAGGACACGGGGGACGGCGTCTCGTACGCCTCGCTGAAACGGAAGGCAGGACTCTAGGTCGCGCTCCGGACGACTATTTCGCGAGCATCGCCGGCAGCGCCAGACGCCACGCGCTGCGCAGGTCACCGACGTCCAGATCGACTGCCGCAGTGTCGCCGACGGCGATCGTCAGGCGGTTCCCGCCCACCTTCCCGAGGACGTGGAACGGCGCGTCCGCGCTGAGCAGCAGTGCCTCCAGCCGCGCCCGGTTCTCGGGCGAGGTCGATACGATCACCCGCGTCGGGGCCTCGCCGAAGAGCAGAGCGTCGAGCCGCCGGCCGGCCTCTCCTGGTGCTAATCTCAGGCTGGCCCCGAGGGCACCGTCGGGCCCGCTGATGCAGCACTCGGCCAGGGCGACGGCCAGCCCT
>DASRJX010000118.1:0-7466 GCA_035649235.1 Candidatus Cryosericum sp.
TGCAGCTCCTTCAGGTAACAGGGCGTCGCGACGAAGCGCGCGCGGGGCTGTCGGCGCGCCTCGAGAGATTCGCGCTGGCGCGGGGGGAGAAGGTGCTCGTGGTGTTCGACGGCAACCGGATCCGCTCCGTCCCGGGCGCCGGCCCCAGCCCCTACTTCGAGGTCGTCTACACGAGGCCGGGGGAAGGCGTGGCGGACGACCGGATCCTGCGCGAGGCGCGGCTCCTCTCCCGACGGGGCGGCGTGGTCACGGTCGTCACCAACGACGTCGCGACCCTCGCCAGCAGGCTGCCGCGCGCCGTGCGTCACCTGGGCGTGGAGGAGTTCTGGCTGAAGCACATCGAGAAGCGGTCCCCAGAGAATGACGACGGTGACGAGGAGAAGAGGGTCGTGGGAGACTTTTCGGACCTGGAGCGCGAGATGCTGAGGCAAGCGGCGCAGGAGGAGCCTGCGAACGAGGCTCGCCCGCCTGCTGCCGGGGCCGGCGTCGCGCGGAAGCCCGCGGCGCCCGATCGCATCGCCCTCAAGCGGGTGCGGGGGCGGGCGCGCCAGGAGCGCCGGCTGAAGCGGCGCGCGGCCCCGGTGCGGAGGAAGTGACCTCCGGGCCACTCTGAGCAGTCCCTGGCGAGCCTCAAGGCGCAACTGAATCCGGCACTTGACAATCCCGCCCGCCGGATGTATTTAGATAACTGTCTAAATAAGGAGTCGCACCCGGTGGCGTCCGACCACGTGTTCAAGGCGCTGGCCGATCCGACGCGGCGGCAGATCCTGAAGCTCCTCGGCCGCGGCGAGATGAGCGCCGGACGGATCGCCGAGCGGTTCGACATGACGAAGCCGTCGATGTCGCACCACTTCTCGGTGCTCAAGGAGGCCGACCTGGTCACGACACGCCGCGAAGGACAGCAGATCGTCTACGCGCTCAACGCGACCGTGGCGCAGGAAGCCCTGACCTGGCTGTGGGATCTGTTCGGGAACGGGAGGTCGAGGAGGACACCATGACGCGAGCCCACTACGTCGTCGTACTGCTTTTGATCGGGGCTGCCCTGGCGGCGTCGCTCGTCGCCTACCCGCGCCTGCCCGATACGATTCCGACTCACTGGAACATTCGCGGCGAGGCCGACGGCCATGGGCCCAAGGCACCGTTCCTCCTGCTCATGCCGCTCGTCATGGCGGGGATCGTCCTTCTGTTCCGCTTCCTGGGCTGGCTCTCACCGCGGCAGTTCGACGTGGACTCGTTCCGCTCGACCTATCTCTACCTCATGGTGCTGACGGTCGGGCTCGTGGGGACGCTCCATGGCTTCATGATCCATTCCGCCTGGTCGGGGCGAGCGTCACCGGCCCGGTTCCTGGTCGGCAGCCTGTTCCTGTTCTTCGCGCTCCTCGGCAACGTCCTCGGGCGCGTGCGACGCAACTTCTGGATCGGCGTGCGCACGCCGTGGACCCTGGCGAGCGAGCGGGTCTGGATCGACACGCACCGTCTCTCCGCCCGGCTCTTCGTCGGGAGCGGCCTTCTGGGATTCGTCGCGGTCGCGGCAGGACTGCCGCTCGCGGGCGCCTTCGCGCTCCTGATGCTGACCTGCCTCGTGCCGGTGCTCTACTCGCTCGTCCTCTACAAGCGGCTGGAGCGGCGCGGCGAGGTGTGAGGCCAGGCGCGGCGCCTGATGGCGCGCGCCATCATTCGAAGTGCTTGATCTGCGCCCAGACCTCGGCGACCGGCCGGCGCAGATCCCGGGCGATCCAGACCGGGCGGTGGTTCTCGTAGGGCATGCAACGGCCGCACTCGATGGTGCCGACGCGCTCCACGCGCTCGAAGCGGGCCCGCAGCCGCTCCTCGGTGCTGCCGACGACGATCAGGACGCGGCCGTCCCAGCCGCGCGGGCCCCAGAGCCAGTAGTTGTTGTGGCCGCTGATCGCCGCCGGCAGGCCGATGCGGCGGCCCAGGAGATCCACGGCGCCCGCGATGCCGTAATCGGGCGCATAGATGCGCGCCCTGGCCTTCTCCTCGGGCGCCAGGCGGCCGTGCGCCTCGGCGATCGTGCCGACGATCGCGTCCCAGCCGTGCATGTCGGCGTAGAACTGCCCGAGTTCCCCCAGCTCCTTGCGCTCCTCGGTCGAGGGGGCCTCTCCCAGGACCCGGGCGTAGCGGATGTAGGTGTCGACCGGCAGGATCGGTATCGCCAGAGGCGCGGCGGCCACGCCGGAGCCGAGCAGGACGCCCATCAGGACCGGTTGCACCCAGGCGCGGCGCGGCCGATCGAGGAGCCTTTCGGCGGCGACCCCGCCTGCGGCGAACAGCCAGGTGTAGGCTGGCGCCAGATAGCCGGCGCGGCTGGAGCCGGAGAGGACGAGAACGAGGAACACGGTGACGTAGATCCACCCCAGCATCCGGTACGTCCGGCCCGCCGGGTGGAAGAAAAGAAACATCAGGCCCCCGAGCCACAGCGGCAGGCTGGTGGCCAGCATCGTCTCGATCTGGCCCACGACGAAATCGAGCGGCGCGACCTGGGCCATCTTCTCTGTGGTGGCGTTGTGGATGAACTCCAGGGTCGGCCAGCCGTTCCGGATCTGCCAGGCGACGTGCGGCGCGAAGAGCGCCAGGGCCAGGACGCCGGAAAGCCACGGCCATGGCGTCTTGAGCCAGCGCCGCTGCGGCGACGCGACCAGGCCGACCCCGAGCCCCGCGCCCAGCCACAGGACGCTGATCTTGTTGAGGAGACCGAGCCCCAGCGTGAGTCCCAGGAGGATGAAGAGCCCCGGGCGCGGCTCATCGATGAGGCGCACGAGCAGGTACGCTGTCAGGGCCCAGAAAAAGATGTCGAAGGAGTTCATCGAATAGAAGTGGTTCAGGCCGAGGTACTCCGGAGCAGCGAGCGCCGCGGCCATCGCCAGGGCCGTCGCCCAGCGCGCTCCCCCGAGCCTTCGCGCCGACAACCCGACGAGTGCTATGGTCGCCGCTCCCAGCAGCGCCGGCACCAGCCGGATGGCGAGCCGCGAGTCGCCGAGCAGACGGCGGGCGAGCCAGAGGGCGAAGATGGAAAGCGGCGGATGATCGACGTAGCCGGCCGACAGGTGATCGGCGCAGGCGAGGTAGTAGAACTCGTCACGGAAGTAGCCGTAGCCCTGGCAGGTGGCGAGGTGCAGGGCGAGCTTCGCGAGCGCGAAAGAGGCGATCAGGAGGCGGCCGCCGCGAGGCATGGCGGGCCAGCCTACCACCGGTCGCGAGGCCCCAGCCGCTCGTCTTGACAGCCCCGCGGGGCGGAGCGGAAGATCCGGCTGCGGCGTCGAGGAGTGGGGGGAACATGATCCGATTCCAGGTGATCGAGCGCGAGGGGGCCGGGCTGCACCGCTTGCTGCTGGCCGCGATGCGCTCGGGCGAGCTGCGGACGTTCGTCGTCAAGCGGCGCGGCCGGCGGGTGCAGCACCGGAGTCCATCGATCCCCGGCTGGATCAAGTGGTCGGACAGCGGGGGCATCCTGCTGTGCGAGATCGTGAGCCCGCGCGGCCCGGAGAACGAGTGGCACCTCTTCAGCGCCTTCCTCGGCCGGCTGGCGCACCGCTACGCGGACAGCATCCACAGCATCAGCGTGCAGTTCGGCGCCGTCACCAGGGAAACCCCGCGTCGGCCCGCGCGGCGGGGGCGACGTGCGCAAGTGCCACGACGCCGGCGCTCGGGCGGCTCGCGGCGCTCACGGCGCGCGCGTCGCGGCCGCCGGTGAGTCCCGGGGCCTGACATGGACGCGCGCCGGGCGCTCGACTTCGTCAAAGAGCATGGTGTCGTGCTGGTGTCCGCGCGCGGGCCGGTGCCGTGCCTCGTGGAAGCGATCGCCGGCGGGCCCGTGCGGGGCTCCTGGTGGGGACACCCCAAGGCGCACGCCATCTACCGGGTGCTCGAGGACGTGTACGACTCGCCTCAGGTGCTGGTCTGCAGGCTCGTCCGGGGCAAGGTGACGCTCGTCCACCGCCGGCTCTGGCCGGCTCTCGTGCGCCTCTCCGGCTCGCTGCCGAAGAGCGGGCTGGCGGCCGTGCGCGAGGTGCACACGGCCCGCGGCAGCCACAAGACCGTCACGACGCCCTATCCGCGCTGGGTGCCGGACGACATCCGGCGACGCGCCCGGTCGATGACGCGTGAGGCGGCCGAGTCGCTCCTGGGCGGCGCGCTACCGCGTCCCCGGGACGGACGACTCCTGCGCCGCCGGGGCGGTGGTCTCTCCTGAGTCGGATCCCGATGCCGCGCGCGGGGCGGCCGGCGCCGCCTCCCCGCCGGCCGTCACCGCGACGATGTTGTCGTCGGGGTTGCGGTCGATCAGCTTGTTGAAAGGGTCGATGCCCGCTTTCCGCGGCTCCTGATCCACGACGAGCTCGATCACGTCCTCGGGCTTGTCGAGGCGGCGCTTCTCGAGGAGCAGGACCTTGCCTTCGGGAGGCGCGTCCTTCTCCTTGTCGCCGAACACGCCGACGTCCACCCAGTCGTCGAGGGCCACCAGGTTCTCCTGACCGGATCCATCGGCGTGGTACTTCGCCGAGGCGATCTCCAGCCGCACGACGTACCGGCCGTCGCCGCGCTTCACCCAGGTGGCGCTGGTGGCGCGGTTCTCGTACAGGGTGATGCTTCGGAAGAGATCGTCGATCAAAGACAGGCGATCGGACGGCACGGCCTCGCGGACGTAGTCCAGGAACTCCTTCGAGTAGGTGTAGGGCGGCTCCTGGAAGGCGACCGCCTTGACGTAGGCGGCCAGGGCCCGGTTGAGCGGCTCCGCCCCCACCAGGTCCCGCAGCGCGTACATGACCAGGCTGCCCTTGCGGTAGTGGATGTACGGCTGGTTCTCGACCAGGTACAGCGGCTGTTCCTCGATCAGCTCGCCCCCCCGGCCGCGCAGGTAATTGTCCAGCTCGTACTTCAGGAACCGGCGCATCCTCTCCGGTCCGAACTCCTTCTCCATCACCATGAGCGCCGAGTACTGGGCCATGGTCTCGACCATGAGTGTCGCGCCCTGCACGTTGCCGCTCATCACCTGATGCCCCCACCACTGATGCGCCACCTCGTGGGCCGTGACGTAGGAGACGTAGTCGATGGCCTCGGGGTCCTCGTCGAGCCGCGCGATGAACCCGATGCTTTCCGAGAACGGGATGGTGTTCGGATAGGAGGAGGCGAACGACGCATAGCGCGGGAACTCGATGATGCGCACCTGCCGGTGCTGGAAGGGGCTGAAGTTGGCCGTGAAGTAGTCAAGCGATCGCTTCACCGCGGCGATCATCCGATCGACGTTGTAGGGGTGGCCGGGGTGGTAGTAGATCTCGATGGCGACGTCGTTCCAGCGGTCGCGCTTCACGGCGTACCGGCCCGACTGGTACGCGAAGAAGTCGAAGATCGGCGCGTCCATCTCGTACCGGAAGTAGCGCCGGCCGTCCGCCCGCCACTCCTTCGTGAGATACCCGGGGGCGATGGCGATCTGATCGGGGCTGGTGCTGACGGTGGTCGCGAAGCGCACCCAGTCGGCCTCGTTCGAGACGTAGCTGTTCAGGCGCGCCGCGGCGTCGTCGATCTTCGGAAAGCGCTGCACCGGAGAGAGGGAACGCTTGCGCCGCTCGTTCGGGTCGATGAGCTCGTTGATGCGCGGGTAGCCGAGGTGGGGGAAGTAGTCGACGCTCTCGATGAAGGTGCCGTTCTCCACCACCTTGGTGATCGAATCGTCGTTCACGAAGCCGCGGGTCGCGAGCGACAGATCGAAGTCGACCTGGCTCTCGTCGCCGGGAAGCAGGGGGCGGTCGAAACGGTAGATGCGATAGCCGAGATCCCCGTCCGTCATTTCGACGTGCGCGCCGCGCACCGACAGATCGCGGACGGAGACGTCGGGGTTGACGTAGAGATGGACCACCTCCACGGGCGCCTCGGTCTTGTTGCGAATCGCATAGTGGCCGCGGATGTCCACCCGCCGGATCTCGGGCCTTATGTCGACGTCGGCCTCGATGGCGGTGACGCGCGGGCCCCTGAGCGTCTCGTACTGTCTGTAGCGCTTCTCGAACTCGGCCTGCCGGTCCAGCCGCGCCTTCGCCGGGAGGTAGCGGTTCAGGATGTTGGTGTTGTAGTAGATGTAGGCCCCGGTCGCGGCGGCTCCGGCGAGAGAGGCGGTCAGCGCCAGCGCCGCCCCGGGTCCGAGCCGCTGCCGCGCGACCCGCAGCCGGAGACCCGGGCGCGCGTCCGTGCCGCGCACCCAGAGCAGGTGGGCGACCGCCACGAGCGCCGCCGACATCAGGGCCCAGTAGATAGAGAACCAAATCAACGGCTGCACGAAGTGCCCGAAGCCGTTCATGTCGGAGTAGGGGGCGTCGGGGGCGGTTCCGAAGCGGTACAGGTGGTGCTCCAGCCGCATCGCGGGCAGGACCCGGCCCGTGAGGTAGATGGCCGTCGAGACCAGCCACCCCAGGAACTTGTTGTTGGCGACCGCGTGGACGAAGAGGCAGAGCGCCGCCTGGAACAGGAACGGGGGCGCCGACACCAGGAACAGCCCCTTGAGGTAGAGCGGGATCTCGAAGTTGGTGTAGCCGCGGTAGATCTGGATGCCGATGGTCGTCAGCATCGCCGCCGCGTGCAGCACGAGGACGAGTGTTGCGAGCGCGGCGAGCTTGGAGGCCCAGAGGACCCAGGACGGGACCGGCATGGCGTCCACCAGCTCCGACATCCTCAGCGTGCGCTCGCGCCAGACCATCTCGCCGCTGTAGAAGGTCAGGATCAGGAAAATGAGGATGCCGAACCCGCCTGCGGTGATGCGCAGCATGAGGTGGGTCACGGCGTAGACCGGGGTGCCGAACCGCTCGTCCAGGACGAGCGAATTGCCGACGAGGTTGAGCAGCCCGAAGAAGAGCATGACGAGGAACGGCAGCCCGCCGACGGCCCCGAGCGTCTCGAGGCGCGTCTGACGCAGGAACTGCTTCCAGGCCGTCGCCGGAGTGAAGTGCCGGGCGGCAGGCACCCGGCCGTCCGCGCGCGCCGGCGCCGCGGGCCGCGACGCCTCGGGCGCGGCATCGGCGCCCATCATCAGGAGCCGCCGCCGGCGCGCCTTGCCCGTCTCGACCGTGGTGAAGCGGAAGCGCACGTAGGTGAACGCCAGGATGAGCAGCGCCACGCCGACCCAGAGCAGGCGGTTCTGCAGCAGCACGCCCGTCAGGGAGAGGCTTCCGGCGTTCTTCTCGGACACGGTCCAGTACCGGGTCATCAGCTCGAAGGCGCCGATGCCATACGGATCGACGAGGGCGCCGATGGCCCGGTTGTCGAGGTCGTCGAGCATCACGCCGGCGATGGTGAAGCCGACGAAGAAGACCACGACGCCGGCGTAGGTGTAGACCAGGCTGCGGGTGAGGGTGGCGATGCAGAAGAAGATGGCGCCGGTCAGGAACAGGTTCGGCAGCACGAACACGAACAGCCCTTCGAGGTAGGGGTGCACCTGGAAGGGTCCGACGCGCGCCGGG
>DASRJX010000119.1:0-83903 GCA_035649235.1 Candidatus Cryosericum sp.
CGTCAGGGTCGGTTTCTGGGGACTCAACGTGGGACTGGCTCTCATGGCGGTGTCCGATCTCTTCCCGGCCGGCGTCCTGCAGCTGTGGGATTCCCTGACGCACGGCTACTGGCACGCCCGCCGCCTGACGTTCCTGACCAGTGGCACCTTCCATCTCCTGGAGTGGATCCGGATGTTCGCCGACGCGGTCTTCCTGATCCTGGGAGTCGTCCCGATCCTGATCGCCACCCTCCGGTCACTGGCCCGGCGCGACGCAGCGCACGCCTCCGAACAGGCCTAGAGGAGCCACGGCCCTCCGTCTCCACAGGAGGCAACGGGAGGAAGGCCGCTGGGTGCCGGCGGCCTTCCTCCGGCTGCCGCAGGCCAGTTCCGCGATGTGGCCTGCAGGAGCGTCCTGCCCGCCGTCCCTTCCGGACCCGCCCCCTGCAGAACGGCGTGGTGATGATCCTCGTCTCGAGGTCCGGTTTTCGATCCCGCTCCAGGAAGGTAGATGAGACGGCGCGGGCGGGACATCCGGGGAATCCCTGAAACTTGGAGCCGCAGGTTCCCGACCTCCGGGCGGCGCGCGACGCCCGTCTTGACAAGAAGAGGAGGGTCCGTGATACTACCGACCGGTCGGTCGGTAGCACCGGGCCGACCTGGAGGCCGCCGTGACCCGTCCCGAGCGTCTCGACCATCCTACCCGCCAGGCGCAGATCCTGGAGACCGCCGCCCGCGTGTTCACCGAGAAGGGCTACGAAAAGGCCTCCATGCTCGACATCGCCCGGGCCACGGGGCTGACCAAGGCCGGTGTCTACCATCACATCGACAGTAAAGAGGAGCTGCTCTCCGCGATCATCTCCTACGGCATGGACCTGTTCGAGCACAAGGTCCTCGATCGCACGATCGCCATGCGCGATCCCCTGGAGCGGCTGCGCGCGACCCTGCGCGGCCACCTGCTCCTGGTTCTGCGCGATCGCCCCCGCGAGGTGACCGTCATCCTGCACGAGAGCGGCGCGCTGCCGCCGCAGGCGCGGTCCCGCATCAACGTCCGCAAGAAGCGCTACATCCGTTTCCTGGAGAGCACCATCCGGGAGCTGGTGATGCGCAAGATCGCCCGGCGCGTCGACCCGACGATCGCCGCGTTCGCCCTCCTCGGGATGGTGAACTGGACCTATCAGTGGTATCGGCCCGGCGGCCGGCTGAGCGAAGAGGATCTCGCCGAGGCCATGACGGACTTCTATCTCCGCGGCCTCCTGCAGCCGGACCGTGAGGGGTCGGGCGGCCGCCCGGCGTCCCGGAGGCGCGTCGGGACGGCATGAAGACGACGCTCCCGGTCGGCATCATCGGCTACGGCGCCTGCGTGCCGCGGCCCCGCGTGCGCACCGCGGCCATCGCCGCCGCCTGGGGCCGGACCGGCGCCGCGCGGCCCCCGGTGGCGGAGAAATCGGTCCCCTGGCTCGACGAGGACACCGCGACCATGTCGATCGAAGCGGCGCGCAACGCCTTGGCGCGCGCCGCCAGGGCCGTCGATCCTCCCAAGGCCGCGACCCTCGTCGAGGACCTCCGCGCCGTGTGGGTGGGGACCGAGTCCAAGCCCTACGCCGTCAAGCCGACCAGCACCATCGTGGCGGAGGCCATCGGCGCCGTTCCCTGGGTGAGCGCCGCCGATTTCGAGTTCGCCTGCAAGGCCGGCTCGGAGGCGATGCAGGCGGCCTGCGCCTACGTCGGATCGGGGATGGCCCCCCTGGCGATGGCGATCGGCGTCGACGCGGCCCAGGGGAAGCCGGGCGACCACCTGGAGATGACCGCCGCGGCCGGAGGCGCAGCGTTCCTGTTCGGCGCCGCTGGAGAGGCGATCGCCGTCGTCGAAGCGTCGTTCTCGCACGTCGGAGACACGCCCGACTTCTTCCGCCGCCAGCACCTGCACTACCCCGAACACGGTCACCGGTTCACCGGGGAGCCGTCCTATTTCACCCACTCGCTGGCGGCCTCGCGGAGGCTTCTGGAGTCGCTCGGCCGGAGCGCCGCCGACTATGCCTATGCGGTGTTCCACCAGCCCAATCCGAGGTTCCCGCGCAAGGTCGCGAAAGAGCTCGGCTTCGGCGATCGTCAGGTGGCTCCCGCATCCGTCGTCGATCGGATCGGGAACACCTACTCAGGGTCGTCGCTCCTGGGGCTGGCGGCGGTCCTCGACGTGGCGCGGCCGGGCGATCGGATCTTCTTCTGCTCGTACGGATCGGGTGCTGGCAGCGACGCGATGTCGTTGGTCGCCACGCCGCGGCTGCCGCGGGCCCGCGACGCGGCGCCGTCGGTCGCCGACTACATCGCTCGGCGTCTGCCGATCGACGACTACGGTCAGTATCTGCGGCTGGCCGACGGGGTGCGCCGGCTGTAGCCGGGCGTCCGGGCGGCGGCGCCAGGCGCCGCGAGTCCGCCGCGAAACGCGAGGGAGGACGATGCGCAAGGTCGACGTCATCGGGATCGGCCAGACCGACGTCCGGGAGCACTGGGCCCGGTCCCTGCGCGACCTGGCCGTGGAGGCGGTCGAGGCCGCGCGCCGCGACGCCGGGGTCGAGCGCGTCGACGCGATCTTCATCGGCAACATGGCGGCGTCGTCCCTGTGCGGCCAGGCCAATCTGGCGAGCCTGGTGGCCGACGCGTGCGGGCTCCTGCCGGTGGAGGCCGTGACCGTCGAGGCCGCCTGCGCCTCCGGCGGCGCGGCGGTGCGCGCTGCCTACCTGGCGGTGGCCGGCGGCGCCGCCGATCGGGCCTTGGCCGTCGGTGTTGAGAAGATGACCGACCTACTGACCGACGGCGTCACGTCGGCACTCGCCACGGCGGCGGACGCCGATTACGAGGCGGCCCACGGGGCGTCGTTCGTGGCGCTCAACGCCCTCCTGATGCGGCGCTACATGCACGAGCATCACGTGCGCCGCGAGGATTTCGCGCCGCTCGCCGTCCTCAGCCACCAGAACGCGCTGGACAACCCCCGCGCCCTCTACCGGCAGCCGATGACCGCCGACGACTATGCCCGCTCGCCGCTCGTCGCCGATCCGATCGGCGTGCTCGATTCGGCCGGCATCGCGGACGGCGCGGCGGCGGTGGTCCTGTCCGCGACGGCGCCGGAGCGGCGGTCGAAACGCCCGCCCGTGCGGTTCTCCGGATCCGCGTCGGCCACCGACACCCTCGCGCTGGCCGACCGTCGCGATCCACTCCACTGGACCGCCGTGGGGCATGCGGCCGGCGCCGCCTGCCGCATGGCCGGCCTGCGGCCCAAGGACCTCGATCTCTTCGAGCTGCACGATGCCTTCACGATCGTGACGGCGCTCACGCTGGAGGCCTGCGGCTTCGCCGATCGGGGCACCGCGCTCAAGCTGGCGGCCGAGGGGCGGCTGGCGCGCGACGGCGACCTGCCGATCTGCACGCTCGGAGGGCTCAAGGGGCGCGGCCATCCGGTCGGGGCCAGCGGCGTCTACCAGGTGGTCGAGGTGGTGCAGCAGCTGCGACGGGAGGCCGGGAAAGCACAGGTCAAGGACGCGCGCGTGGGGCTGGCGCAGAGCGTCGGCGGGTCGGGGTCGGTCGCCGTGGCGCACGTGCTCCAGATCTGAGGCTCCAGGAGGATCGCGCCGATGGAACTGCCGCGTTTCCACCGCCTGCGCCGGGCGTACTACCGCCTGGAGGGAACCGCCTGCCGCGCCTGCGGGGCGATCGCCTTTCCCCCGAGGCCGGCCTGCGCTGCCTGTCGCTCGGCCGACATCTCACCGCATCTCTTGAGCGGCCGCGGCCGGCTCTACTCGTTCACGCGCGTCGCCCAGCCGCCGCGCGGCTTCGCGAGCATGGCGCCTTACGCCGTCGGCATGGTGCGCCTCGAGGAGGGGCCCCTGGTCACGGCCCAGCTCGCAGACAGCGAGGGCGAGGATCTCGCGATCGGCATGCCGATGGAGATGGTGACGCGCAAGATCCGCGACGCGTGCGAGAACGGCCTGATCGTCTACGGCTACAAGTTCCGGCCCGTGATCCGCCCCGACGGAAGCCCCTCCGGGGCGCTGGATCCCCGGCCCGACACCCGCGTTTCCGACACCCGCCCTGGAACGTCGGCGCCGGGGACCGAACCGTGAGCCGCGTCGTCTCCCTGTCCGAGGCCGTCGCCGGCATCCCGGACGGCGCCCTCCTGACCTTCGGCGGATTCGATCTCAACCGCGCCCCGATGGCTCTGGTGCGCGAGCTGGTCCGCCAGAAGAAGCAGGGGCTCCGCGTCGTCTCTCCCCCGAATCCGCTGCCACTCGATCTCCTGGTGGGCGCCGGCTCAGCCGTCGAGGCCGAGTTCGGCTACCTCGGATTCCAGTACGAGCACGGCTTCGTGGTGGCGCCGAACGTGCGGCGCGCCATCGAGACGGGGGCGCTCCGCTGGCGGGAGCGGGACGTGTTCGAGATCGTCCAGGGGCTGCGCGCCGCCGCCACCGGAGTGCCGTTCCTGCCGGCTCCGGGGGGCGACGAGAGCGATTACGCGCGCGTCAATCCGACGCCCAGGATGCCGCTCGCTCCGGGAAGTCCTCCGCTGCCGGTCGTTCCGGCGATCCGGCCCGACGTGGCCCTCGTGCACGCGCAGCAGGGCGACGCGGATGGAAACCTGTTCATCTCGGATCCCTACGCGGACGATCTCCTGGCGCGCGCCAGCCGGCGGCTGGTCGCCACGGTGGAGGAGATCGTGCCGCGCGTCGGGCAGCCGGGCGCCATCGGCGTGCGGGCCGAGGCTCTGGTGCTGGCGCCCGGGGGAGCCTTCCCGACCGCCTGCCACGGCCGGTACCGTCACGCGCCGGCGCACCTGCGCTCGTACTTCGGCCAAGCGGGCGAGGGACGCTTCGGGGACTACCTGGCGACGCTTCTTGGCACCGGCGACGGCGAGTCCGCGTTCATCCGGGAGGCCGGCGGACTCCCGCGGTGGGACGACGGCGCCTCCGCGACCAGCCCGCGCGCGGTGATCGATCCGGATGCGGCTCCGGGCGGCACGGCGCCGGTGGCGGCGGATCGGCTGGTCTGCGGCCTGGCGCGCCGCATCGCCGACGGCGACCTGGTCGTGACCGGCCTGGCCTCGGCGCTGCCGATGCTCGCCGTGGCGGTGGCGCGCGCCACGCACGCTCCGCGGCTGACCTACGTCAACTGCGTCGGCGCCGTGGACCCGGAGATCGAGACCATCGGTGCCACGTCGGTCGACGCGCGGCTGCTCGACCGGTGCCGCGGGCGGGTCATCCTGACCGACCTCTTCGACCTGGCGCGCAATTCGCGCATCGACGTGATGTTCTTCGGTGCCGCACAGGTGGACGCCGCATCGAGGCTCAACCTGACCTGCATCGGCGACTTCCTGCGCCCGCGGGTCAAGCTTCCGGGACCCGCCGGCTCGACGTCGATCCGGACCTTCGTACGCAAGGTCGTGGTGCTCGTGCCCCGGCACTCGACCCGGTCCCTGGTGGAGCGGGTCGATTTCGCCAGCTCAACGGCCTCGCTCCTCAACCGGGAGACCTGGGTGGTGAGCGACCTCGCGGTGCTGCGCCTCGACGCGGGCCGACTGCGAACGGCGTCGGTGCACGCAGGCGTCAGCGCCGACGAGGTGCGAGCCAGGACCGGCTTCGTTCTCGAGTCCTCCGCGACCGGCACCGATCCGATGACCCCCGAACCGACGCGCGAGGAGAGGGCGGCGCTCGCGCGGTTCGATCCCGGCGGACTGCGCCACCGCCTGATCCGAGGAGGATGACCATGAGGAGTGGAGGAACGATGCGGGCCGTGGTGCTCCCCGAGTTCGGCGGGGCCGAGCGGCTCCGGCTCGAGAACGTCGAGGCGCCGCGGCCGGAGGACCTCAAGGAGCGCGAGGTCCTCATCCGCGTGCGGGCGGTCGGCGTCTGCTATCACGACCTCATCAACCGCGGCGGCCACCTGCCCCGCACCCGCCTGCCGTCGATCCTCGGGCACGAGATCGCCGGAGTGGTCGAGGCCGTCGGATCGCAGGTTCGCTGGTTCCGCGCCGGCGATCCGGTCGCGACCATCCAGCGCGTGCCGTGCGGCCGCTGCGACCTCTGCCGTCGCGCGCGCGGCTCGCTCTGCAAGGAGGGAGTGTTCTTCGGAGAGGAGATCCCGGGAGGCTACGCGGAGTACGTCGTGGCGGAGGAACAGGGGCTGTCCCGCGTGCCCGAGGGGATCCCGATCGAGGAGGCGGCGATCTGCGCCTGCACCATCGGCACGGCGCTGCACGTGGCGCGGACGCGCGGCCAGGTGACGGCTGGCGAGACCGTCGTGATCACCGGCGCTTCCGGCGGCGTCGGGCTGCACGCCATCCAGGTCTGCCGGTTGCTCGGTGCCCGCGTCATCGCCGTCACGTCCTCCCCCTCCAAGGCGGAGCACCTGCGGGAGGCGGGAGCGGACGAGGTCGTGGCCGCTCCGGACCTCCAGTTCGCGCGCGAGGTGCGCCGCCGCACCGGCGGCCGAGGTGCCGACGTCGCCCTCGAGATCACCGGCGCCCTGACGTTCGATCAGGCGCTGCGATCGCTGGGGGCGGCCGGACGGCTCATCCTGGTCGGGAACCTCGAGACGCGCCCGGTTCCGGTCAACCCCGGCCTCCTCATCCTGAAGGAGCTCGAGATCCGCGGATCCTTCGCGACCAGCGTCCCGGAGCTCCAGGAGGCGTTCCATCTGGTCCTGGAGAAGAAGGTCCGCCCCGTGGTCTCGCGGGTCATGCCGCTCGCGGAGGCGTCCGAGGCCCACAGGCTGCTCCACGACCGCTCCGTCGTCGGCCGGATCGTTCTGAGCGTCTAAGTCCTTCCACGACGGTGCTCGGGGCAGTGGTCTTGAGCCTGTCCCGTGTCGGTGGTAGCCTAAGGCCCTCGAGTCAACCCAGTACCGGAGGTGGAATCATGCTGGCGGTCGGATCGAAGGCGCCCGCGTTCAGCGTCAAGGACCACAATGGTCGCGACGTCCATCTCTCGGACTTCGCCGGCCGCCGGGTGGTCCTCTGGTTCTTTCCCAAGGCGGACACTCCGGGCTGAACCATCGAGGGTTGCGGGTACCGCGACCTGTCGTCCCGTTACGAGGAGAAGAACGCCGTGATCCTGGGCGTGTCGTTCGATGCGGTCAGCGAGAACGCGGCCTTCGCGCGCAAGTTCGGGTTCCCCTATCCCCTGCTGTGCGACACGTCGCGCTCGATCGGACTCGCCTACGGCGCCTGCGACGACCTGAAGGCCGGCTCCGCGCGGCGCATCTCGTACGTCATCGGGCCCGACGGCACCGTCGAGCACGCCTTCCCGAAAGTGGACGCGAAGACCCATCCGGCGGAGGTCCTGAAGCTCCTTCCGTGAGCGATCTCAAGGGCGACCTGGAGTCGCTGCGCATCGAACGGGACCGGCCCGCGGGTCGCCGCAGCCGGTGGCTGCTCGCCGGCGGAGCCCTGCTGGTCCTGATCGGCGCCGGTGCCTGGCTGTTGCTCGCGCGCGGCACCTTCGCGGCCGCCGAGATCGAGACGGTGCGGCCCGCCGTCCTGAAGGCCGGCGCGGCGCCCGCCGGGACGCTCGTTTTGACCGCGTCCGGCTACGTCGTCCCCCGGCGGAAAGCCGTGGTCTCGGCGAAAATCCAGGGGCGCTTGCAAGAATTGCGGGTCGAGGAGGGCAGCCGCGTGCGCGAGGGGGAGATCATCGCCCGGCTGGAAAGCGCCGACTACGAGGCGCAGGTGCGGCGCGCCCGGGCGGCGGTGCAGCGGGCGG
The DNA here is from genome assembly GCA_035649235.1 of Candidatus Cryosericum sp. GTDB lineage: Bacteria > Acidobacteriota > Polarisedimenticolia > Gp22-AA2 > Gp22-AA2 > DASRJX01. The sequence goes on from DASRJX010000119.1 coordinate 7,731, forward strand.
AGGCCGACCTGGGTGAGAACCGGCGTCAGCTCCGCCTGTCGACGCAGCTCTCCAAGGAGAGCGTCGTGTCGCGCGACACGGTCGAGGCGGCGGAGAGCCGCGTCCGGATGGCCGAGGCGTCGGTGGCCCAGGCCGAGGCCGACCTCGGCTTCGCCGAGGCGCAGTACCGCAACACGCTGATCCGGGCGCCGTTCGCCGGCGTGGTGCTGAAGAAGATGGCGGAGGTCGGCGAGAGCGTCGCCCCGATCCCTCCGGGAGTCAACATCTCCACCGCGTCCGGCGCCGTCGTGGCCCTCGCCGACCTGGACACGCTGGAGGTGGAGGCGGACGTCAGCGAATCGAACGTGGCGCGGCTCGGTGCCGATCAGCCGGCCGAAGTGAGCGTGGAGGCTTTCCCCGAGAAGCGCTACCGCGCCGTGCTGCGGCAGATCATCCCGACCGCCGATCGCACCCGCGCCACGGTCCAGGTCAAGGTAACGATCCTCGACAAGGACCCTGATCTGAAGCCGGAGATGAACGCCAAGGTCAACTTCCTCGAGCGCGAGGCTCCGGCCGGCGCCGCCGCGGCGCCGGCCGCCGTGCAGATCACCGTGCCGCGCGACGCGGTCGTCGACCGGGCCGGCCGGTCCGTGGTGTTCGAAGTCCGCGATGGACGGGCCCGGGCCGTGAGCGTCGTGACGGGAGAGGCCCGCGAGGGTCAGGTGCTGGTCCGCGAGGGGCTCTCGGGATCCGAGACTCTCGTCGTCCGGCCCCCCGCGACGCTCGAGGACGGCGACGCGGTCCGCGTCAAATCCTGAGGCAGAGGTCCCGCCGGACGAGGAGGAGAGACGGATGTCGATGGTCGAGGTGAACCAGGTCCGCAAGCTCTACAAGCGCGACGCGCAGCAGATCACCGTCCTGGACGGACTCGACCTCCAGGTGCCGGAGGGGGAGTTCCTGGCGCTCATGGGGCCCTCGGGCTCGGGCAAGACGACGCTCCTCAATCTCATCGCCGGCATCGACCGTCCCACATCGGGAACAGTGCGGGTGGCGGGCACCGAACTGTCGCAGCTGTCGGAGAACGCCCTGGCGCGCTGGCGGAGCCGGAGCGTCGGCTTCATCTTCCAGTTCTACAACCTGATCCCGGTCCTGACGGCCCTGGAGAACGTGGAGCTTCCGCTCCTCCTGGAGCGGCTCGGCGGACGCGAGAGGCGGGAGCGGGCGCTCACCGCACTCAAGATCGTCGGGCTCGCCGATCGAGCCTCGCACTACCCCCGGCAGTTGTCGGGCGGCCAGGAGCAGCGCGTGGCCATCGCGCGCGCCTTCGTCTCCGACCCCAAGGTGCTGGTGGCCGACGAGCCGACCGGCGATCTGGATGCCCGGAGCGCCGAGGAGATCCTGGCGCTCATGGAGACGCTCAATCGCGAGTTCAAGAAGACCATCGTCATGGTGACCCATGACCCGAGGGCGGCCGCCCGGGCGCACGTGCAGCGCCACCTCGACAAGGGCGTGCTGACGGCCGACGCATGAGATTCCTGCCGCTCGTCTTGAAGCACCTCCGGCGGAGCTGGGTCCGGAGCCTCAGCACCATCCTGGCGATGGCGCTCTGCATCTTCCTGTTCTGCACGCTGCAGACCTTCCTCACGGCAGTCAACCGGAGCCTCAAGAGCGCCAACGCGGCGCGCCTCGTGACGCGCCACGCCGTGAGCCTGGTGTTCAACCTGCCGCTCGCCTACCGCGACCGGATCGCCGCTGTGCCGGGCGTCAAGCAGATCGCCATGCAGAACTGGTTCGGCGGCGCGAGGCGCGCCGGCGACTTCTCCGAATTCTTCCCCAACCTGGCGGTCGAGGCGGAGCCCTTCCTGGAGATGTACCCCGAGCTGATCCTGACGCCGGAAGAGAAGCAGGCGTTCCTCGGGGACCCGCGCGGCTGCGTCCTCGGCCCGGACACCGCCGCCCGGTTCGGCTGGAAGTTGGGCGACACGTTTCAGCTCGAGAGCTTCATTCCCCCCTACCGGGTCGGCCGGCCGTTCGAGTTCGTGATCCGCGGCATCTACACGACCGACGAGGCCCACTACCCCGGCACCGACCGCACGCTGATGTTCTTCCACCACAAGTACCTGTACGAGACGACGGGGCGGCGCGTGGGGGTCGGCACCTACGTCACCGAGGTCTCCGACCCGAGCCAGGCTGGGGCGGTCAGCAAGGCCATCGACGCGCTGTTCGCCAACAGCGACAACGAGACCCACACCGAGACCGAGCAGGCCTTCCGGGCCAGCTTCGTGTCGATGGCCGGCAATCTGGCCCTGCTCCTCAACACCATCGGCCTGGCGGTCACCTTCACGATCCTGCTCGTGACGGCCAACACCATGAGCATGGCGATCCGCGAGCGGCGGACCGAGATGGGCGTCCTCAAGACGCTCGGCTTCTCGAGCGCGCGGGTCATGGGGCTGGTCCTGACGGAGGCCGGTGCTTTGGGGGTGCTCGGAGGGCTGCTGGGGCTCCTGCTGAGCCAGGTCCTGATCGGCGCCCTGCCCCACGTGCCGATGATCGGGCCGTTCGTGCGGGGCCTCGCGGGCTTCGGCCTGACGCCCCTCCTGGCCCTGAGCGGTCTGGGGGTGGCCCTGTTCATCGCCCTGGCCGCCGGCCTGGTGCCGGCCGTCCTGGCGTACCGCGCCCGCATCACCAACCTTCTGAGGCAGGTCTGATGGCGCTTCCGATCAGTTACAACGTCCGCAGCCTGATCGTCCGCTGGAAGGTCACGCTCCTCGCCATCGGCGGCATAGCCCTGGTCGTAACCGTCCTCGTGGTCCTGACCGCGATGGCGAACGGCTTCATGCAGACCCTGGCCGCCACCGGCGACCCCGCCAACGCCATCGTGGTGCAGCGCGGCTCGGGGAGCGAATTGACCTCCTTCTTCAGCCGCGAGCATCGCAACCTGATCGAGGCCGACGGGCGCATCGCGCGCGGCGCCGACGGTCTGCCGCTGACCTCCGCCGAGATCGTGATCGTCGCCAACCTGAAGCGCAAGGCCGACGGCGAGCCGACCAACGTCACGGTGCGCGGCATCACGCCGAACGCCTTCAAGGTGCGCTCGGGGATCCGGATCGTCAACGGGCGGATGTTCACGCAGGGGCTGGGCGAGGTCATCGTCGGCGAGCAGATCGCGAGGCGGATCGCGGGCCTCGACCTCGGCCAGAAGCTCAAGATCCAGAACCGCGACTGGGAGGTGGTCGGCTGGTTTGCCGCCGCCGGAGGGGCGCTCGAGAGCGAGATCTGGGGCGACTACGAGGTCATGGGCCCCGCCTTCCGGCGCGGCGGCGGGCAGAACTCGCTGACGGTGCGCCTGACCGATCCGTCGACTCGCGAGGCGTTCGACAAGGAGTGGCGGGAGAACCCCCAGATGCAGGTGCAGGCGGACAGCGAGCGCGAGTACTACGCCAAGCAGTCGGGACCGGTGCGCGGCCCGCTCCTGGCGCTCGCCGGATTCGTCTCGGTGGTGATGGGGATCGGGGCAATCTTCGGGGCCATGAACACCATGTACGCCATCGTCGCGGCGCGCACGCGCGAAGTCGGCACGCTCCGCGCCCTGGGCTTCTCGCGCCGCAGCATCCTGACCTCCTTCCTGATCGAGTCGCTTTTCCTGGCGCTCGTCGGCGGGGTGGCCGGATGCCTCCTCGCCTTCCCGATGAACGGCTACAGCACCGGCACCGGCCAGACCGCGAGCTTCAGCGAGGTCGCCTTCGCCTTCCGCATTTCCCCCGCGAGCCTGACGCTGGGGATGCTGTTCGCGCTCATGATGGGCTTCCTCGGGGGCCTGCTGCCGGCCTTCCGGGCCTCGCGCCTCCCGATCACGACGGCCCTGCGCGAGGGCTAGTCCGGTTTTTCCGACCGATTTCCTGCCGCGACGGAGCCCGGAGAGAAACAGGGGCTGGCCCGGCGGGCGCCGGGCCGCCTCCCCAAGTGAGACCGCTCCCGCTCCTGGACCTCTAGACCTTCAGCGTGGCGCTGCCGGGCTTCCAGTTGGCAGGGCAGAGCTCGCCCGTCTGGAAGGCCTGCAGGACGCGCAGCGTCTCGTCGACGCTCCGGCCGACTCCGAGGTTGTGGACGACGGAGTACTGCAGCATCCCCTTCGGGTCGACGAGGAACAGCCCGCGCAAGGCGATCCCCTTGTCCTCCAGCAGCACGCCGTACCTGCGGCTGACGTCCTTGGTCAGGTCGGAGGCCAGTGGGAACTTGAGCTCGCCGAGGCCGTTCTTCTCGCGCGGCGTCTTGATCCAGGCCCGGTGGACGAACTTCGAGTCGATGCTGACCCCGAGGACTTCGGCCCCCAGCGCGCGGAACCGGTCCGTGGCCTCCGAGAAGGCGATGATCTCGGTCGGGCAGACGAAGGTGAAATCGAGCGGGTAGAAGAACAGGACCAGCCACTTCTTGCTGTAGTCCGACAGGCGCACCGGCTGGTCGAGCGCCTCCAGGTTGCGAGTCGACTCCATGACGAAGTCGGGAGCCGGGCTCCCGACCTGGGCGGTCTTTGCGTTGCTCTCGGAAGTCATCGATTCTCTCCTCCGTGCGTGGTCCGGGAAGTCCGGATGGGCTCCCCTGTTTCTGATGACGCGCCGCCCCCCGGGAGGCAGGCGGCGCAATACCCGACGATCTCGATGTGGTAGTCCGTCGCCCGGAAGTCGGGCCTGTCATACGTCTCCAGCGTCCTCGATCCTGCAGGCCGCTCCAGGTCGTCGATGGCGCCGCATCCGAGGCAGCGACGATGGTCGTGGACGTCGATCCTGGCGTCGTAGCGGCGGGCCACCCCGTCCGGACCGGCGATGCGGCTTACGAGACCGGCCGCCGTCAGGGTCTCGAGCGACGTGTAGACGGTGGCCAGCGACAGCCCCGGCACGAGGCGCCGCACGCTGCGATAGAGCGCCTCCGCCGTCGGGTGATCGATCCGCCCGGCCAGAGCGGCGTAGATGGCCCGCCGCTGGCGCGTCGGACGCGCCCCGCGGGCCCGCAGCGCATCCTCCAGGCGGGCCCGCAGCCGTCGCGCTTCATCCGTTTCCAACTGAGGCCTGCGGATCATGCGCGGCAGTCTATGCGGCCCCGCCGCCCAAGTCAATAATCGTTTTTGAAATGTATGTAACGTGTTTACTTACGTAATTTGACTATCGATGGAATGTCCGTGTCCGTGGCCTCCAGGGGGATGCGGCAGGCGCGGGCCACGCCGTCACGATACAGCAGCCACAGCTCCAGCGTTCTCTCGAGGAGCGCGCGCAGCCGGTCGCCCTGGCGGCCGGGCGTGACGTGCTCCAGGACCATCTTCCACGCCATCTTGCGATGCCCGGTCTCCACCATGTGATGGGCGCGCTTCAGATCGAGGAACCGCGGGTCGACGCCATAGTGCTGGACCAGGAAATGGCGGCGCAAGTCGGCCTCCACGTCGACCGGGTCCTCGGGCTCCGGCGCCGTGACCCGCTTGCGGTCCTCACGGCTCCCTTCGATGAAGATGGTGACGAGCGCGGCCCCTTCGATCCAGGGGCGCCGGGTCGTGACCTGATCGATCCAGGCGCGGTAGGCCGCGGCCTCGGGGATCAGCTCGATGCCGCCGAACCGCGAGCGCGGGAACCCGAGCCCCTCCATCATGACGAGGAACAGCTCGGGATGCGGGACTCCCTTGCTCAGCTTGCCCGTCTCCTCCTCGAAGAGGTTCTCCGCGAGGTCCTGACGGACCTCCGGATGCGGGCACCGGGCGTGCACGCGGCTCAGCAGGATCGGGAAATCGCGCACGTAGACCTCGAACTCCTGCTGGAAGTGCAGCAGCAGATGGGCTCGCGTCGCCTTCCCGGAAGCGAAGTGCGGGTAGGCTCGGTGATCCTTGCGATCCATGACTTCGAGGAGCGCTTCCTGGAGCTGCGAGGCTGGCTGCACCGAAGGGACCTCCTCCTTCTAGGATTCCAAGATGCGACCGCGGCGCCCCGGGATCAAGTCCCGGTGGCTTCCGAGGTCAGCGCGGCCCCCGGCCGCCACCGGGAGAATTCGGATCCGGCTCGCCCGGCGCGGGCTCCGCGGGCGCGGGCTCCGCGGGCGCGGGTTCCGCGGGCCCGGCGGGCGCCGGCGCCTCGTCGGAAGCTCCCGGCTGGGGCTGGGCCTCGGGAACCGTGGCGCGCTCGCCTCCCTCCTCCTGCGGCGCCGGGATCTGGAAGGGCACACCGGGCGGCTCCAGCGGCTTCGGTGGGGGCTGCGGGGCGGCGCGCGGCGGCTTCGCCTTCGGAGGCGGCTCCTGCCCCGCCTGCGGCAGGGTGAAGCCGCGCGGCGGCAGCACCAGACAGCGGAGATCGGGAATGAGCGAGCGGTAGACTTCGGCGCCGGTTTTCTCGTCGAGCTGCACGGAGAGCTCGAGGCGCGGCGCATCCCCACCCCCCCCGCCGCGGAGCCTGTCCCACAGGCCCCGCACCGACGCCCACCGCATCCGCAGGCCGCTCCCCGCCCCCGGGCCGCTGACGTACAGGACCACCGGCTGCTTGAACTGGACGCGGTAGGCCTTGGGCGGCTCCGGCGGCAGGATGTTCGCCACGTTTTCGTCGTCGGCCCCGGCCTCCACCTGCTCGGGCGTCAGGGGATTGAGCCGCGGGTCGCCGTCCTTCTCCCGCACCGTGAAGATCCCGGCGAGCAGTGGAGGGTCTGGATTCGTCCCATGCTTCGCCGGCACCAGCCCCTTGGTGCTCAAGTCGGGAAGCGGCACCTCGCGGAGCGTCATCCCGAGGAGCCGGTAGCGCAGCGTCTTCGCCTCCAGATCGAGGACGAGGTAGGGCTTGCGCGTCGAAGCGAGCGCCATCTCGGTCTCGAGCGCCGCCACCCTCCGACGTTCCGATTCGAAGGCGTCGCGCGTCGGGACGCCCGCAGCACCGCCACGGAGGAGGCCCTCCCCGGCAGCCAGCGCGAAGAGCGCTGCGGCGATCGTCCGGATGGATCGTGCTCTCATGCCGTGGGTCCCTAAAAGATGTACACCGCCGTGCCGATCTTCACGCGGTGGTAGACGGTGTCGAGGTCCTGGTCCCCGAGCCGCACGCAGCCGTGCGTGATGCTCAACCCCAGCGCCCGCTGATAGAGCGTCCCGTGGATCAGGTAACCGTCTCCGAGGTCCATGGCGTAAGCACCGAGCTCGGCCGGCGCCAGGCGCTCGGCGATCCCCCGCGGGATCGGCTCTCCGACCTCCAGGAACGCCCAGTCGGGCTTGATCCAGACAGGATTCGGGTGCTTGGCCCGGATGAAGAACTCGCCGCGCGGCGTGTCGAAGACCCAGCGGCGCTTCCGCGCCGGATCGAGCAGGGCCCGCCCGCTTCCCGTGGAGCAGGTCGCGCGCAGAGTCTCCTGGCCGTTCTCGTACAGAGACAGGAGATTGCGGCCCGTGTCGATCACCACGTAGGTCTTTCCCTGGCCCGGCCGGAGCGCCGCGATCTTGCGCTCCAGCGCCTGGGCGCGCGCCTCCAGCGCCTGATGCTCCCGCCGCAGGGAGGCGTCGAGCGGCGTCAGGTCGGGGGCCGGCGCCGGCGCCCCGCCACGCAGCCACACGGCCACCCCCGCCGCCAGAAGCGCGCCCGCGACGGCCGCCGTCAGAAGCGCCATCCTGTGACCGGTCATTCCAGCACCCCGTCCGGTATGGTACCGACGATCGTGACCGGAGTCCCGACCACGACGCGCGACGCCAGATCGTCCATGTCGTCGTTGGAGAGGGCGACGCATCCCTGGGTCCAGTCCTGCGATCTCCCTCCGTCGCCGTGGATCTCGATGTTGTTGCCGATGCGTCCATCGCGCGGGACCTTTCCGGCCCGCTTCGCCAGGCGGAAGCGCTCGCGGTCGTCCTCGTTCGGGTAGTCGAGCATCAGCGCCCGATGATAGCGGGTCTGACCCGGTCCCCGCACCTCGGTCACCTTGTAGCGTCCTTCGGGAGTGAACTCGTCGCCCGCGCGCGTCTTGGAGGCGATGCCCCCCGCCCCGAGGTCGACGGTGTAGGACGCCAGATCTTCGCGCCCGCGCACCACCAGGAGCTGCCGCCGCAGCTTATCGACCAGGATGACCGTCCGGTCCTCGCGCACCGAGAGCCGGACCGTCTCCTCGACCCAGCGCCGCCAGACGGCGGTTCGCGGACTGTCCCGGAACTCGTCGATGAAGCGGCCGATCTCCTCGACCGACGAGCGGATCTGCCCACTCCCGCGCGCCGCCGCCTCCTCAGCGCGCTCGAAATGCCCCCGCCCGAAGCTCGTGCGCCCCTCGCCGAGCGCCAGCACCGCCTTGAGGATGTCGTTCTTGATCCCCTCCCCGTCGGGCACGTGGCGGGCCAGTGCCGTGGCGCGTGCGATGTCGGCCTCCAGCCCGGACAGGGCCCTTTCGGCCCGGTCGCGCTTCAGGTCGCGCGCCGCGCGGGCATGGGAGACACAGATGTGCGCGGCCTGGACCGCCCGCGAAGTCAGAAGCGCCGCCTCGGTGAAGTCCTGCGACCAGGAGCTCCGCTTGGACTGCAGGCGCACCTCCGCCTCCGCCCTCGCCAGAGCCGCCTGCGCGGCCGCGCAGACGGCGGGAGCGCGCAGGGCGCCTTCCGCCTCGGCCGCGCGGGCCATGGCCCGGCGCGCCGACTCGAGCTGCGTCCGGGGCGGCTGGCCGCAGGCGCAGAGCGCGAGGACGCCCGCCAGGACAGCCACCCACCGTCGCGATCGCGGAGCCCGTGGGGCGAAGTGTCTCACCTGCTCAAGATAGGACCTGGGGCGGGAAGAATCACGGGGCCCGGCCTGCCTGGGAGCCTGCCGGGGCCCCGTTCGAGTGAGGTCGTTACCGTCGGGCGCCCGCCCGTTTCGCCTTCGCCGCTTCGAGCTGCGTGGCGATCGAGGTGGCCTGATCCTTCACCGAGGTCGAGCTCTCGAGCGCTTTCTTGTAATCCTCCGAGCCGAAGCTCTGGCGCGCCGCGTCGAGCGTCGACTTGAGGGTCGTGAGATCGTTCTTGAAAAGCTCGAGATCGGCCTTGGAGTCCTTGGTCACCGGAGCCACCTTGAGCGCCGCCTCCGCCGCCTGGACGGCGGTGTCGGCCGCGGCGATCGTCGCCTCGGCGTCCTTCCGGGCCTGCTCCTTATTGGCGGCAGAGGCCTCGGCGGCCTTGGCCGCGTCCTCCCGGGCCTTGGCGAGAAGTTCCTTGGCCTTGTCGTAGTTCTTGATCCACTTCTCGTTCTGGGCGCTGATCTCGGCCTGGGCCGCGCTCATGCCCTCATCGGCAGCCTTGATCTCGTTCGGAGCCCAGGTTTCCGCCTGGGCCTGCCGGGCCCGGTCCATCTCCGCCTGTGTCGAGTTGATCTCATCCTGCGGCGGCTTGGCGCAACCGACCGCGACGATCATGGAGAGTGCAGCCATGGATACAAGCGTCGATCGTTTCATAGTTTGAGGTCGCCTCCTTGGCCAGGTGCCAGAGTTCAGTGGTCAACAACTCACGGACGGTCTGACGGCTTCGCTCCTTGCTTGTCCAGCTTCGAGCGCCTCACCTCCTCCCGCCGAGAGGGCCGAGAGGATACCAGAATCGGGCCGGCCCTGACTATTGGGCGGCGTTCCCACCTTCGATCAGCTCCCCCGCGCGCCGGGAGGCCCGCACGACGGCCTTGATCAGGGTGACGCGGAGCCCGCCCTCCTCCAGCTCCAGGAGGCCGTCGATGGTGCATCCGGCCGGTGTCGTGACGATGTCCTTCAGCTTCGCCGGATGCTCCCCCGACTCGAGGACCATCGCCGCGGACCCGAGGACCATCTGCGCGGCGAGCGTGGTCGCCACGTCGCGCGGCAGGCCCACCTTGACGCCGCCCTCCGCGAGGGACTCGATCACCACGTAGATGTAGGCCGGGCCGGAGGCGGAGAGGCCGGTCACGGCGTCCATGTGGCGCTCCTCGAGCGACAGGCAGCGTCCCAGAGGGGCGAAGACCTGCCGCGCCAGCTCCAGGTGCTCGGGGCGGGCGTGCCGGCCGGCGGCGAGCACCGTCATCCCCTGCCGGATCAGGCACGGAGTGTTCGGCATGGCGCGCACGACCGGCACCCCCGGGCGCAGCCGCCGTTCGATGTAGGACGTCCCCACCGAGGCCGCGACGGATACGACCAGCTGATCGCGCCGGACGTGCTTCCTGATGTCGCGCAGGACCTCCGCCATCGCCTGCGGCTTGACGGCCAGCAGGATGAGCCGCGCCCCGCGCACCGCCCGGTCGTTGCGCGGCGTCACCTCCACGCCGAGACGGTCGGCGATCGACTGCAGCCGCTCCGGCTGCCGTGCGGTGGCGACGAGATCGCCGCGGCCGACGAGCCGCGTCGAGACCAGCGCGGCCATCAGGCTCTCGCCGATCTTCCCCGCCCCGAGGACGGCGATCCGGCCGAGGGACTCCTTGCGCGCCATCGGATGCTCCTCGAGCCAACGGTCCGGCCCGCCGGGGACCGGGGCTCAGTACCGGGCCGGAGACGGCGCGGCCGACCTGCTGAAGAGGAACGAGGCGACGAGAAAGCCGGCGACGACGAATCCGAGGGCGAAGACCCATCCCCCCGGCCCGCCGTACACGGTCGGGTAATGGTTGCTGACCATGAGGAACAGCAACGGGACGGACATGAACGTGTTGTGACGGGAGCGCATGCCCGCGAGCGCGACGATCGCGGCGTCCGGCGCCTGGCCGTCCTTGATGGCCGCGATGATCTTCCGCTGCGAAGGCCAGATGCGCATCCAGACGTTCGCGGCCATGATCGTCCCCAGGATGGATCCCACGTGGATGAAGACCGCCCGGCCCGTGAACACCCTGCTGAGACCCCAGGTGATGGCCGCCAGCAGGACGAGCGAGACCACGGTGCCGGCCATGACGTTGGACTTCAGCCCCGTCTTCCAGAGGGCGTCGTAGAGGCCGAAGCCGACCAGCAGCACCCCGAGGCCGATGATCGAACCGACGCCCAGGCTCATCGTCGATTCCGGCTCCAGGAGCGTGCCGCCCATGTAGTAGACGACGCCCAGGAGCAGGATGCCGGTGACCCACGTCCAGGCCGCTCCCCAGCGGAACCAGTAGAGCGCCCTCGGCATCAGTTCGGGGACCACCTTTTTCTTGGACTCGGCGTCATAGGTCTTGGCGACCTGGGCGTTGACGAAATTGAAGAAGTAGAGGTGGCCGATCCAGAGCACGCCCGCCAGCACGTGAATCCATCGGAAGACGATGTTCAGCCACTCGTTCATCCTGATGTTCCCTCCTCTCCATGCCTCGACGCAAAGCGGGCCACAATCTATGCCAATTCGGCGCGACGGCGCAACGGGGCGAGGCGCGCCGCGGTCCGGGACTCGTCCGACCCAGGCCCCGTCGTTTCGCGTCTTGTCCGCCGGCGGCCGTGGGCGTATATTTCCGGCGTCATGCAGGCCTCGCGCTGGTTCACGGCATCCCTTCTGGCGGCCATCCTCTGGACCGCCGCCGTGGCTCCTCTGCTCCCCTCGTCGGATGGCGGATTGATGCCGTGCTGCGAGGCAGGACGTCCTTGCGGCCCGGCGCTGCAGGCGACCGGCTGCTGCCGGCTCGACGCCGCCTCGGATCGGGCGGTCGGGCTGGCCGCGGCCGTCACGCGGAGCCCGGCGTCCTTCAAGGCACACTTGTCGCCGGTGCCCGCGCTCCCCGCCTTCGCCTTTGCTCCGCCGCTCCTGGCCCGGTTGGCCCTGGCCTTCGCCACGGAGTCGCCACCCCGCGTGGCCGCCTTGCCGATCTACCTTCTGAACGCCGCGATCCTGCGCTGATCGTCACACCTCGCATCGATTTCCCGCGTCCCGAGAATCTCTGATCGTGTCCGCGGGGCTGCCGCCTCGGGCGGCGGGCTCCGCGGCTTCCGAGGTGTGCCGTGCGACCAGCTCTCGTCGTTCGAAGGTCCCGTATCACGCTCTTTCCCTGCGCCTTGCTGCTGGCCGGGGCCGCCTTCCCTGCTCCAGGAGGCCAGGGAGACCCGACTCCCGTGTCGTCCGGCGCAGCCCCCGCCGACCTGGCGCGCCTGATCGAGGAGGCGCTCGCGGGGCACCCCGGCTTGAAAGCCGCCTCGGCGCGCATCGTGGCGTCGCAGGGTCTGGCCGCGCAGGCGGAGGCGCCGCCCGACCCCGAAATCAGCGTCGCCTACGTCAACGATGGCGTGTCGAGCTTCACGCTGGGAGACAGCGAGTTCACGACGCTCGCCTTCACCTGGACGCAGGAGGTGCCCTATCCCGGCAAGCGCCGCGGAGCCGGCGAAGTCGCGCGTCAGGGGATCGCCATGGCCTCCCTCGAGCAGAACCGGGCGCGGCTCGAGATCGCGTCGAACGTCAAGATCGCCTACGCCGACCTCTACCTGCTCGACAGGTCCGGGGCCATTCTCGAAGAGACGAGGGCGATCCTCGATTCGCTGGCGCAGACGGCGATGCGGCGCTACGAGGTCGGCGAGGGGATCCAGGAGACCGTCCTCAAGGCGCAGACGGGCCTGCTGCGGGTCGACGCCCAGATCCTGCGCCTGCGCCAGGATCGGAGGGCCGCCGAGGCGCGGCTCAACGCCGCGGTCGGGCGCGCGGTCGAGACATCGGTCGGATCGGCCACGACGCTCCCCGAAGGCGGCCTGCCTCCGGATCCCGAGGCGCTGGCCGACACCGCCGTCGCCAGCTCACCCGGGATCGCGGTCCTCGACGCGGCGGTGCGGCGGCAGGAGGCCGAGGCGCGGCTCGCGCGCGTGGACCTGAAGCCGGACTTCCTCTGGTCAGCGTCCTACCAGAACCGGGGGGGCCTCGATCCGATGGTGGGCGCGATGTTCGGCGTCCGCCTGCCGGTCCACAAAGAGCAGAAGCAGTCGCAGGCCCTCCATCAGGCCGAGGCGGAGCTGGAGGTGGCCCGCCGCCAGCTGGACGATCGGCGGCTCACGACGCGCGCCGCCGTGATCGAGCTGGTCGCGCGGGCCGAGCGGTCCGAGCAGCTCGCGACTCTCTACGATCAGGGGCTGATCCCACAGGCCCGCGCGGCCCTGGAATCGGCCCTGGCGTCCTACGCGGTCGGGCGCATCGCCTTTCTCGACGTGCTGAACGACCTGACCGTCCTTCTGGAATCCCGCATCGAGCTCGCCACGCAGCAGTCGGACCGGATGCGGTCCGTGGCGGGCCTGGAGCCGCTCGTCGGGTTGGATCTGATCCCGGCCTCGCCCACGGTCCCCACAGGAGGATCCGATGCCTTCCCTCGCTAGGCGACGGGCCGCGTGGATGGGACTCGGCGTCCTGCTCGGCGCCGCGCTGGTCCTGGCTGGGCTCCGCCTGCTCGGGCGCGGCTCGGAGGAGGGCGCGGACCGCGGTCCCGCCACGCCGGCCCGCGCATCCGCAGCCGCGAAACCGCTCTATCACTGTCCGATGCATCCGGCGATGGTGTCCGACCAGCCGGCGGACTGCCCCATCTGCGGCATGCGCATGGTCCCCCGGGAACCGGCAGGAGCCGGCGAATCGACGTCCTCCCCGGAGGTCCCGCACGGGCGGGAGAGCGCGGGGCCCGTCGACGCGCGCCGTGTCGAGGGCCTGGCCGGCGTGCGGATCCCGCTGCGCAAGCAGCAGCTCATCGGCGTGCGCACGGAGGAGGCCAGGGCGATCTCCTTCGTCCGCCGGATCCGCACGGTGGGACGCGTCACCGCGGACGAGAGCCACCTGCATCACGTTCACTCGAAGGCCGAGGGATGGATCGAGGTGATGCACGTCAATGCCCAGGGCGTCAAGGTCCGGAAGGGACAGCCGCTCCTGGCGATCTACAGCCCCGAGCTGGTCGCGACGCAGGAGGAGTATCTCCTGGCTCGGCGCGCGCGGCAGGCCTCCGACGTGACGTCTCTTCCCGAGATGAACCGCACCGGCGACGGCCTCCTCTCCAGCGCCAGGCGGCGCCTGACGCACTTCGGGCTGAGCGCGGCCCAGGTCGAGGAGCTGGAGAGGACCGGCGTCCCATCCCGCACCGTGACCCTGTACGCCCCGCTCTCCGGCTACGTGACCGCGCGCAACGTCACCCAGGGGGAGAAGATCGGCCCCGACACGGCGCTCCTCGACATCGCCGATCTGTCGCGAGTCTGGGTCATCGCGTCCATCTACGAGTACGAGCTGCCGTTCGTCCGCAGCGGGCAAGTCGCGACCGTGACCCTGTCCTACGTGCCCGGCCGGTCCTTCCAGGGGCGCGTCTCGCTGGTCTATCCGGTGCTGGAGGAGGGCACGCGGACAGTCCAGGTCCGCGTGGAGTTCGACAATCCCGACCTGCTCCTGAAGCCGGAGATGTACGCCGACGTCGCCATCGAGAGCGACCTCGGGCTCCGGCTCGCGGTGCCCGAGAGCGCCGTCCTCTCCTCGGGGGCCCGGGACGTCGTCTTCGTGGAACAGGGGGACGGCTTCTTCGAGCCGCGCGAGGTCAGCATCGGCGCGCGGCTCCCCGACATCGTCGAGATCCTCGACGGCGTCTCCGAAGGCGACAGGGTCGTCGCCTCCGGGACGTTCTTCGTCGACTCCGAATCGAAACTCAAGGCGGCACTCGAGGCGACCGCGCCGTCAGGCCCCAAACCGGAGCACCGGCACTGATGGTCGAGCGGATCATCGAGTTCTCGGCGCGCAACAAGGTCATCGTCCTCGTGCTGACGGCCGTGGCGGTGGCGATGGCGGTGCACGCCATGCACAACGTGCCTCTGGACGCGATCCCGGACCTGTCCGACACGCAGGTCATCGTCTATTCGCGGTGGGACCGCAGTCCCGACATCCTGGAGGACCAGGTCACCTACCCAATCATCACCGCCCTCCTCGGGGTGCCGAGGGTCAAGGCGGTCCGCGGCTTCTCGGACTTCGGGTTCTCGTATGTCTACGTCATCTTCCAGGACGGCACGGATCTCTACTGGGCCCGCAGCCGGACGCTCGAGTATCTGAACAAGATCCTCCCCCGCCTGCCGGAGGGCGTCCGCACGGAGATGGGGCCGGACGCCACGGGCGTCGGCTGGGTCTATAAGTATGCCCTCGTGGACCGCACCGGCCGGCACGACCTGTCCGAGATCCGCTCCTTCCAGGACTGGTACCTCCGCTACTGGCTGCAGAGCGTCCCTGGCGTGGCGGAGGTCGCCTCGATCGGCGGGTTCCAGAAGCAGTACCAGGTGACCGTCGATCCCGATACGCTGCTCGCCCTGAAGATCCCGATCTCCCGAGTGGTCGAGGCGATCCGCCAGGGGAACAACGACGTCGGCGGGCGCGTGGTGGAGTTCTCCGGGGCCGAATACATGGTCCGAGGACGAGGCTACGCCCGCTCCGTCCAGGACCTCGGGCAGATCGTCGTCGGGGGCGACGGCAAGGGCGTCCCGGTGCTCGTGCGGGACGTGGCCCGCGTGACGCTGGGACCCGACATCCGGCGGGGCGTCGTCGACCTGGACGGGATCGGCGACACGGTGGGCGGCATCGTCATCATGCGCTCCGGCGAGAACGCCCTGAACGTCATCCACCGGGTCAAGGAGAAGATCGACGGCGTCCGTGCCTCGCTGCCTCCGGGCGTGGAGCTGGTGCCGACCTACGACCGGTCGGAGCTGATCCAGCGATCCATCGACAACCTCAAGCACGAGCTGGTGCTGGAGATGATCATCGTCAGCTTGGTCATCCTGATCTTCCTCTGGCACATCCCTTCGGCCATCGTGCCGATCGTCACCATCCCGGTCAGCGTCCTGCTGGCCTTCATCCCCATGTACCTCATGGGGATCACCTCCAACATCATGTCCCTGGCCGGGATCGCCATGAGCATCGGGGTGCTCGTGGACGGCGCCATCGTCGAGGTGGAGAACGCCTACAAGAAGCTGCAGCTCTGGGAGGCCGGGGGCCGGGTCGGTGACTACCACAGGATTCGCCTCGAGGCGCTCAAGGAGGTCGGTCCATCGGTCTTCTTCTCCCTCCTCGTCATCGCCGTGGCCTTCCTGCCGATCTTCACGCTGGTCGATCAGGCGGGTCGCCTCTTCAAGCCTCTCGCCTACACCAAGACCCTGGCGATGGCGCTCGCGGCGGTCCTGGCGATCACGCTCGATCCCGCGATGCGCATGCTGTTCACCCGGATGGATCCGATCCAGTTCCGGCCGCGATGGCTCGCGTGGCTGGCCCACCACGCGGTGGTCGGGACCTACTATCCGGAGGAGAAACATCCGATCAGCCGGATCCTGTTCCGGATCTACGAGCCGGCCTGCCGCCTGGTCCTCGACTGGCCGAAGACGACCGTGGCCACGGCCTTCCTCCTCGTCCTCAGCACGATCCCCGTCTACCTCGGGCTCGGGTCGGAGTTCTTCCCGCCGCTCGACGAAGGGTCCCTGCTCTACATGCCCACCACGCTCCCGGGGCTGGCGGTGACCGAAGCCGAGCGCCTCGTCCAGACGACGGACCGCCTGATCGCCGAGGTACCGGAAGTCGTGCGCGTGTTCGGGAAGGCGGGACGCGCCGAGACCTCGACCGACCCGGCGCCCTTCTCGATGCTCGAGACCACCATCCTCCTCAAGCCGCATTCCGAATGGCGCCGGGCAAAGCGCTTCTACTCCAACTGGCCCGAGATCCTCCAGGCGCCGCTGCGCCGGATCTGGCCGGATCGAATCACGCGCGAGGACCTGATCGCCGAGCTGGACCAGAGGCTGAGGCTTCCCGGCGTGAGGAACGCCTGGACCATGCCGATCAAGAACCGCATCGACATGCTGACGACCGGCATCAGGACGCCGATCGGTCTCAAGATCTTCGGGGCCGACCTCACCGTCATCGAGCGCATCGGTTCGCAGATCGAGGCGGCCCTGCGGCGGCTCCCGCGGACGCGCAGCATCTACGCCGAGCGGACGGCCGGAGGGTATTTCCTCGACTTCGACCTCCGCCGCGACGAGCTGGCGCGCTACGGACTCAGCGTCCAGGAGGCCCAGATGGTCATCCTCACAGCCATCGGCGGGGAGCCGATCACTACGACCGTGGAGGGCCGCGAGCGGTACACGGTCAGCGTCCGCTACCCTCGCGAGTTGCGCGACAACCTGGACCGCCTCCGGCGCGTCCTCGTCCCCACGCCGTCCGGGGCGCAGGTGCCGCTCGCCCAGCTCGCGGACATCCGGACGACAACGGGGCCCGCGATGATCCGGGACGAGAACGGCATGCTCGCCGGCTACGTGTACGTGGACATCTCGGGCTCGGACCTGGGAGGGTACGTCTCGGAGGCGAAGGAGGCCGTGGCACGGTCGGTCAGCGTGCCGACCGGCTACACGGTGCAGTGGAGTGGACAGTACGAGAACATGCTGCGGGTGCGCGAGCGGCTGAAGATCGTCGTGCCGGCCACCCTCGTCATCATCGTCCTCCTCCTCTACATGAACACGCGATCCGCCGTGAAGGCCGGCATCGTCATGCTCGCCGTGCCGTTCTCCCTGATCGGCGCCGTCTGGCTCCTCTACCTCCTCGGGTACAACATCTCGATCGCCGTCTGGGTCGGGATGATCGCCCTCATGGGACTGGACGCCGAGACCGGCGTCTTCATGCTGTTGTTCCTGGATATCGCGTACCACGACGCCGTCCGCGAAGGCAGGATGCGGACCCGGGAGGACCTCCGCGAGGCGATCATCCACGGGGCGGTCAAGCGGGTGCGCCCCAAGATGATGACCGTGGCGGCCGCCTTCGCCGGCCTCATGCCGATCATGTGGTCTCTCGGGACGGGCGCCGACATGATGAAGCGCGTGGTCGCCCCGATGGTCGGCGGCCTCGTCACGAGCTTCATCCTGGAGCTCCTGGTCTACCCGCCGATCTACGAGATCTGGAAGTGGCGCTTCGAGATGAAGGGGGGCGCCGTCGAGCCGCGGGTCGCTCGATCCTGACGATCCACCGCCTCCGCAGCAGGGACGGGACGGACCCGGTGCTCGGCGGTAGAATGCCGTCGGCGGTGGGGCCATGCGATCGACGGCTTGGGGACGGGGAATGACAGCGGCGCGGCTCCTCGTTGCCGTTCTCGTGATGACACTCGGCGCCTGCTCCGCCCGCACCGAGCTCTGCTGGGTCTGCCAGCGCGAGATCACTCCGAGCGTTCGCGTCACTTTGTCGCTCGAGGACGGCCGGAAGGTCCACGCCTGCTGCCCGCGCTGCGCCCTGCACTACGGAGAGACCTCCGGTCCGCCCGTGCGGAGAATCGAGGTGTCAGATTACGCGTCGCGAGGCACGATCGATCTGCGGCAGGCCTGGCTCATCGAAGGGAGCGACGAAGCGCCCTGCCTCGAGCACCACCATCCGGTGACCGACCCGGGCGGCGCGCCGATGCAGGTCTGCTACGACCGCTGCATGCCGAGCCTCATCGCCTTCGCGAGCCGGGAGGGAGCCGCCGCCTTCCAGGGGGAGCACGGCGGGACGCTCATACCACCCGGTGGGCTCGCCGGCCGCGCGGCCGCCGATCCCTGATCGACCCCGGACCCGGATCGGCGCCTCGTCCTCCGGCCGCCTTCCTCAGTGGGGGAGCGGCACCTCGTAGATGTAGAACGCGTGCCCCACGACGGCGCGCGGCGGCGTGCGCAGGATCCAGTTCTCCGGGCCCCGGCCGAGCAGGCCGATCGAGCGCGCCAGGAGGTGCGCGCTGATCGCGTGCAGGCCCGGCGGCAGTCCTTTCACGATGTCGTCCGTCGTCAGCCGGTCGTACACCAGGCCGTGGTGCTGCGGCAGCGCCGTCCCGAAGTAGGCGAGGCCGATCCGGCGTCCCGGGGCGTGCTCGTCGAGCCAGGCCTTGAGCTGCTTGAGCCCCTGTCCCCAGTCGACGTTCGAGTCGTCCAGCCACAGAGGGCCGCAGGCGCTGCCGCCGTCCCACCCGAGCCTGGACGGTTGGGACAGGAGGCAGGCCGACTCGTTGAAGTACGACAGATGGTCCGGATAGATGCCGGCCGCTCCGACGACGAGCCACGCGAGCAGCGCCAGAAGGCCCAGGCGCTGCCAGAGAACGCCCGAATTCCACAGCGACCGCGCCCCCACGCCGCCGACGAGATAGAGGCACGGCAGCGCCGGGATGAGATAGCGGAACCCCAGATTGTGCGGCAACGGGACGGCGAAGAACAGCCGCAGGGGCAGGTGCAGGAGGCCGGTGTAGAAGGCGAAGAAGGCCAGGGGGGGCAGGAGGACGAACGCGCCGTCCAGCGCCGGGACGTCGCCACCGCGCCGGAGCAGCCTGAGCCCGCCGAGGGCCGCGAGGAGGATCGCCGGGATCGGCTCCTTCAGCAGATAGGCCACCGCGTAGTAGGTCCAGAAGAGGGGCTGGAAGCCGCCGGCCATGTAGGGCCAGTAGGTCGGGTTGTGGTCGGCGTTCACACGCGCGATCCCCTGCAGGTAGAGGAAGGGATTGCGCGGCAGGAAATAAAGAAGATGGAGGACGACCGCGGCCATCATCAGGAACACCATCGCGAGCGCCAGGCTGCAGACGATCCGCGGCCCGCCCGCCTCCCCGGCGTACGGATCGACGAGGCTCGAGGATCGGCGCGGGACCTCCGCCGGGATCCAGCGCGTCGCCAGGAGCAGAACGAGGAGCGCCAGGGGCGGCAGCAGGATGCCGGAGAACTTCGCGCCCAGAGCGCCTCCCAGGGCCAGGCCGCACAGCACGAGGCGCTTGAGCGAGCGATGGTTCAGGTATTCCCAGAGGGCCCAGAGGAACAGCACCGCGAACAAGGCAAAGCCGGTGTCGGTGGCCACGAGGACGCCGTGCGCCACGATCGATGGGTCGAAGGCGAGAAGTGCTATCGCCATCAGCGCCGGCATCGTCCCGAGCATCCGCCGTCCCCAGGCGTAGACCGCCCACCCGAGGACGAGCGTCAGACCCAGGAACGGCAGTCTGGAGAGGAACATCACCCGATCCGGGTCGTTCTGGTAGAGCACCGCCTGGCCGATCTCCCACTGCAGCGCCGGATCGGGATCGGTGCTGACGCCCCGCCACGCCTCCTCCGTCACCGGCCACCTTACGCCTCCGAGGACGAGCGGCAGGGCGCCGATTTCCTTCAGGAGAGGCGGGTGCTGGAGGTTGATCTTGAACTCGCCTGTCGTCAGGTACGACAGACCGGCTGCGATGTGTGCCGGCTCGTCGAAGGTGGGGGACTTGAGGCGCAGGGCCGGCCATGCCTGCAGGCCCAGGGCCGCGAGGATCAGGGTCGCCGCGACGTTCGCCGCCCCGGAACCGCGCGCAGCGCTCCGCATCGCGCGGCATCGTAGCACAGGCCGAAGGCGCTCTCCGGGGCTTCCGGCCGTTGACGCTGCCTGCCGCGTGCACTAGATTCGCGCCTCGGTTGCGCCCGACGAGGAGCCCCCGCGATGCGCCGCCAGCCGCCCAGGAAGGAGGTCCCCAGGCAGGTCCCCGCTCCGCCGGCGGACGCCCCTCCCCAGGATCGCCGCGCCGCATGGCTGGCGGGCGCCCTCCTCCTCGTCCTTTTCCTGCAGGGGCTCGTCTTCATCACCGAGTCGTCGCAGACGAGCGACGAGGCGGCGCACCTGGCCGCCGGCTACTCGTATCTCGTCCGGGGCGACTTCCGGCTCAACACGGAGCACCCGCCGCTCATGAAGGAGCTGGCGGCCCTGCCGCTCCTGCCGCTGCATCTCGATTTCCCCTGGGGGCCGCTGTGGGAGCAGGCCGAGGAGTGGAACATCGGCCGGATCTTCGTGCACGAGAACCACGTGGCGAACGACACGCTCCTCTTCCTCGGCCGCCTGCCGATGCTCCTGCTGTCGCTCGGGCTCGGCTGGGGGATGTACTGCTGGGGACGACGCCTGTTCGGCGCCCCGGGCGCGCTCCTCGGCCTGGCGCTCTATGTCCTCGACCCGAATGTCGTGGCCCACTCGGGCCTGGTGACGACCGACCTGGGCGTGACCCTGTTCATCTTCCTCGCGGTGTACGCGTTCTGGTGCTGGTGCGAGCGTCCGTCGCGCCGCACGCTCGTGCTGCTGGGCCTGGCCACGGGCGGCGCCTTCGCGGCCAAGTACACCGCGGTGTGGCTGCCGCCGATCCTGGCGGCGCTGGGGGCGGCGCTCCTGTTCCTGCGGGCCCCTCTCCCGCGCTGGCCGCTCGCGGCCGCGGACCGGCCGTCACCGCCGGCCGTCTCGTTCGCGGGCCGCCTCGGCGCGCTCGCCTCGGCGGCGGCCCTGGTGATCGCGATCGGCTTCGTCGTGCTGGCGCTCTCCTATGCGGTCGTCGGTCTCCCCACGTTCCTGGAAGGACTGGACCGCGGTCTACACCACTCCGCCATCGGGCACCGCGCCTACCTGATGGGAAGAATCTCCGAGTCTGGCTGGTGGTACTACTTCCTCTTCGCCTGGCTCGTGAAGACTCCCCCCGGGACGATCCTGATCGTGGCGGCCTCGCTCGCGGCGCTTCTGTTCGGGCGGAGGCGCAGCGCCCGCGACGAGCTGTTCCTCTACCTCCCGGTTCTCGCCACCCTCGCCATCACCTGCCTCTGGAAAGTCAACATCGGCCTCCGGCACATCCTGCCGATCTATCCGTTCCTGTATCTCGGAGCGGGACGGCTGCTGATGCACGTCGGGGCGGCGGCCGCTCCCGCCCCCGCCGCAGGACCGCGGATGTCGAGGCTGGCGGTCCCGGCGGCCGCCCTCCTGCTCGGCTGGAACGCCGTCGAGATGGTCCGGATAGCCCCGCACCACCTGGCCTACTTCAACCTCCTCGTCGGCGGGCCGGCGAACGGCCACAGGTACCTGCTCGACTCGAATCTCGACTGGGGCCAGTCGGCCAAAGCACTCCGCCGCTTCCAGGAGGGCGAGCGCCTGCCGGTTCTCTACGTGGCCTTCAGCGGCAACACCGATCCTTTCTACTACGGCGTGCGCTATCAGTACGTCCCCGGAACGGGCAATCTCCTGGCTTCGAAGGTGCGGCCCCAGCGCATGCCCGAGCGGGCCCCGCGCGAGCTGTTCGCCATCAGCGCCATGGTCCTGCACTCGCTCCATTTCAGCACCCACGACCTGTACGACTGGCTGGCCGCCAGGTCACCTGTGGCCATGCCGGGATACTCGTTCCTCGTGTACGACATCACGGGAGAACCGGAGAGCCACGCCCGGATCGCCGAACTGTGTCTCAGCTTCAAGCTCTGGGACCTGGCGGCGTTCGAGGCGGGGAGGGCGCTCGCCCTCGATGCGCAGAACGGCCTGGCGCATGCGGTCCTGCAGCGGCTCGCCGAGGTCTCCCCCCAACCCGAGACCGGAGGGAGGCCCTGAGAACCATGACACCCGACACCAGTCCTACCGACGGCAGCCGGCACAGCAGCGCTCCACGGCGTGGCCGCGCATCCACGGCACGTCGTGACCGCACCGGATTCGTCGCCGTCGCGGCGGCTCTCCTCTGCGGACAGGCGCTGAGCATCCCGTCGAGCTTCGCCATCACCGTCGTCGAGCCCACCTACCTGCCGGCCGGCGTGAGCGACTTCGCGGGGACGCTCGGCTGCCTCCGGTCGCCGGAGGGAGGCGTGGACGCCGTCGATCTGAAATCCGGCCGGTCGCTCTGGCGCTCCGACGCAAGGGCCCGGCCGCTCCTCGTCACCGGCGGGCGGGCGTTCCTCCTCGAGGAGAGCGCCAAACAACCGCTGCGACTCGTCGTCCGCACGGCGCAGGACGGCCGGCAGGTCCGGGCGTACGACCTCGCGAGCCTCGCTCTTCCCCCCTGGGCTTCCTTGTCCGAACAACGGGAGGCACGGCAGTGGACCGAGTTCGAGGCCGCCGCCCGGCTCATGGGCGACAAGCTCGAGATCCACTACATCGTGACCCGCAGGCAGGTCTCCGGGATGGCTGGGCCGGGTGCCGCGGCCCAGGTTGAGGGCGTGGCGCTCGTCGCGCTGGACTCGGGCCGGATCGCCGGCCAGATTGGGCCGCCGTCGCCTCCTCCGCTCGTCTCGGAGCCCGCGCCGCCGATGGCGGGCGTGCGCTTCGTCGCGCTCCACGCGCGCCCAGCCGACGCGAGGATCGTACTCGGTGGACCTCCTGCCAATGCCGGCACGGCCCTGATCGCAGGGGAACGGCGGATGGCCTTCGAACTGAGCCGGGACGCCAAGACGGTCCTCGTCCACCGCTGGAGCTACGCGGGAGGATCGCGGGAGCCCGTGCTGCGCCTCGAGCACGGGCAGCCGACCGACGCCGTCTGGGTGACGCTCGACCGGCGGCATGTCCTGCTGCGGCGCGCCTCCGATCAGCGCTTCTACGATCTGTACTCGCTCGACAGCGCGAAGTCCGAAGGGAAGCTGGAGGCGCCCGTGGATGTCGCGGTCGTCGGCCAGCGCGTCTACTGGACGACGCGCGAGTCCAAGGGCCGCCTGGTGCTGGCGGCCTCGAGCCTGGAAGCCGGCCGGAAGCTGTGGCGCCACACCGTGCGCCGTGCAGAGGGCCCTCCCGGGGAGCCGATCCCGTAAGGCGATCGGCCGCGCGGAGCGCGGTCAGCGACCATCCGGATCCCGCCCCGCTCCTGGCGCTGACGAGGGCGCGTTCCGGCGCAGCCGCTCGAGGACGCTCCGGGCTTCGTCGTCCATGACCTCGCCTCGGGTGTCCAGGGTCAGCGCGCGCTCGAGGGACTGGAGCGCGCCATCGAGATCGCCTGTCCGGAACTGCAGCAGGCCGAGGCTCCGTTGCGGGACCGGCGAGGCGGGCGACAGACGGATCGATTCGCGATAGGCGGCGGCCGCCTCCGGCACCCGGCCGGCTTGCTCCAGCGCCCGCCCCATCTGGTAACGGAGGATGGCGTCCGCCGGTCGGACCTCGGCGGCCGCGGCGAAAGCCTGGGCGGCGGCCTGAAAGTCGCCAGCCGCCGAGCGCGCCAGGCCGAGATTGACCAGGTAATCGGCGTTCCCGGGGACGAGACGCGCCGCCTCCGAGTAGGCCTTGACGGCGTCTCCTGTCCGTCCGAGAGCGAGCCGTGCGGCGCCGAGGTTGTTCCAGCCCCGATCGCTCCGCGGGTCGAGCCCCACCGCCTTCTCCAGGACCGCGAGCGACTCCCCCGGACGACCGGCGCGGTTCAACGCGTGGCCCAGGTTCACCAGGTAGGTGATGTTCTCCGGCTGCTCGGCGAGGGCCTTCTGGTAGTGTTCGATAGCCTCCTCCCAGTTCATCCCCCGCGACAGGAGCCCCGCCAGGTTGTATTGGGCGTCGGCGAAGCCGGGCCAGATGCCGATCGCCGCCCGATAACCCCGCTCGGCGGCCGCTCGATCGCCGGCCTCCTCGGAGGCGGTCCCGTAGTTGAACTGCGCGCGCGCGCTCGCCGGCGTGACGGCGACCGCCGCGGCGAAGATCGTCCGGTCGTCGCGCCAGTCGACGAGGCGCACGACGCTCCGGAGCGCCAGGAGGCCGAGAGCCCCGATCAGGATCGATTTGAAGAGGACGGGCCGCCCTTTCGTGGCGAGCGTCCGGGACGGCAGGAGCGCGGCCACCAGCAGGCAGAAACCAACCGAAGGCAGGTAGAGCAGCCGCTCCGCCATGATGGTGCCGATCGGGTAGAGCAGGTTCGAGACGGGCGCCAGGGCCAGCCCGGTGAACAGGAGCGAGAAGGCTGCCGCGGGGCGCCGCCGCCAGGCCGCCGCCACTCCAGAGGCGGCCGCGAGCAGGATCAGGCCGCCCAGGACAACCGGCGGCTCCAACGCCGACAGGGCCGGCGGCAGCGCGTTGTAGGAGTGATCGATCGACAGCCGCAGCGGGAACACCAGGAGGAATGCATAACTCGCGAGCGCCTTGAGCGCCGTCAGGCGTCCGAGGACGAAGGGCTGATAGGCGATCGGGTTGTCGATATAGTGGGTGAAGCGCGCAACACCGATTTGGCCCAGGACCGACGCGCGGACCCAGAGCAGGAGGAGGAAGACGAGCGCCGACGCCGCGTGGTAGCCCCAGGCGGGGCGCGCGGCGGCCCCGCCCCGGGCGCGCGGCCGGGTGAGGTCCGCTGCCAGGGCGATGAACGGGACGGCGACGGCGTTCTCCTTGGACAGGAACCCGACGGCGAACGCGAGCAGCGACAGCGCGAGCGCCGGCCACGCGGGCTTCGGCGAAGAGGCCGCGGCGCGGTCCCGCCCTTCCAGGAAGAACAGGACGGCCAGCATCGCTCCGAGCGCGGCCAGGAGATCGCCGCGACCGACCACGAGACCCAGCACCTCGGTGTGAACCGGATGGACCGCGAACAGGAGCCCGGCGAGAAGCGCCGGTTCGACGGACGGATCGAGGGCCGTCGGCCTCGGCCGATCGAGGACGCGGCGCCCCACGGCGAAGACGAGCGCCGCCACCAGGGCGTGGAGCAGGAGGTTCACGAGGCGGTAACCGAAGGGATGGAGCCCCGCGACCGCATGGTTGAGGGCGAACGACAGGATGGTGACGGGACGATAGAGGTTCGGTACCTCCTCGTCGTTCACCGTCCAGTAGCCGTGCGTCAGGATCGCGGGAAGGCGCCCCGGATCGCGGACCAGCTCGTTCTGCTCGATGATCCGGTGGTCGTCGTGGATGAAGCCGGGGAGCAGGGACGGGAGCCCCGCCAGGACGGCGGTCAGGACGACAAGAAGCAGCGGACGGGCGGGGGCCCGGCCGCGGTCAGGCATGCGAAGCAGGAGCCTTCGCCGGGCCTACGACTTCGCCTTTCAGCCCGGTCGGCCCTCCGTAGCGCTCGTCGAACAGCCGCCCCCACACGGTGCGGCGGAAGCGGGCGATGCGCGCGCGGCCGACGGTCGGATACCAGAGGAGGTCGTGGTAGATGTTCGAGGCCAGAGGAGCCCAGACGACGAGCGGCGAGTGGAGTGCTATGTGCTCCAGGAAGCGCAGCGGTCCCAGCCGCAGCATCTGGTCCCCCCAGATCACCAGCGACCGGCTGACCTTGAAGTGGAGGTTCATCCCCGACACGTCGTCCCCCACCACCTCGATGCCTGCCGGATCGGCGACGCCCAGGCCGCGATCGTGGCACATGCGGAGATACGGGATCGTGAGCGGGTCGAAGCCCATGAGGCGCGCCGCGACGGCGTCGATCGCCACCGAGTCGGCCCCCGCCAGGATGACGTTCCCCTCCACCGGCACCATGGTGCGCGGACCGGCGCCGTCGCCGCACACCGTGCCGTCCATGACCGCGAAGATCCCGGGGTGCAGCTCCCGCTGCATGAGCATCAGGTCGACCAGCACCTCGTGCATGTACTTGTGGGCGTAATGCCGGACCTCCTTGAGGAGGCCGCCGAAGGCGTTCTTGACCGCCCCCGTCGTCGTGGCGTGACCGTGCGTCTTGACCGTCGGGAAATGCAGGATGTTCTTCCCGGGGTAGATGGCGGGGATCTCGATCCCCTCCGGGAAGATTTCGTTCAGGCGCATGAGCTTCGTCTTGAACCGGTAGACCGTCCACGCCGCCTCGTGCAGGGCCGTGAAACGCAGGCCGTGCCGTTCCAGGATCGGCAGCCAGCGGTTGTTGGCGGCCCCCTTCCAGGGGTCGGTCACGACCGTCTTGTTCTCCACCGGCAGCAGGTGCTGACGATCGAACCCCTGCTCGAGGAGCCCCTGAAGCACCCCCTCGAGCTGCCACGGCTGCGACGAGCACGCGGGGTAGTACTTGGTCCAGGAGAGATTGAGCTTGAGGAGGGTGGGGATGGACGGATCGAGGGCCGGCCGGAGACCCGCGAGGCGCAGGAGACGTCCGTAGTCCCCGAGGACGGTCCCCGGCGTCGTCTTGAGAACCGCGATGCGCGGGCGTGTCACGATCAGCCCCCCCCTGCGCGCCGGCCGCTCCGGCGCTCGGGCGCATTATAGGTCGCGCCCCCGGCGCGCGCCAAAGAGGCGTGCCGGTCCCTCCAGTCAGGCGACGGCCCTGGTGGGAAGAGCGTCGTCGGCCTTAGAATGGACTTCGGTTTCCGCTCTCAGGACGGTGGTCCGGACTCACAAGGAGGTGGCCCGTGAACAGAAGGCTTCACCGAACGCGGATGGCCGTGCTGACGGCGGTGGTGCTGGCGCTCGGCCTCCTGTGTCCCCCGCCGCAGGCGGCCGCACCTGCCAAAGCCGCGGTCGACGTGACCTATTACTTCCTTCCGGGCTGAATGGTGTGCGCGAAGCTGAAGCCCGCCGTGAGCGGGCTCGAGAAGGAGTTCCCCGGACAAGTGAAGGCCCACAACGTGGACGCTTCCACCCCCGAGGCGAAGCAGGCGCTCCAAGAACTCGGCTTCAAGAGCCACGGTCTGGTGATCCGATCCGCCGACGGCAAGGTGCTCCACAAGCAGCCGGACCACACGGTCGATCTGGAGAAGGCCCGCGAAGCCCTCAAGGAGATCCTGAAGCCCTCGGCCTGAGGATCCTCCGCCTGATGGTCGACGACATCCCCGCCGACAACGAACGAGCGCTGCCTCAGTGCGATCGCGGCTCGAGGCGCGACACCAGGACCTGGTCGAGCGACAGGGGACCGGCGCCTGCGACGCCCAGCCAGACGAAGAGCACGATGTACAGGTACTCGACGAAACCGAAGAGGCTGGCGATCCCCTGGTAGTCCTCCCGGCGCGCCGTCACGATGGCCACGATCATCGTGACGATGAGCGGCACGCAGGCAAGCCGCGTGAACAGGCCGACCAGGAGGAGGGTGCCGCACACGAGCTCGGCCCCCGCGGCGAGAGGCGCCTGGAACTCCGGCACCGGGATCCGCAGCTCCCGGAAATACGACACGATGTCGGGGAGGTGGTTCACCTTCCCCCAGCCGGCCTGCAGGAACAACCAGCCGACCGTGATGCGCGCCAGGGCGGGCGGCAGCCACGACAGAATCCCGGCCACGTTGAGAACGAATCGCCGCACCGCCACTGCTCCGCTCATGAGTCCGTGCATCACTCCTCCTTCAGCGCGACTTCCCCAGCTCCTGCAGGAGCCGTCCCGCGAGGGCCGTCCAGCCGGTCTGGTGGCTGGCGCCGACGCCCCGCCCGGTGTCGGCGTGGAAGTACTCGTAGAAGAGCACCAGGTCCTTGAAGTGCGGGTCGTCCGCGTACCGTGCCTCGTCGCCGTGGCAGGGGCGGCGGCCGTCGCGGCCGGGCAGGAAGATCGACGCCAGCCTGCGGCGCAGCTCGTCGGCCACCTCCTGGAGGTCCATCAACCGCCCGGAGCCAACCGGACACTCGACGCGCAGGCTGTCGCCGTAGAAATGGTGGTAGCGCTCCAGCGCCTCGATCAGGAGGTAGTTGACGGGGAACCAGATCGGCCCCCGCCAATTGGAGTTGCCGCCGAACAGGCCGGTGTCGGACTCGGCCGGCGTGTAGTCGACGCGGTGCTCGGTGCCGTCGATCCGGAGGACGAAGGGATGTCGCTCGTGCACCCGAGACAGCGAGCGGATCCCGAACGGCGAGAGGAACTCGTTCTCGTCGAGCACGTAGCGGAGCACCCGCAGCAACCGCTCTCGCGAGGTGATGGCCAGTAGCAGGTGCTCGTGGCCGCCGCCCATCGGCACGATGTGCGAGATCTGCTTCGCCAGATCGACGCGGTTCCGGATGAACCAGTCGAGTCGCTTCTTGAAGCCCGGCAGCCTCCCGACGTGCTCCATCTCCAGTACGCTCACCGCGAACAGCGGGATGAGGCCGACGAGCGAGCGGACGCGGATCGGATGGCTCCGGCCGTCGACGTGCAGCTGGTCGTAGTAGAAGCCGTCCTCCTCGTCCCACAGCCCCATGCCGCCGAGGTTGTTCATCGCGTCGGCGATCGCCACGAAGTGCTCGAAGAACTTCGATGCCATGTCCTCCGTGGCGGGGTTGTCGCGCGACAGCTCGAGCGCCATCGCCAGCATGGTGGCGGCGTAGGACGCCATCCATGCGGTGCCGTCCGCCTGCTCCAGACGGCCGCCGGTCGGCAGCGGCCGGCTGCGATCGAAGACGCCGATGTTGTCGAGGCCCAGGAACCCGCCCGAGAAGAGGTGGTTCCCCTCCTCGTCCTTGCGGTTCACCCACCAGGTGAAGTTGATCAGGAGCTTCTGGAAGCAGCGCGACAGGAACGCCCGATCCCGTCCGCCGCGCGGCCCGGTCATCTTGTACGTGCGCCAGCAGGCCCAGGCGTGGACCGGTGGATTGACGTCGCCGAACGCGAACTCGTACGCCGGCAGCTGCCCGTTCGGGTGCATGTACCACTCTCGCAGGAACAGCACGAGCTGTTCCTTGGCGAACTGCGGATCGAGGGTCGCGAGCGGGATCATGTGGAAGGCGAGATCCCACGCCGCGTACCAGGGATACTCCCACTTGTCCGGCATCGAGATGACGTCCCGGTTGAACAGATGCCCCCAGTCGGAGTTCCTTCCGAGCCGCCGCGCCTGAGGCGGCGGCGGTTGCGCCGGGTCCCCTTCGAGCCAGTCGCGCACCACGTAGTGGAAGAACTGCTTGCTCCAGAGCAGCCCGGCGTACGCCTGCCGCGCCACCTGCTTCTCCTCGGCCGTGAGCGCCGCCGGCAGCCGTCCGGCGTAGAACGCGTCCGCCTCCGCGCGGCGCTCCGCCACGATCCGGTCGAACGCGGCCGGCCCACGGCTCGGCGCCCGGGGTGCCGCCTGGCCCGGCCGGCCCGCTTTGGCGAGTCGCAGCCGGATGGTCGCGGTGCCGCCCGCGGGGATGACGAACCGGTGGAGGAACGCCGCCTTGGTACCACTCCGCGCCGGGTTGACCGCGTCCCGGCGGCCGCGCACCACGTACTCGTGGAAGGCGTCCTTGACGAACGGCGTGCCATTCGGCGCGCCATAGAGGCGCTCCGCATTGGTCTCGTTCTCGGTGAATAGCGGTTCGGGACCCCTCCCGTCCGGACTGGCGCCGTCCGCGGGGCCGGCGGCGGCGAGCGTGAAGGTTCCGAGCGTGACGTGCCGCGCCAGCAGGGCGCCGCCCCGGTCGAGCTCGATCCCGGGCTTCTCCCAGTAACCCTCCCCCGTGCGCCCCCACGACCAGGTGTTCCGGAACCAGAGGGTCGGCAGGACCGTGATCGGCGCGGGCTCGGGTCCGCGATTGGAGATCCGCAGCACGATCAGGATGTCGTCCGGCCCGGCCTTGGCATACTCCGCCAGGACGTCGAAGTAGCGGCCGCCGTCGAAGGCACCGCCGTCGGCGAGCTCGAACTCGCGATCGCGCTTGCCGCGGCGCGCGTTCTCTTCCAGGAGGCGGCGGTAGGGAAACTCCGTCTGGGGGTACTTATAGAGCGCCGTCATGTAGGAGTGCGTCGGGGTGGCCTCGAGGTAGTAGTAGCACTCCTTCACGTCCTCGCCGTGGTTCCCCTCCGGGCCGGTGAGGCCGAACAGCCGCTCCTTGAGGATCGGATCGCGCCCGTTCCACAGCGCGATCGCGAAGCACAGGCGGCACTCCCGATCGGTGATCCCGAGGAGGCCGTCCTCGCCCCAGCGGTACGCCCGGCTGCGCGCGTGTTCGTGGGGGAAGTAGCTCCAGCACTCGCCGCCGGCGGAATAGTCCTCGCGCACGGTGCCCCACTGGCGCTCGGCCAGGTACGGGCCCCAGCGCTTCCAGTTGGCGCGACGCGCGGCGTCCTCGGCGAGGCGGGCCTCCTCGGCGGTCGGGCTCTTCTGGCTCATGCGCGGGATTATGCGACGGATCGGCGTCGGCGATCTCCGTGGCGACCGAGACCGACCTCGTCGAGGAGGGATTGACGGACGGGACCTCGCCGGGCGTAGCATGCAACGTGCCCCGCCTGCGCCTGCGCGGCGTCCTCACGGAGATGGCCCTGGCGCCCGGCACGGGACCGGGCGCTGCCCAGAATCCAGGGAACGCAGACGTGAGGCGCTGCGCCGCGATCGCGGTCCTGATCCTGATCCTCGCGACCGCCTACCTGCTGGCGGCGAGCCGGGCGGCCGGAGAGCCGGGCCTGCCGCTCGACGACTCCTGGATCCACGCGCGCATCGCCCGCAACCTCGTGGAGGGGAACGGCTTCGCCTTCAACCCCGGAGAGACCGCCGCGGCCTCGAGCGCGCCGCTCTGGACCCTGCTCCTGGCCGTGCCGGCGGCGCTCCGGCTGCCGTTCCCCTGGGCCTCGTACGTGGCGGGGATCGCGTCGGCCATGGCACTCGCGCTCGTGGCCCGCCATCTGGCGGAGCGGGTCACGGGGGACCCGAAGGCAGGTCTTCTGTGCGCCGTCCTGGTGATCGGCAGCCATCCTTTCCCGTGGTCGGTCGTGTCCGGCATGGAGTCTCCGCTCGCCGCGGCGCTGGTGCTCGGGACGATCCTGTGCGCGGCCTCGGGATCCCTCCGCCTGGCGCTCGGCCTCGCGGCGGCCGCGGGCCTGACGCGACCCGAGATGGCGCTTCTGCCTATGCTCGTTCTGGCGGACCATCTGGTGCGGGATCGCTCCTGGTCGCCCCGGAGTCTCGTCGGGCCGGCGCTCGGGGCGACCGCGGCCGCCGCGGCGCCGTTCCTGTGCAACCGGCTCCTGACCGGCCGGTGGGTGTTCGGGTCGTTCGCGGCGAAGGTGGGCCGTCACGGCGTCCTCGCGGCGCTTGCGGAAGGGCGGGCCGATCTCCTGCCGGCGATTGCCTTGGCCAACCTGCCGCTCTATCTCGGCCCCCTGCTCGAGTCGCTGCTGCGGGACAACGGCGTCCTGCTGCTGCTGGCGCCCGTCGGGTTCCTGCGCCTGTCCCGGGGCGAGCGCCGGACGCACCTGCCCTGGATGGTCGGGATCCTGCTGCCGTGCGCCGTGGCGGTCCTGGCGCCGTTCGGCGGGCCGGCGTTTCACGAGCAGCGCTACGTGGCCCCGATCGTGGCCGTGTACCTGGTGGCAGGCTGCGCCGGTCTCTTCACCCTCTTCCGGCGCCCGGGCCGGGAGAGAGTCCTGGTCGTGGCCATGGTGGCGGCCACCGGGCTGTCCGCCTGGGGGGCGGGGCAGGGACTGCGGCGCTATGCTCTCGAGGTGAAGAACGTGACCGAGATGCAGGTCCGCATCGGGCGCTGGCTCGCTCCGCGCACGGCGGGACAGGAGCCGATCGCGACCAACGACATCGGCGCGATCGGCTTCTTCACCCGCGCGACGATCCTCGACCTCACGGGCCTCGCCTCGCCCGAGGCGATGCCGTACCTGCGCCGCGCGGCCCCGCCTGGAGGTGTGAACCGCGGCTGGAACGGCGCGAGCGAGGCCGGGCTCCTGGAGTTCCTGAGGGCCCGGAAGCCGGCCTACGTCGCCCTCTTCCCCTCCTGGTACCCCAGCCCGGAATTCCGCCGGAGTCTCGGAGAGGAAGTGTTCCGCGTCGACCTCGAAGACAACCTGATCTGCGGGGATCGAACGATGATCGTGTATCGCCCCGCCTGGCAGGCGGCGGCCGGGTCTTGTCCCGGTCTACGGCGCGACGGTGGGACTCGCCACGTAGAGCAGGAGGACCACCGTGATGCCCCACAGCGCCACGTTCAGCAGCAGCGGGAGGTCCGTCAGGAGGGCCTGCGTCGGGCTGCTCCCCTCCCCTCTCTGATGGACGAGGTAGAGGTAGCGGAAGATGCCGTACAGGACGAACGGCACGGTCAGGTAGAGGTAGGGGGTCCGGAGTCGCATCTCCACCTCGGGGGAGATGGTGTAGAACATGTAAGCGACGACCGTCGACGCCGTG
Source organism: Candidatus Cryosericum sp. (assembly GCA_035649235.1). GTDB lineage: Bacteria > Acidobacteriota > Polarisedimenticolia > Gp22-AA2 > Gp22-AA2 > DASRJX01. The sequence continues at coordinate 40,250 of DASRJX010000119.1, forward strand.
ACGACGCCGATCATCTGATCGAGGAACGCCACCGAGTACTCCCGGAGGATGCTGCGATGCCCGTGGGCGTCCGCCAGCGTCTCGAGCTCCTGACGCCGCTTGCAGAAGGCCAGGAACAACGACAGGAGGATGGTGCACATGATGAGCCAGGTGGAGATCGGCACGTCGATGATGAGACCGCCGCCGATGGCCCGGAGCACGAAGCCGGCGCTGATCACCATGACATCGATGATGACAACCTCCTTCAGCCAGAAGGAATACACCAGGTTCAGCGCCGCGTACGCCAGCAGGACCGCTCCGAACGGCGGCGACAGCGCGAAGCCGGCCATGAGCGACAGGCTGGACAGGACGACCGCGGCGACCGTGGCGGGCACGATCGACAGCGCGCCGGAGGCGATCGGCCGGCGGGCCTTGGCGGGGTGCTTGCGGTCGCGCTCGGCGTCGAACAGATCGTTGACGATGTAGACCGCGCCGCTGATGGCGCAGAACAGCAGAAACCCCAGGATCGCGTTCCGGCAGGCGTGCGGGATCAGGAGGCTGCGCGAGAAGAGCAGGGCCGCGAAGACGACGAGGTTCTTGATCCACTGCCGCGGGCGCATCGACAGCGCCACGCCGACGAGCGTCCCTCCCGGCCGACGCCGCATCAGGCGGGGAGCCGGCGGGCCCTGCGGCGCGGGAAGAGCGCCAGCCCCCTGAGCGCCTCGCTGGCCGCACCGCCGCGCCGCACGGCGATCATCTCCGCCGCGATGCTGACGGCGATCTCGTCCGGCGTCTCGGCGGCGATCGGCAGCCCGATCGGAGCCCGCAACGTATCCAGCGCCTCCCGGGGCGTCCCCATCTCGAGGGCCCGGGCCACCACGGTTTTCACCTTGCGCCGGCTGCCGATCAGCCCGACGTAGGCGGCTCCGCGCCCCACGGCGTGACGGACGGCCTCGAGATCGGTCTCGTGGCAGCGGGTCACGATGGCGACGTACGCTCCCTCGGGAACGGGAGGCAGGCCGTCCTTGAACTGGGCTCCGGCGCGCACGCGGGTCACCGCGGCAGGAAAGCGACTCTCCTTGAGCTCCCGCTCGCGATCGTCGACGACGGACACCAGGAACCCGAGGCGGACGGCAAGGCGGGCCAGGGCGCGGCCCACGTGACCGGCGCCGTAGATGAAGAGGGGCGGCGCCGGGGCGATGACCTCCACCAGCACCCGGACGGCGCCGCCACACACCATGCCGGTGGAGCCCTCACCGTGCCGGGTGAACCGGTACTCCTTCTCGAACCCCGCGCCGCGCCGCAACGCCTCCCTGGCGTCGCCGATGACGAGCGCCTCGAAGGCTCCGCCGCCGATGCTGAAGGCGGTGGAGCCGTCGGCGCCGATCAGCATCTTCGCGCCGATGTCCCGCGGCGCGGAGCCCTGCCGGTGGATGACGGTGGCGATCGCCACCGCCCGGCCGGCGCGCAGCCAGCGTCCCACCCGCTCGTAGAAGGGCAGGCTCATCTCGGCGGTGTGGCGGCGTGGTTTCTGGCCCACCAGCGTTGCCAGGGCTCCGGCTTCGTACCCAGCGACTGGCCGGTGATGCGGGCGAGGGTCTCCGCCGCCGAGTCTCGCGCCGGCCCTTGAGCATCCTTCAGCCGGTCGATCAGGTACGGCACCAGAGCCGGATCGTTGAGGCGCGAGAGCGCGCTGTAGGCGCTGGCGCGCAGTTCCGGAGCCGGATCGCTTTCGCCCATCGAGCGCAGGAGCGCGCGGGTGGCCTCGTCGTCTCGTCCGGCGAGAGAGGTGATGACGTCGGAGCGCACCTCCATGGCGGGGTGCTGCACGAGCCGGCCCAGTGCTGTGACGGCCTCCGGTTCCTGGAACTGCCCCAGGGCCTGCACGGCCGCGCGCGCGACGGCGAGCTCGGGATGGCGGGCGGCCTTCTCCAGGAACGGGATTCCGGCGGGATCTCCCAGGGCGCCGACCGCGAAGCACGTACCCTCGAGGAGATCGGCCGGGCGGTTCTCTTCCACGCCGGCGAGCAGGACGCCGAGCGCAGCCGGATCGCCGCCACCCCTGTGGATCAGGTTGGCCACCAGGATCCGGCTGTCGCTCAGCTCCCTGGCGGGCCTGACCCGGATCGGGTTGTAAGGGAGCATGACCCGGCGGCCGACCGCGAGCTGGGCCCGGAGCGCCTCGCGGGCCCCGGGCTGCGGCATGCGCGCCAACTGGATGATCGAAGTCGCACGGTTGAGGGGGACCTTGCTGTCGAGGCCGCGAACGAAAACGGCGTAACCCCCGGACTCGACGATGGACTCGATCTTGTCCGCCGCCTCCTGGCGGGCCTCCACGTCCTCACTGCCGAGCGCCGCAAAGAGCGCGTCGGCGTTCTCGGCCGGGGCGCAGCCCCCAAGCAGCGCGGCCGTCGCCAGGGCGACGAGCGCAGCGCATCCGCGACCGACGGGCCGATCGGGAGTCCTCACGACTCCTCCTTGTCGTGCAGCGTCCGGAGCAGGATGATCTCGAGCGCGCGCGTGCCCGCGGGGATCCGGATCGTCACCTCGTCGCCCACCTTGCGCCCCACGAGGGCCTTGCCGATGGGCGAGGTGACGGAGATGAGCCCCTTGGAGAGGTCGGCCTCCTCCGAAATCACCAGCTCGTAGGCGAATTCCTTGTCCGCCTGCGTGTCGTAGACGGTCACCGTCGACCCGAGGCCGGCGCAATCCCGCGGTAGATTGTCGAGGTCGATCATCGACAGGGTCCGCAGCTGGGCCTGGACCTGGCCCATGCGGGCCTGGACGTAGTGTTGGCGCTCCAGGGCGGCCTGGTACTCGGCGTTCTCCCGGAGATCCCCCAGCGCCTTGGCCCGCTGGATCTCCTTGGGGAGTTCCACGCGGTACTCTCTATCCAGCGCCTTCAACTCCTTCTCGAGCCTTTCACGCGAACGGTGCAGCATGCGGGGCTCCGAGCGGACGTGGCCTCTGTTCCGCGCGGAAAACTACCATCGCCGCGCTCTCCTGTCAAAGCAGGCGGGTGGGGGGCCTTTCGGCCCCCCGTCATGGTTGGTTAGCTGTGGGAGGATTCGGGATTCAAGCACTTCTCTTATATATCTGCTTTCTCATCGATTCATCGCCTTACTCTCGAAAGCACATATATAAGCGTTCTGCGGCGTAATCTAGGTCCCGGCCACCGGAAGTCAAGTCTTTAGCACCGGAAAGCCCCGGGAGTCGCGTTGACTCTCCCTGGGGGGTGGGCTATCATCCGGCTCCGCCCCACGACGAAGGAGAGTGAGCCTCGTGGCGTTCAGTCGTTTCTCCCCCAAGATCCTGGTCTCCGTCGTCGCGCTCGTCATCGGCTTCGCGATCCTGTTCGGCATCGGTCTGAAGGGCTCGATGGTGTACTACCTCACCGTCGGCGAGTTCCTGGACCGCCAGGGACGCGAGGACCTGGGCGAGAACTTCCGCGTCAACGGCAACGTCGTGAGCGGCACGATCGAGAGGACCCCCGGGGTGATCGGCGCCCGTTTCAGGATGACCGACGGCACGCGGGAGCTTCCGGTCGTCTTCGGCAAGGAAACGCCCGACACGTTCGTGGACGGCAGCGAGGTGGTGGTCGAAGGGCGGATCGGTCCGGACGGCCAGTTCGCGGCCACGACCCTGCTCGCCAAGTGCCCCTCCAAGTACGAGTCCACGGCTGCCGGGCGCGACGCTCTCAAGGCCTCGATGCAGCGCCAGGCCGGGAAGGCGACCCCGGACTCCCCCGCCCGGTGACCGGGCCCACGGCCGAACCGCAGGGCCATGGCTGATTTCGGCACCCTCTGCCTCCTGATGGCGCTCGCCACCGCGGGCTGGGCCATGGTGGCCTCCTACAACGGCTGGCGCATCCAATCGGGCGAGCTCATTCTGAGCGCCGAGCGCGCCGTGCTCGCCACCTGGGGACTGGTGGCTCTGGCCATCGTCGCCCTCGAGCACCTCATCTTCACGGACAGGTTCGACCTCGAGTACGTCGCCTCCTACTCCAACCGTGCGCTCCCGGCGATGTACAAGGTCGCGGCCCTGTGGGCCGGCCAGTCGGGGTCCATACTGTTCTGGGTCTTCATTCTCTGCACGTACTCGGTGATCGTGGTGCTGCTGCACCGGCGGCGCAACCGCGCCCTCATGCCGGTCGTGGTCACGACGCTCTCTGGCGTGACCGTGTTCTTCCTCCTCCTCCTGTGCTTCCTCGCCCGTCCGTTCGTCGGGCTGTCGCACGCGCCGCCGGACGGCATGGGGATGAACCCGCAGCTGCAGAACCCCTTCATGGCGATCCACCCGCCCTGTCTCTACCTGGGCTACGTCGGACTGACGGTGCCGTTCGCGTTCGCCATAGCGGCGCTCGCGACGGGGAAGACGAGCGACACCTGGTTCCGCACCACGCGGCGCTTCACCATCGTCTCGTGGTTCGTGCTCGGGACCGGCATCCTCCTCGGTGGCTGGTGGGCCTACGTCGAGCTCGGCTGGGGCGGGTGCTGGGCCTGGGACCCGGTCGAGAACGCCTCCTTCATCCCCTGGCTGACGACGACCGCCTTCCTGCACTCGGTCATGATCGAAGAGCGCAAGAAGATGCTCCGCGTGTGGAACATGTCGCTGGTCATCATGAGCTTCCTGCTGTCGATCCTCGGCACCTTCATCACGCGGAGCGGCGTGATCTCCTCCGTCCACTCGTTCACGCGGTCCGACATCGGCCCGATGTTCGCCGGGTTCCTCGGGCTGTGCGTGGTGGTCTCGGTGGGGCTCCTCCTGCACCGCCTGCCCCTCCTCCAGAGCGAGCATCGGCTGGATTCCTTCGTGTCGCGCGAGAGCACGTTCCTGTTCAACAATCTCCTGCTCGTGGGCGCCGCCTTCGCGGTGCTCTGGGGCACGCTGTTCCCGATCATCTCGGAGGCGGTGCGGGGGGTGAAGATCACCGTCGGCCCGCCGTTCTTCAACGAGATCTTCGTGCCGATCACATTCGCAATCATGACCCTCAGCGCCATCTGCCCGATCATCGCCTGGCGCCGCGCCACGCCGCACAAGCTGCTGGAGAAGATCCGGATCCCGTTCGGGGCCATGGTCGCCGCGACCGCCCTCATGGTGGCGTTCGGCATGAGGGATCTCTACGCTCTCGTCTCGTTCGCGCTCTCGGCCTTCGTCATCGCGACGACGGTGATGGAGTTCTATTGGGGGACGCGGGCGCGCCGCCGCGCCACCCAGGAGCGCTGGCTCGCGGCCTTCTGGAACCTGCTCGACCGCAACAAGCGGCGCTACGGCGGCTTCGTGGTCCATCTGGGGATCGTCCTGATCGTCATCGGCGTCACGGGGTCGAGCGCCTTCAAGAAGGAAGCCTCGGCGACGCTGGGCCGCGGCGAGGCGTTCTCGGTCGGCCGGTTCGAGCTCCGCCTGGAGGAGATCGTGAGCCGCGACACGCCGAACCACGAGTTCCTCGGGGCGCGCCTGGCGGTGCTCGACGGCGGGCACCAGGTCGGCACGCTTCTGCCCGGTCAGAATTTCTACAAGGCGGGCCAGGACCCCTCGTCGGAGGTGGACATCCGGTCCACGCTGCGGGAGGACCTCTACCTCATCATGACCGGGTTCGATCCGCAGCAGGGGCGGGCGACGCTCAAGGCCTACATCAACCCGCTGGTGAACTGGATCTGGATCGGCGGCTTGGTCCTGATCCTGGGGTCGTGGTTCGCCATGCTCCCCGACCTGCGCGAGCGCCGCCGGACGGCCGAAGCCCGGCTCCGGGAACTGCAGCCGCATGCGATCTGACGCGGTACCCGGCGACCGTCCGCGAGGACTCTACGCGCGGCCCGGGCGGCGGGCCGCCGGGATCGCAAGGGTCCTGGCGATCGGCTCCGTCCTCGCACTGGCGCCCGTGCCGCCGGCCCCCGCTGCCGAGACGACCCCGCAGGAGCGCGCCGAGCACGCCCTGATGTGCTTCTGCGGCTGCTCCGACCTGACCATCAGGACCTGCAGCTGCGGCACTGCGGCGCGCGTCAAGGAGGACATCGCGCGCCGGCTGGCGTCGGGTGCGACGGTCGACCAGGTGATCGAGGCCTACGTCGCGCAGCACGGCGAGCAGATCCGCTCCGCTCCCACCAAGCGGGGCTTCAACCTCCTGGCGTGGGTGGTGCCGTTCGCCGCCATCCTGGCGGCGGGAGGCCTGATCGTGGCCTTGATTCGGCGCTGGCAGGCACGCGGCGCCGTGGAGGGGGCAGTCGTCGGGGCGGGGGGGTCGGCCTCGCCGCTCGCGAATCTCTCGAGCGCCGACCGCAAGATGCTCGAGCGCGTCGAGCGTGAGTTCCGAAGGGATCTCTGATGCTCGCGCTCGCGGGGATCTTCATGACCTTGCTCGCCTGCTGGCTCGTGCTCGCCCCCCTGCTGACGCGTGCCGCCGCGCCGCTCACCGACGGTCCGGACCGCCTGGCGGAGTTGCACGAGCTCGAGACGCTGCGGGAGGTCACTTACGAGACGCTGCGCGACATCGAATTCGACTACCACGCCGGCAAGATCTCGGAGGCCGACTACCGGGAGCTGACCGACCGTTACAAGGCGGAGGCGCTCCAGCTGGTGCGCCGCATCGACGCGCTCGGCGCGGCGGCGCGCCCCGCCGAGGGGCGGCCGCGGGACCCCTCTTGAGGGCCGGCTCCGCCTCGCCCGCGGCGTCCCGTGAAGTCGTCGTCGAGGCGGAGCGGCTGGGCCGGAGGTACGGCGCGCACGCGGCCCTCGACGGTCTCGACCTCCTCGTCGAACGAGGGGAGTCGATCCTCCTCCTCGGCCCCAACGGCGCGGGCAAGTCGACGCTGCTGCGGATCCTGGCCACCCTGCTGCGCCCATCCGAGGGCCGGCTGGAGCTGTTCGGGGCCGACCCCAGGGCGTCCGACCGCGCGGCGCTGCGCCGGCGCCTCAGTCTCCTGTCGCACCAGACCTACCTGTACGACCATCTGACGGCGGAGGAGAACCTCCAGTTCTACGGCCGCCTCTACGGCAGCCGCCCGGCGGACGGGGACCTGCGCTCCGCCCTGCGGGAAGTCGCCCTCGAGGAGAGGCGAACCGAGCAGGTCCGCGCTCTCTCCCGCGGCATGCAGCAGCGGCTGGCGATCGCGCGGGCGTTCCTCCACCGGCCGGAGCTTCTGCTGCTGGACGAGCCGTTCACCGGGCTGGACCGTCAGGGAGCCGATCGCCTGCAGGCGATGCTGCGGGACCGGATCCACGAGGGCGCCACCTGCGTCCTGGCCACCCACGACTTCGCCACGGCCCTGACGCTCGCGACCCGCGTCGTCGTCCTGGACGCCGGCCGGGCCGTCGTCGACCGCCCGGCCGCCGGCCTCGACCCCGCGGGGCTGGAAGAGCTCTATCGCCGGTCGACCCGATCGGCCCCTTCGTTCCCGTGAGCTACTTCCGGATCGTGGGGCTGGTCGCGTGGAAGGACCTGCGCACCGAGATGCGCAGCCGCGAGCAGGCCGTGAGCGTGCTGGTCTTCGCGCTGCTGATCCTGGTCGTCTTCAACTTCGCCTTCGACTTCACCATCATTGACTTCCGGAGCCTCGGGCCGGGCATCCTGTGGGTCGCCTTCCTCTTCTCCGGAGTGCTGGCGCTGAACCATTCCTTCCGTATCGAGCGCGAGCAGGACCGCATCGAGGGCATCCTCATGGCCCCGATCGACCGCAGCGCGTTCTACCTGGGGAAGGTGCTCGCCACGGTGCTGTTCATGGCCGCGGTCGAGGCCGTGCTCGTGCCGCTGGCCGCCATTCTCTTCAACCAGACGCTGGGCGGCCGCCTGGGGCTGATGTTCCTCGCCCTGGTCCTGAACACCATCGGGTTCGCCGCGGTCGGCACCCTGTTCGCGGCGGTGACCACGCAGACCCGGCGCAGCGAGGTGCTCCTGCCGGTGCTGCTGTTCCCCGCGGCCGTGCCGATCGCCTTAGCGGCCGTCCGCGCCACGTCGCACATCCTGGCGGGCGGACCGTTCGTGCACTACGCCCACTGGATCTACCTCGCGGCGGCCTACGACCTGGTGTTCCTGGCCGCCTCGGTCCTGCTGTTCGACTACGCGCTGCAGGACTGAGACGCCCGGAGGAGGTTCGAGGCACGGGCCGGTGGTATCATCCGCGCCATGCTCGAGCGGGCTCTGTTCGCAGTCACCGCGGGGCTGGTCCCCGCGTCGCTCTACATGATCTTCCTCGTGGCGCCCACGGAAGGAAAGATGGGCGTCGTCCAGCGCATCTTCTACTTTCACGTCCCCTCCGCCTTCATGGCGTTCCTGGGCGTGGCCGTGTGCGCCGTGGCGAGCGCGCTCTATCTGTACCGGAAGGACCGTCGGTTCGACATCGCGGCGCACGCCGGGGCGGAGCTGGGCGTGCTGTTCTGCAGCATCGTCCTGATCACGGGTCCGATCTGGGCCCGACCGGTGTGGGGCGTGTGGTGGACCGGCGAGGTGCGGCTGACGTCCACGCTCATCCTCTGGCTCATCTACGTGGGCTACCTCCTCCTGCGGCAGAACGCGGACGACCGGGACCAGGCGGCGCGCTGGGCCGCCATCGTCGGCATCGTCGGGGCGCTCGACATGCCGATCATCTATAAGTCGGTCGAGTGGTGGCGCGGCCTGCACCCCAAGGTCCTCAAGATCTCGGGAGGCGGCGGACTCGACCCGGTCATGGAGAGAACGCTCCTGGTCTGCACCGTGACCATGCTGGGCCTCTTTTCCTGCCTGTTCCTGGAGCGCTTCCGGCTCGGCCGCCTCCGCGACGAAGTCGAGAGGCTCGAGGCGGATGCCGCGCGCCGGGAGGCGCGCGGTTCGCGCTCCCCGCAGCCGGCGGGCGTCGCGCCATGAACTGTCCCGAGCCCGGCGCGCTCCTGGCGGGCCTCCTGGCCGCCATCCAGGAGGCCGCGCCTCAAGCCACCTTCACTGCCGCCGATGCGGCGGCACGGCCCGAGGTCGTGCAGCGCGGGTTCCGCTTCCTGACGGCGGCGTACAGCGTCGTCTGGGTGATCCTCGCCGTCTACCTCCTCACGCTCTCGATCCGCCAGCGCCGCCTGGCGCAGCAGATCCGCCGGCTGCGCGAGCGCCTCGGCCTGTAGGCCGCTCCGGGGACTCCACGACGCAGGGAGGAGGGCCGATTCGCATCGCGGTGTTCGGAGGGTCGGAGCCCCTGGACGGCAGTCCGGAGTACGCCGAGGCGGCCGAGATTGGACGGCTGCTGGCGCTCTCGGGCTTCACGGTCCTGAACGGCGGCTACGGAGGCGTCATGGAGGCCTCGGCGCGCGGCGCCCGCGCCGCCGGTGGCCGTAGTGTCGGGGTCACGACTCGCTCCTTCACCTTCCGCTCCGGAGCGAATCCGTTCGTCGACACCGAGATCTGCGAGCCGGACCTTTTCTCGCGGACGCAACGCCTGATCGAGGATGCCTCCGGATTCATCATCCTGCCGGGCCGCTCGGGAACGCTCGCCGAGCTCGCCTTCCTCTGGGCGCTGCGCAAGGCGGACCTCCTCGGCCCCAAGCCGATCCTCCTGCTGGGCGGCATCTGGGAGGAGCTGCTGGGACACCTGCGCCGGCTCCGGCTGCTCGATCCCGTGGCCGACGAGGCCTCCCGGCTCGTCCGGAGCCCCCGCGAGGCGGTGGAGGCCCTGACGCGCGCCCTGCGAGCGCCGGCGACGGAATGAAGCCTCGCCGGGGGCGGTGCGCAGGCCGCGCCGCTCCTGTATGGCCTCGTTCGTCGACGCCAATCAGCCGGCGGAGACATGGGATCGCCGCGGCGAGGCGCCGGGAGTTCCGCAAGCGGCCGGTTGAAGAGCGCCGCCTTAGCCCCTATAATCGCCCCCCTTGCATGGGTTCGATATGACCTCGGCGGATACTCCCAAGAGCCTGATCAGGGACTACTTCGAGACGATCGTCACGTGCGTAATCTTCGTCCTGTTCGCGCGCACGTTCGTCTTCCAGCAGTCCAAGATCCCAACGGGATCCATGATCCCGACGCTCCTGATCGGCGACTACATCATGGTGAACAAGTTCGTGTACGCGCAAGGGTCGGACGATGTGCCTCTGCTGGGCGCGGTGGAGCGCGCGCTGTTTCCGATGCGCGACGTGCGCCGCGGCGACATCGTCGTGTTCAAGTTCCCGGAGGAGCCCGAGAAGGACTACATCAAGCGCGTCGTCGGCCTGCCGGGCGAGACGGTCGAGATCCGCGATCGGCAGGTCTACATCGACGGCCAGCCGCTCGACGAGACCTACAAGATGCACCGCAACCCGCGCGGATTGAACATCGACCAGGACAACTATCCCGCCACCAAGGTCCCCCCCACCGCCTACTTCTGCATGGGGGACAACCGCGACAACAGCCGCGACAGCCGATCGTGGGGCTTCGTGCCGCGCGATTTCGTGAAAGGCCGCGCCTTCATGATCTGGTGGTCCTATGACGAGGACCGGGACGCCTACCTGAAGACGTCCGTCAGGGACCGCGTGCAGGGGATCTGGTCGAAGGTCAGCCACCTGTTCACGAAGTCCCGTTGGGATCGGACGTTCCGGATCATCCGCTGACCGAAGGGCGCGGGCGAGGAGCCCGACGCTCCGGCATCTCGGGGAGATCGACGGTGGCCGGAGCCGTACCCGCGCCAGCCCAGGGGCGCACGCTCGACCAGGGCCACTCCCTCGGCAGCCGCACCAGTCCCGCCAGAACCGGGCTCCGATGCAGCAGGTCGGCGCGCCGGGCAATCTGCTGCAGCCCCTGAAGCGCCGCCATCTGGTCCGCGTCCTGCCAGACCAGTCCGAGCCGGCCCCGCCGCCAGTTCCACTCGCGAGCGAAGCGCGCCTTGAGTCGTCTCACGATCACCTGGACCGAGCGCGGGTCGCCATCCGGCGTGGCGACGATCAGCCGCACGCGGTCCGGCAGCACCACGAAGGCGTGCAGGTGAAACGCCAGACGCCGGCGCAGGTGCCCGAGGACGCGGCAGAAGAGGCGCGCGGCCTCGGCGTCGCCGAGCACCGGACGGTCACCGTAGGTCCAGAGCGTCAGCAGGTAGGCGCACTTCTCTCCCGATGCTCCACGCATCATCTCCTCCCGTACGGCTCTCGCCCCGTCGTGACGCGGCGGTCGGGCCCGGTGGAGTGCAAGAGCGGTGCGAGGAGACACGACGCTGCGCCGTGGCGGGATAGAAGCCGGCGGGGCATGGCGGACGTTCGCCCGTGGTCACGACAAGGACTGTGATGGACGCGGAAGGACTGTGCTGCCTCAGCGGCGCGCGCTCTCGTCGAGCGCATCCTCGAGGATGGTTCGCGCAGCGTCGGCGGCGCGGAACCAGGAGTCGCTCAGCCGGGCGGGCGCCTCGCGGGCGGCCCGCTCCACGGATCGCGCAGCCTTCTTCACGCGCTCGCGGTTCCGGCGCCCCGATTCGGGCGCGGTCAGGTAGGCGATGATCGCCCCCGCGGCCGCGCCGGCGAGGAAAGCGACGAGGATATGTGAGCCCTTGAACCCTCCGCCCTCAGTGGCCATCGAGCGACTCCTCGGAGGCGCGCATGGAGGGGACCGGAGCGCCTCCTCCCGCATCGGCTTCCTCGTCCGCGGCGTCGCCCTCGGATTCCTGGCCGGCGTCCCCGTCTCCGGACCGACCACGCCTCGCCGTGAAGGCGCCCAGACCGGCGAGCAGGGCAGGCCCCACGGCACCCAGCACGGTCCCTGCAATCTGAAGGGAGCGTCGCAGGTTCTGCAACGTCTGGCCGAGGCTCGCGGCGGAGTCGAAGAGCGGCTTGAGCCGCTCCCCTTCCCCTTCCAGAGTGACACCGATCCGGTTCATGCGGGCCGCTGTCTCCGACAACTCCCGCAGGGCGTGCTCCAGGCGGGGCGCGGTTGTGTCCGCGAACTGCTTGACGCTCTTGAGCGTCTGGACGGCGTGATAGAAGACGGGCAGCAGGGCGCCGACCAGAACGGCCAGCAGGACGAGTCCTATGACGACCGCTGCATCCTGCATTGTGGTCCTCCCTTCCGTTACTGTAACAGAAAGCCGCCTGCGACGGTCACGCGCCTACCCTGACCCTGGGAGCCGGATGAGATCGGGAGCCGGGGCGCCGGGCGCCACGATCGAATGCCGGCCGCGGCCGGGCTGGGGCCGGGGAAAGTCGGATCGGAAATGGCTCCCCCTGCTCTCCTCGCGTCGCAGAGCGCACTCGGCGATCAGCCGCCCGGCGAACAGCATGTTGCGCGCTTCCAGTCCGGCGCGGGACGGAGGACCCGCCGCCAAATTCTCCTCGAGCCCGAGGATCGCCGACGCCGCCCGCTGCAGGCCCAAAGCGTCGCGCACGATGCCGGCCTGCTGCCACATGATCTCCTTCAGCGCCGCAATGGTTGCAGGGGCCGCGGCCTCCGGAATCGTCCGAACGACGGGGTCGGAGTCGCCGGCTGGACCCGTAGTCAGGGGGCCCGAGGCGTCCGGCCGGGTTGACGGGCCCGGCCCCGCCGGTCGGTCGGCCAGGACTGCCTGCCCGGCGCGGGCGCCGAAGACCAGGCCCTCCAGCAGCGAGTTGCTGGCCAGCCGGTTGGCGCCGTGCACGCCGTTGCAGGCCACCTCGCCGGCCGCGTACAGGCCCGGGATCGAAGTTCTCCCCCAGGTGTCGGTCCGCACGCCCCCCATCATGAAGTGGGCGCAGGGCGAGACCGGCAGGCGGTCCCGGCCAATGTCGAGGCCGTGGCGCGCACAGGTGGCGGCGATGGTCGGGAATCGGCGGCGGACGAACTCGGGCTCGCAGGCGCTCATATCGAGGAACACGCACGGATGTCCGCTGCGCCGGATCTCCTCGGTGATGCCGCGCGCCACGATGTCCCGCGGGGCCAGGTCCCCACGCGGATCGATCGCGGCCATGAAGCCCTCCCCGCGGGCATTCAGCAGCCGGCCCCCCTCGCCGCGCATCGCCTCCGACAGGAGGAAGCGCGGCACCCCCGGCAGAAACAGGGCCGTCGGATGGAACTGGACGAACTCCAGGTCCATCATCTCGGCCCCTGCACGATAGGCCATGGTCAGTCCGTCGCCGGTGGCCTGGGGCGGGTTGGTGGTCTCGCGATAGATCTGTCCGGCGCCTCCGGTCGCGAGCAGCACGGCCCGGGCTGGCATCAGCAGGGTCCTGCCGCTCCGCTCGTCGAGGGCTGCGAGCCCGACGCAGCATCCTCCCTGCATGAGGATGTCGATGGAGAAGAGCCGCGGCAGGAGCTCGATCCCCGGCGTGCCCTTGGCCTTCTCGACCAGGGCGCGGACGATCTCGCGCCCGGTCGAGTCGCCCTGGGCGTGCAGGATGCGGCGCTTGCTGTGGGCCGCCTCGCGCGCCAGGGCCAGCCGGGCCCCCTCGCGGTCGAAACGGGCCCCCCACTCGATCAGCTCCAGGGCCCGGGCGGGCCCCTCCTCGACGAGGATGCGCACCGCGCCTTCGCTGCACAGTCCGTCTCCGGCCCGCAGTGTGTCCTCGTAATGGAGCGCCACCTCGTCGTCATCCGAGAGGACCGCGGCCAGCCCCCCCTGGGCCTTGTCGGACGAGGAGTCCGTCGGGCCGTCCTTGGTGAGGATGCCGACGCGCCCGCCGCTCCGGGCGATCTCCACGGCGGCACGCAGGCCGGCGATGCCGCTTCCGACGACGAGCGCTCCGAAGACCGGTGTCATGGATCGACAGTCTAATCCGCCCGGCGTTCCTTGACAGCCCGGGTGAGCGTCCCTATCATGCACCCTCCCGAGGCCCCGCGCGCGGCACAGCACGGCGGCCCCGAGAGAGGTCGTCCCGGCCCGCGATGCAGGACGCTCAACCCACGCAACCGATCGCCAGCGTGTTCACGCCGCGGCTCGTCGCCCGCCTGCATCGCGAGGGTTTCGACGGCTCGTTGCGCTTCAGCGCGGAAGGGACGACCCGGGTCGTTTACTTCCGGAACGGCGAGATCGCCTCCGCCGCCAGCAACGCCGAGGCGGATCGCCTGCCCAGCATCCTCCTGGGTGACGGACGCCTGACGGAGCCGCAGCTCGAGATGGCGCGCTCGCGGCTCCAGCCCGGCGTCTCGCTGGGCAAGATGCTGATCGAGATGGGGTTCCTGACCCCCTCGGAGCTGCTCCAGGGGGCCCGACGGCAGGTCCGCCAGATCCTGGCAGCCTGCTTCGCGCTGCACGAGGGCGCGTACCAGATCAGCCCCGGTCCGCTGCCGCGCGAGATCACGGTCCTCGGACTGCCGGCCCGCCGTCTGATCTTCGACGCTCTCATGGAATCCGGCGACCGGCAGGCGATCGTGCGCGAGATGGGGTCGATGGAGTCGGTCTACCGCCCCACCGATGCCTTCCGGGAGGGACTGTCCGCCCTCCGGCTCGAGACCTCGACGGAGCAGGTGGGACTGACCGTCGATGGGCAGCGGACCTTGCGCGAGATCAGCGGCCAGACCTCGTTGGACGACTTCACCGTCAGCAAGGTCGTCCTGGCGCTCGAGATCCTGGGTCTGGTGGAGGCCGCGCCGTCCGCCGCCTCCGCAGTCTCCCGGGGGAGGTTGATCCCGGTCGAAGCGGACTTGCCGCCCGACGCGCATCCCGCTCCGGACGCCCGGATCCAGGAGCCGGAGGTCGTGCCAGCGCCTCCATTGGAGCCGGAGAGCCCGGCGGCCCTGGCGCCGCCGCCCGCTCCCCAGGCTCAAGAGGAAGCCGAAGACCTGCCGCCCCCCTTCCCTCCGGGGGAGCTGCCCGCTTTCGCGATCCCGCCCGGCGCAGCGCCGGAGTGGCGTCTCAATCCCCAGACCGGAGAGAAGACGATGGCCGGACCGGTCGAGATGACGTTCGACGGCCAGGTCGGGCCCGCGACGAACCGTCCGTCGGCCGCGAGGCGCTGGGCAGCCGTCGCCTCCGTGGCGGCGGTCGTGCTGATGGCGGCGCTCGCGGCCAGCCTGCTGCGCAACAGGCGACCGGCCCTGCAGGAGGCCGTGGCCGGGTCCACGGCCGAGCCCAAACCCGCCGAGGCAACGACCCCGGCTCCCGTCGAGGCAGGAGAAGTCGACACGCTGAAGGCGCCCTCTCCCCCCGCTCCGGCGCAGCCGGCGCCCGCTGCGGACCTTGCCGGCGACTCCGCAGAGCACCTTCCTCCCAGGTCCGGAGCGCGGCCCGGGCAGGAGCGGTTCGCCGACGCCTACCGCCTGATCGAAGAGGGGCGGGTCGCCGCGGGAGCCGATGCGTTTCGTGCCCTGGTGAGAGAAGGCGACCCGGATCGCTTCACCTTGCAGGTCCTGATCGCCTGCGAACCGGCCACGGTGCAGAAAGCGCTCGCCGCCACGCGCGCGGCGGGCGATCTCATCGTCGTGCCCTTCCCGCTCCAGGGACGGACCTGCTTCCGCGCCTGCTGGGGCGTGTACGACAGCAAGGAGGCCGCATACGCCGCGGCGTCGTCCGTCCCCGCCTATTTCGCCGAGGGAGCCCAGAAGCCGGTCGTCGTCTCGCTGGCTCGGCTCGCTCCGCGGTCCTAGGATGCCGGGCCGCCACGTCCGGGGCGGCTGGCCGGCCGGACTCGCCGCCTGCGCCACGGCGCTCCTGGCTCAATCGCTCTCTCCCGCCGTCGCCGACATCGTCCATCTCAAGAACGGAGGGACGATCGTCTGCGACCGCATCGAGGAGCGCGGCGAGAACCTCGTCGTGCATCAAGGCCAGGGAACGATAGTCGTTCCCCGCCGCGACGTCGCCCGGATCGAGGCGGTCCCGTCCCCGCCGTCCTCGAAGTCCGCCCGCGCGCCGGGCGGCGCCGGGCCGGACCGGAGGGGCGGGGCGGCACGGCAGCCAGCGGACTCATCCGGCAGAGCCCCGCAGTCACCCCCCTTCGATCGGGCGGAGACCGTCCGGCGTCTGGAGGAGCTGAAGGCCCGGATGCAGCAGTTCCCCCTGGCCCGGGAGGAGAACCGGGCCCAGGTCGTCGCCCTGCTCTGTCGGCTGGGAGGAGAGGATCTCAAGCAAGGCCACGCCGGCGAGGCGCGTCGACGCTTCGAGGAGGCCCTCCAGTACGACGATCACAGCATTCCCGCCCGGGGAGGGCTGGCCGCGGCGTATCTGCACGAGGGCCGGGACGCGTTCGCCCGCTCGGTTCTCGAGCGGGCGCTCCTGGACGCACCCCACGATCCGGATCTGCTCTTCCTGCTCGGCGCGGTGGCCCAGAAACAGGACCGCCAGGACGAGGCGCTCGCCGCCTGGGAGAAGTCCCTGGCCGTCCGGCCGGATCCTCTGCTGCGCGAGCGGATGGAGACGCTGCGGCGCCAGCAGTCCGTCGAACAGGGCTACCGGCGGACCGAAGGCGCGCACTTCATCCTGCGCTACGACGGCGAGCGGATCTCGCCAGAACTCGAGGCGGCGATCCTCGGCGAGCTCGAGAGCCGGTTCCCCGATCTGGTCCGGCAGTTCGACCACGACCTATCCCTGCCAATCGCGGTCGTCGTCTATCCCGGACAGGCCTTCTACGAGGCGACTCAAGCCGATGCCAACGTCGCCGGCCTCTACGACGGCAAGATCCGCCTGCCGGCCGGGGGCCTGCGCGATCTGAACCGCGAGGTCCGCGCCGTCCTCCTGCACGAGCTGGCGCACGCTTTCATCACGGACAAGAGCGGCGGTCGCGCCCCGCGCTGGCTGCAGGAGGGTCTGGCCCAATGGATCGAGGGGCGACGCACGACGGTCGCGACCGCGCGCCAGCTGGCGCGGGACTGGCAGGACGACAGCGCCGGCCCGGCGTGGGGATCGACCTTCACCTACGCCTCCGCTCTTTCGTTCGTTGAATTCCTCCTCGATCGCGAAGGGTTCCACGGACTGAACCTCGTCCTGCTCGAGATGGGTCGCGGCAGCGACTCCGATGAGGCGGTCCGGACCGCCACCCGGTTCACCCTCCCCGAGTTGCTGCGCCTCTGGGGCGAGGACCTGGCCCGCCGTCACTTGCAATAACGTTGTCCGCGCACCAAGTTATAGCGAGATCCGATCCGGCCGCCCCGGCCCGTAGGCGTGCGGCTGATGGAGGGCTCTCTGGCATGCAAGGAAGCCTGGCTCGCAGATCACCCGCCGACGTGCTGAGCGACGCGCAGCGGAATCGAACCTCGGGCGTCCTGACCTTCCGTCTCGATCCGATCAGCCGGCAGATCCATCTCGAGGCGGGAGTGCACATCCGGTTCGCCGCCAGCAACCATCCCGCCGAGAGCCTGACGAGCTGGTTCCTGGAACGTGGCGGCGTGGCGGAGGAGCAGCTGCGGCAGGCCGCTTTGGAGAAGCGGCCGGAGGAATTCCTGGGCTCGACGCTGCTGCGGCTCGGACTCGTCACCCCGGAGGACCTGGTCGAGCTGACCGAAATGCACATCCGCAGGATCGCCCGCGCCGCGATGCGGATGGGAGGCGCCGCCTACCAGTTCCAGGAGGGTGGCACGCCGCTTCGCGATCCGATGATCGGCGGAGTCCTGACCGCCGAGGTCCTCCTCGAGTGGACGCGCGAGATCAACAATCCGGACTGGATCCGCGGGCGCCTCGGATCTCCCGACAGCCGCATCCAGCGCGGAGCCCGCCCTCCGGACGGCTACCAGAGGATCCGGCTGGACCCGGCGGAGGGGTACATCATGTCGCGGGTCGACGGCGTCGCCACCATCCGCGAGATCTGCATGGTGAGCCCCATGGGGGACGACAAGACGCTCGCCGCCCTGCTCGGTCTGTCCCTGGCGGGCATCCTCGAGATGCCCGGCGGAGCCACGGAGCAACCGGGGCCCGCGGCACGCCCCGAGCTTCCCCCCGTTGACGCCGCCGGCTCCTCGCAGAGCAGCCGGTCGCCATCGCCTCCGAAGCCGCCGGCAGTCAAGCCTTCGGTGCCGACGCAGGCCGCTGCCAAGCCGATCGTTCTTCCGTCACCGACGGCGTCCGCCAAGCCTCCCGCGCCCTCTGTGCCCGCGGCGAGCAAGGCCCCGCCGCCGGCCGCCGCCAGACCGGGCAGTCCCCAGGCCGCCCCGGCCTTCCAGCCTCCCGGCGCTGCTCGCCCGGGGCCGATCGGTCTCGTCCCCAAGGCCCGCATCCCCCTCGGAGGCGCCGGCCGGGGCTTGAGGCCCGTCCGGAGGCCGGGCGCCGCGATCCCGAAGCCCCTGCGGCCAGCGATCAAGCCGGCGGCCGAGACCGTCGTGGACGTGGAGACGGAGATGCTCCGCCGCTTCCGCGACATCCACACGCTCGACCTCTACCAGGTCCTCGACGTCGCTCCGGTCGCCACGATGGACATGATCCGCCGCTCGTACTACGCCCTGGCGCGCCGCCTGCACCCCGACACCTTCCATCGCGAGGATCTGAAATCGAAGGCGGAAAAGGTCTTCGGCCGGATCACCGAGGCCTATGCCACCTTGTCCCACCCCACTACACGGGAGAAGTACGACGAGGAGCGGCAGGCGCGCGGCAGCCAAACGGAGGACAAGTCGGCCGACGCGACAGCGGTGGCCCGGATGAACTTCAAGCACGGCCGGGAGCATTTCGAGCACGGCCGGCTGTCGGAAGCGCTCTCGTTCCTCCAGAACGCCTGCCAGCAGGATCCGACCCGGGCCGAGTACTTCGAGTACCTGGGCATGGCCCAGACGAAGAACCCACGCCTCCGCAAGCAAGCGGAGGAGAGCCTTCTCAAGGCCATCGAGCTGGCGCCGATGAGCGCCAGCTCGCACGCGCTCCTCGGGCAGCTGTACGAACGCGCCGGAGTCATGGACAGGGCGCGCGCCATGTACCGCAAGGCGCTCGAGTGGGACCCCACCAACGAGACGGCACTGGCCGGGCTCGAATCCGAAGGCTCGACCCGCAAGGGAATCCTCGGGCTGTTCTCCCGCAAGTGACGCACGGGCCACGCGCCACGGGCGTTGATATTTCTCGGGCGGGCCCCTAGATTCCGTTTCGGAGCGAGCGCGCGATGACAGAATCGTCATCGGACAGAAAGGCGGGCGACCGCTTCGGGACCTACCGCGTCCTGGAGCTGATCGGCGCTGGGGGCATGGGACGGGTCTACCGCGCGCTCGACGAGGCGCTGCAGCGCGAGGTGGCTCTCAAGACCCTCCTGCCGGCCCTGGCCGCCGACGGAGAGTTCGTCACGCGCTTCACGCGGGAGGCGCGCTCCGCCGCGGCGCTGAACCATCCGAACATCACCCAGATCTACGCCATCGGCCAGGAGGGGGAGAGCCCCTACTTCGCGATGGAGCTGATCCGGGGACGGTCGCTCGAGACGATGGTGAAAGCGGGCGGCGCGCTCGAGCCCGCGATCGCGGCGGGGTACATCATGCAGGCCGCGGCCGGGCTCCGGCATGCCGCGGACAAGGGCCTCATCCATCGCGACGTGAAGCCGAGCAACCTCATGGTCGCGGAGGACGGCACCGTCAAGATTACCGACTTCGGCCTGGCCAAGGCCGCGCGCGCCGAGACGCAGCTGACCGCGACCGGCGAGGTGCTCGGATCCCCCGGGTACATCTCGCCGGAGCAGGCGCAGGGGCAGCCGATCGATCTGAGGTCGGACATCTATTCCCTCGGCGCCACCTTCTACCATCTCGTCACGGGCCGCCTCCCGTTCGAGGCCACCACCGCCGTGGCGATGATCATGAAGCACATGAATGAGCCGGTCCGCTCCCCGCGCGCGGTCAACGCCGGCATCCCCTACCCGATCGCGGCGGTGATCCAGCGGATGATGGCCAAGCGGCCGGCGGAGCGCTTCCAGGATTACAACGCTCTCCTCCGGGAGCTGGAACGCGCGCTGGGCGACACGCAGCCGTCGACCGCGGCGGCCGCGGACGTGCCCGCCACCACGATGCGCCGCAAGGGGCCGCTGGACCCGGGAGCCGCCGCGGGGGCCGGCCGCGTCCCGGCACCGGCGCGCCTGCCAGCGTCCCCCGCGGCGGACGAGCGGCGCTCGCTATCCCTTCTGCCCGTGGGTCTGATGGTGGCCGTCCTGGGCCTCGTCGCCGCCGGCCTCTGGCAGCACCTGCAAGCCGCGCGGCAGGGCGAGGCGTCAGGAGGGCCGGCCTCCTCCACCGTGGTCAGCCCGTCCATCGAGGGGGAAGGCACCTACACGAGTCGTTCCGCGGCGCCGCAATCCAGCGGCGGGCCAGAGCAGGATCTTCTCGCCAGCTCGATCGCCGGCGCCTCCCGGGCGAACCTGATGTTCCTGTCGAACGATCACGATGTCCTGCCGACGGGCGGTCTGCGGGTCAAGGGGCAGGTGCAGAACTCCGGCGGCCTGCCGGCCATGAACGCTCGCGTGCGGGTGCGGCTCCTGCTCGACACCGGCGCCGTAGCGGCTCAAGGCGAGTCGCCGCTCAAGCCGCCCGTCGTCCCGCCCGGCCGCAGCGCCACGTTCGAGGTGGACCTCGACTACGCCGGCCCGATCGGCACCATCAAGGCCGAGCTCATATGGACGGACTGACCCCGCCGCCATTCCCGTTCCTCCCCGGTCCGGGGAGCGGCCCGCCGCCTCGCCCATTGGAGCTTCGAATTCCACGGCTTGACAGCGCCCGGGACACCACCAATAATCCGCCGCCGGGTCCGGCTGCTTGAGCACGGCGCACTCCGGGGAGCGCAATCGGTGAGCGACCATCAGGACGGCCGCCGGGAGTTCCGGCGCGAGCTTTCCCTCTTCGACGCGACGATGGTCGTGGCCGGATCGATGATCGGCTCCGGCATCTTCATCGTCTCCGCCGACATCTCCCGCCAGATGGGCAGCCCGTTCTGGCTCCTCATGGTCTGGGTCGCGACGGGCGTCCTGACCGTGGTAGGGGCGCTGGCTTCGGGTGAACTGGCGTCCCTGTTCCCGAGAGCCGGCGGACAGTACGTCTACCTGCGCGAGGCATTCTCTCCCCTCATCGGCTTCCTGTACGGGTGGACGCTGTTCCTGGTGATCCAGACCGGCACCATCGCCGCCGTGGCGGTCGCCTTCGCGAAGTTCCTCGGCGTCCTGTGGCCCTGGGTCTCCCCGTCCCAGCGGCTGGTGCCGATCGTCCTCTTCGGGAGCCCGGGCGAAGGCGGTCTCGATCTCTCGATCACCTCCCAGCGGCTGGTGGCGATTCTGGTGATCGCCTTCCTGACCTGGCTCAACACGCGCGGCATCAGAACCGCCAAGTGGACGCAGAACCTGTTCACGACCACCAAGGTCGGAGCCCTGGCCTTGCTGGCGATCGTGCCCCTGCTCGGCCGGAGCGACCCAGTCGCCGTCGAGGCCAACTTCGGCGGCGGCCGGTTCCTGGGCGACGCCGGGATCCACCTGGCGCTGCTGATGACCTTCGGAGCGGCCATGGTCGGATCGCTGTTCTCCGCGGACGCCTGGAACAACATCTGCTTCGCCGGCGACGAGGTGAAGGAGCCGCACCGCACGCTGCCGCGCAGCATGGTGCTCGGGACCCTCCTGGTCACGGCCCTCTACTGCCTGGCGAACGTGGCCTACCTCAACCTCCTGCCGTTGCAGGGGACGCCGGATGGCGCCTCGGTGATCGAGCGGGGGATCCAGCATGCGGCGGAGGATCGCGTCGGCACGGCGGGCGTGCAGGTGCTGTTCGGACCCCTCGGCGGGGCCATCATGGCCGTGCTCATCATCATCTCGACCTTCGGCTGCGAGAATGGCCTGATCCTGGCTGGCCCGCGTCTCTATTACGCCATGGCGAAGGACGGCCTCTTCTTCCGCAAGGCCGGGGATCTGGACCGGCACGCGGTGCCGGCCTGGGGGCTCGTGGTGCAGGGGATCTGGGCCGCCGTCCTGACGCTCTCGGGGCGCTACGGCGACCTGCTCGACTACATCATCCTGGCGGCCATGCTCTTCTACGCCCTCACGGTCTCGGGCCTGTTCGTGCTCCGCTGGCGGCGGCCGGAAGCTCCACGGCCCTACAAGGTCCCGGGGTACCCCTGGCTTCCCGCCCTCTACGTCCTGGCCACGATCGCCATCATGATCGACCTGTTGATCGTGAAGCCGACCTACACGTGGCCGGGGCTCCTCATCGTGCTGAGCGGCGTCCCGGTCTACTTCTTCTGGCGGAGCCGCTCGCGGACGTCCTGAGCCGGCGCGCGCTCCGGCGGCGCCTGCGCTTCCCCCAGCCGCGAGGCTCGGTAGATGTAGTGCAGCCCGGACGACACGGTCAGAGCCAGCGTGAACCAGCCCAGCCCCAGGACCAGGATCGGCGCCGGGCGGTTCAGGGTGTTGAGGAGCAGGACCACGCCGACGGTCAGGATCTGCGTCAGCGTCGTGAGCTTGCCCAGGGCGCTCGGCGGGAAGCTGGCGACCCCCGAGGTCAGGTGCATGAGCAGGGCGAGCATCACGATGAAGACGTCGCGACTGATGGTCACGATCGTGAGGTAGATCGGAATGTGATTGGCGATCTCGAATTCGGGGATCGTCTTCGGATGATCCGGAATCGACAGGACGATGAAGCAGGCGGTCATCAGAAGCTTGTCGGCCGTCGGATCGAGAAAGGCGCCCAGGCGCGAGCTCTGCTTGTAGCGCCGGGCCACCAGCCCGTCCAGACCGTCGGTGACGCCGGCCAGGATGAACACCAGAAGCGCCCATCCCGGATGATTCGACAAGATGAGCGTGATCAAGAGCGGGATGAGGACCATCCGGAAGATGGTCAGGACGTTGGGGAGCGTCAGGCCCATGCCGCATCCCACCGGAGCCGGAGCTCCCGGCCCGCATGCTCGAGCGCCGCGTCGAAGGGCGCGGGCGATCCCGGATCGACCTCGAACCACGCGACGCCGGGCTCCTTCTTGAACCAGGTCCACTGCCGCTTGGCGTAGCGCCGCGTGTTGCGCCGCGTCAGGGCCATCGCCTCCTCGAGGCTGCGCTCGCCCCGGAGGTGCGACAGCACCTCCCGGTAACCGAGCGCCTTGAGGGCGTTCGCGGAGGGAGGACAACCGGAGGCGAGCAGCCCCCGGACCTCCTCGACCAGTCCGGCGGCGAAAAACCCGTCCACGCGGACGTCGATCCTCCGGTGGAGCTCGTCGCGACGCATCACGAGGCCGACCTTGACGGCATCGTAGCGATCTTCGCCGAACGGCGACGCGCCGATGAGGGAGGATAGAGGGCGGCCCGCGCTGAAGAAGACTTCCAGCGCGCGCGCGATCCGCTGCCGATCCCGTTCCGGCAGACGGGAGGCCGTCGCCGGATCCACGCGCCGCAACATACGGTGCAGCCACGGCACGCCCCGGCGCGCGGCCAGCGCCTCGAGACGAGCGCGCAAATGCTTTGACCGGCGCGGCGCCTCGGCCACGCCGCGCAGGAGGCCGCGCAGGTACAACCCGGTGCCTCCGACGAGGACCGGAAGGCGGCCGCGCGCCCGGATCCCCTCGATCGATCGCTCCGCCGACCGCACGAAGTCCCCCAGGGAGAAGTCCTCACCCGGGTCCGCCAGGTCGATGCCGTGGTGCGGCACGCGGGCCCGTTCGCCCTGCGCCGGCTTCGACGTGGCCGTCTCCAGCCCGCGGTAGACCTGCATCGAATCGACACTGACGATCTCGCCTCCGAACAACTCACAGGCGCGCAGCGCGAAGGCGCTCTTGCCCACCGCGGTCGGTCCGATGACCGCGAGCACGGCGGGTCGCAGCGCGCCCCCCGTCAAAGGTCAGCGCCCCCGCTCGCGCTCCTGATCGCGGTACCGGTTGATGGTCTCGACCAGGTGATCTTCGCAATAGACCCGGCCACGCGCCACGCGCCGGCCGCACCGCGGGCAGGCGGGTGCCGTGATCCCCGATCGGGCACGCGCCACGAGGGACGCCACCAGCCCACCCACGAGGCTGGCCGCGCCCGCCGCCAGCACGATGCGGAACAGCCGGGGGTCCGCGCCGCCCCAGAAGGTGTCGAAGAGGAAGAGATAGAGCACATCCCCCACGACGAGCAGCGTTCCGATGCGGGACAGGAGCCTCGAGATCACTGTAGCCCCTCCGGCTTCGCGAGGGAGAGCAGCCCGTCGCGCCGCAACTCGTGCAGCACACGCTGCTCATGCTCCGGACCCAGCGTCTGCCGCAGGATCAGCAGCTCGCGATACAGGAGCTCGCTCAGACCCTGCACGAGCGCGTCGCGCCGTCCGCCGCGCGAGAGGGTGCGGACGTTGTCGCCCAGAATGCCCTCGTCCAGCGTGCCGTCACCCGCCAGCCGCGCGCGCCGGAACAGAGGCTGCGAGGACTGCTCCAGGTCCCGGAGCGAGGCGGCGAGCAGGTCCTCCGAGATGGGACCCAACTCGAGCGTCATGTACTGATAGACGCGCCCGTACAGGCCGTTGAACTGCCGGACGATGGTCTCGATGGCCGCGGGGTCCGGCTCCTCGTCCGGAGTGGCGGCCTGCGGCCGGGGCCGGATACGACCGAGCGTGAGTAGCAGGAACAGGATGCGGCGTGTTTCCGCCTCCGTGTACTCGGCTCCCGCCTCCAGCTCCCCGACCGTCCGGCCGCCGTCCAGGAGCGCCAGGAGGTGCTGCTCCTGGGGCTCGAGGCGGACGACTCCTCCATCCGGCACCGGCTCGAAGATCCAGTCGGCCGACGGGATCCGGGCGCGGAACAGCTCCGGGTCGCTCACGCGTCGGAGGCCTTCGGCCACCAGGTCCAGGATCGGGAGGTCGATCGGCGTGGACCATCCCGAAGGGCTTCGTCTCTCCTCGAAGAGGTACTCGCCGTCGGTCCACTCGAAGAGCGCCTTGACGATGCGGCGCGCCTGCTCCCGTCGCGCCTCGATCAGATCCCTGGGGCTCAGGGCGCCGCAGGCGATGAGGGCCCGGCCGATGCCCGCCTCCGGGTTCGCGGCCTCGAAGGCGCGGGCCTGCTCCTGCTGCGCCGCCGTGATGCACCCGGTCGCCAGCAGGATCGCCTCGAGTCGGTCGTCGGGGTGGTTCGAGGCGGCCCGGACCACGAACTCCCCCCGCAGATCGAGAACGACCTCCACGCCGCTCCGGCGTAGCTCCAGCCGGCCCGGGCGGTTCAGGCTCTTCAGGAACACCAGGATGTCGGCGATGCTGAGCGCCTTCAGTCTGCCTCGGAAGGTGGGATCGCTGGTCGGCACGCTCACTCGAGCCGGGGTAGGGGCCGCGTCGGGAGCGCCCGATCGGCCCGGGCGCCCGATTATCCTTGCCGGCCGCCGGGGTGTCAACCGGCGCGCGAGCCCGGCGACCCGCCCCGGCCGCCGCTCAGTTCGCGGCGCGGGCCGGCGTGACCGCCGCGAGGTCGCTGATGTCGACGCCGGTGTAATAGTGGCGGAGGATCTCGTCGAACTTCTTGCCGCGCAGGGCCATCCCGTAGGCGCCGACCTGGCAGAGCCCGAGCCCGTGCCCCCAGCCCTTGCCGCTGAAGATGAACTGCTCTACCGAGCCGTTCGTCGCGTAGGTGCGATCCACGGTGAACAGGTTCTCGCGGATGCCGAAGGCGGTGCGGATGCGGAACCCGCGCAGGAAGAAATCGCCCCGGCTGCCGGTGATCCGCACCTCGACGACCCGCCCGCTCACGCCGCGGCGGGTCGGCACGATGTCGACGAGAGTCCCCAGGTCCACGCGCTGGCGCAGGAGCGCCTCGAGCTCGGGGCGGGTGCGCCGCTCCTCCCAGCGGTACAGGGAGGAATAGCGGTCGTCGGAGACGCCGCGCTGGTTGGCGATCACCTTGAGGTAGTTGACGGAGCCGTCCGGCGCCGCGTGGTAGAGGACCCGGTCGCCCAGAGTCAGAGGGACGCTGCGGGCGGGATACGACACGTCCCGGAAGGAGCGGAACAACGCCGCGTCGGGGGCCATCGCGAGGGTCACCGAGAGCTCGTCTTTCTTCGACTCCAGGATGATCTTGTCCGAGTCGCTGCCGCGGTAGGTGGCCGGCTGGCGGCCGAGCCCGCCGTAGAAATCGAGGACGCGGTAGAGCGCCCGCAGGAGCAGACCGCGCGATGGCGGGTGGTTGGGCCGCAGGGAGTTGTCGGGAAACGGCTCCAGGATCCCTTCCAGCACGAGCATCGCGTAAGGCCGGCGGGCGTCGGCCGGCACCTCGTCGCGATCGCGGAACGCCAGCAGGTACGGCAGGTCGCGCTCGTCGAGCGACAGCTTCATCTTCTCGTCCCAGCCGAGGGAGCTCGCGAGGAAGGTCGCGAACGCGTGCATGACCAGGCGATCGCCGGCGATCCCCTTCGGATCGGCTTTCTTCCCAACCTGGCCCAGGGCGAGCCCGGTCCAGCGCTCCGCCTCGGCCGCTCGGCAGGAGGCCAGGAGCCAGGATCGGTCGAGCGCCTCCTCCCCCACCACGCCGTGCAGCCGCAGCATCTGGACCTCCTCGTTGACGCGCGACCCATCCTCGAGGACCACCGCGTCGAGCCAGGAGTTCCCGGTGACCGTGCGGCTCTCCGCCTCGGCCTCCGGGTAGCACGGCACTCCCTTCAGGTAGGTCCCTTTCTCCTCCGGGAAGATCAGATTGCCGTCCTCGGTGTGTCCGCCGCAGGTCGAGGTGTACAGCGCGTGGATCGGCTGGCCGTCGAAGACCAGGACGAGACCCCGGGTCTCCGCCAGGGCCTGGTCGGTGAGCGGATGCTCCGTGCCGGCGCCCTTGTAGACCTGGCACTGCGCGGAGTCGCAGATGTCGTAGCCGCTCTCGGAGAACTGCCCGAGGTTGGCGACGACGTAGGTCCGCGCCGCCACCGCCTGCGCCTTGAGCGCTTCGAGCTCGGGATAGACGCCTGGTCCCATCTCGTTCGGCACCACGCCCTTGAGGTAGTCCTCCATACCGAGCTGATTGATGAGACGCAGGCGGCCGGCCTTGTCGACGCGCACCTCGAGCGTGCCGCGGTAGGAGGTCTGCTCGAGGCGCAGCGGCTGCCCGGCCCGCGCCGACTCGACGAGGACCCGATCGTGTCCGGTCAGGAAGTTGTTCCAGCGGTCGTCGACCAGCCGCACGCGCCGGCGCCCGGTGGCCTCCGCCGCCTCCTCGGTGATCCAGAGCTCGCGGTAGCCCTCGTCCGCCAGCCGCTGCGAGAGGGCGGCCGCCTCCTCGCGCGTCCGGGACTCCCCCACTCGCACGCGCCAGGCGCGCCGATCGGGGTGGTACGCGATCACCACCTTCTCCGTCTTGAGGAGGTTTTCGAGCGCCTGTCTCTTCTCCTCCGCGGCCTCCTGCGTGGCATAGGACCCGACCTGCACCCTGTAGATCACGACCGCCCCGTGCCCCGAGGCCTCGGAGACGAACGTGAGGCCGGGATCGAAGACCTTTTTCCAGATGGCGCCGCGCCGCGCCGGGTCGCGCACCACGACGCCGCCTTCGGCCGTCACGCGCACGCGGACCGGATCGGTCGTCAGCCCGATGCGGACGGTCGGTGGGGCTGATGGGGGCGCCGCGGCCGTGCCGACGGGCGCGACCGCCAGCAGGGCGAGCAGCCCGACGGCGGAAAGGTTCGGCCTCATCGGGGAGCGGTGAGGCGCAGGAACTCGCCCCGGAGCGCCGGCCGCCGGTGGAACGCGCCGGTGTACGACGTCGTCACCACGCGCGGGGAGCCCTTGCGGCCCCCGCGGATCGTCATGCAGGCGTGCTCCGCCTCCATGCGGCAGGCCGTCCCCTCGGGATGGATGGCTTCCTCCAGGGCGGAGGTCACCTGCCGCGTCAGCCTCTCCTGGAGCTGCAGGCGGCAGGCCAGGACATCGACCAGCCTTGCGACCCTCGACAGCCCGATGATGCGGCCGTCCGGGAGATAGGCGACGTGCGCCGTGCCCCGGAACGGCAGGAGATGGTGCACGCAGACCGACGCGAAGGGGATGTCGCGGACCACGACCATGCCCCGGTCGCGCGAGGCGAACCCGTTCTTCAAGATACGCTCCGGGCGCTCGCGGTACCCCGAGAGGATCTCGTCCGCCCAGGTGTCCGCCACGCGCTGCGGCGTGCGGCGCAGATCGCGGCGCAGATCGACCTCGCCAACGCCGGACAGGAAGAGGCGCGCCGCGCGCAGGAGGGTCCGGCGGTGAGGTCCGCGCCTCGTCCTCCGGGTGGAAGCGGGCCGCCGGGTCATTTCGGCTGGTTCTTCTCGTAGGCGTCGCGCGTGGCGCGGTCGAGGGCGCTCCCCTCGGTCGGCGTGCAGGCGCAGTGGCCTTTCTTGTCGACCGCCACGTGGCCGGAATCCTTGTGGCACTTGCCATCGCAGTGGCCGCAGATGTGGTCGGTGCAGACGACGCGGATGATGCGGGGCGGGGCCTCCGTCGGCGGCGCGGGCTCCGTCGGAGGCGAGGCCGGCGCCGCGGAGGGCACGGCCGCGGCCGGCGGCGCCGGCTCCTGCGCCGGCGCGGGGGGCGCCTCCTGGGCGGCGGCGGTCTCGGCCAGGGGTCGTCCCGCGACCAGAAGGACGATCGCCAGGGTGGCGCTTCCCAGCACCGCCGCCAGAACGAGCCTCCATCGG
Organism: Candidatus Cryosericum sp.; assembly: GCA_035649235.1. Taxonomy (GTDB): domain Bacteria; phylum Acidobacteriota; class Polarisedimenticolia; order Gp22-AA2; family Gp22-AA2; genus DASRJX01. Next base: position 68,582 of record DASRJX010000119.1, read on the forward strand.
TCCGTCTCAACGCGCATGATCCACCTCGTCAGTCGTCGATCCGGTCACGCATCGTACTTCAACCCGGTTCCGGTGTTGAACAGAACGATCGCTTCCTCGCGCCCGACGCGCCCGCCCACCACCAGCGTCCGCAGCGCCGCGAGACACGCGCCGCCCTCGGGGCAGGCGTCGACTCCTTCCATCGCCGCCATCCGGCGCGCGTCGGCGGCGAGGGCGTCGTCGTCCACCGCGATTGCCTCGCCCTTGCTGGCCCGCAGGGCATCGAGGATCAGGAAGTCGCCCAGGCTCGCGGGAACCCTGAGCCCCGAGGCGCGGGTCCTGGGGTCCTGCCAGGTCTCGGCGGTCCCGCGGCCTTCGCGGAACGCACGGACGATCGGGGCGCATCCCGCGGCCTGCACGCTGATCATCCTCGGGCGCTCCTCCCCGATCCATCCGACGGCCTGCATCTCCTCGAACGCCTTCCACATGCCGATGAGCCCGGTGCCGCCCCCCGTCGGGTACAGGATGACGTCGGGCAGCCGACCACCGAGCTGCTCGTAGAGTTCGAAGCCCATGGTCTTCTTCCCCTCCAGACGGAACGGCTCCCGGAGGGTCGACATGTCGAACCAGCCTCCCCGATCGGCCGGGCCGAGCGACTCTCGCATCCTGCGTCCCGCATCGGCGATCGATCCCGGAACCACGGTCACGCTCGCCCCGAGCCGCCGCGCCTCGGCCAGGAAGGGCGCCGGCGTTCCCTCGGGCAGGAACAGACGGACCTCCAGGCCGGCCCTGGCGCCGTAGGCCGCCAGGGCGCTGCCGGCATTGCCGGCCGAGGGAGCGGCCACCACCGTCACGCCCTGCGCTGCCGCGACCGAGACCGCCACGGCCATGCCGCGCGCCTTGAACGAGCCCGTCGGGTTGACCGCTTCATCCTTGATATGGAGCCGCGAGAGCCCCAGCTCGGCGCCGAGCCGGCGCGCCGGCAGGAGGGGCGTCGACCCTTCACCCAGGGTCACAGGGGGCACGTCCGGGAGGAACTCGGCATAGCGCCACAGGCCCGGCGGCCGTCCGGCTATCTTGAAGAACGAGGACCCAGCACCGGGTCGCGATCCCGCGGGGCGCGGCTCGTCCCGCAGGTCATCCAGGTGGTAGCGCGCCAGAAGGGGCGTTCCGCAGGAACAGAGGGTGGCGGGCGGCGGGCCGAAGGGGCGCGTCCGCCGACACCTGGGGCACTCGAGGCCCGTGATCCTTCCGCCTCTCGGGCGCGCCGTCGACAAGCCTTCCTGCGTCGGCACGGGATCAGGGCACCTGCCGGAGGCGCTCGAGGAACGGCGCCGGCGGCTCGAATCCGGTGAGGCGCAGCTCCTTGCGATCGGAGCCCTGGCGGTCGATGAAGACCACCGTCGGCACGCCGTACACGTCGTAGCGCTCGCGCAGCGTCTGGACGAGCGGTGATTCCTCGTTGGTGAGGTCGGCCTTCAGGAGCGCGAAGCGCTGCAGCTCCTTGAGCACGCGCGCATCGCTGTAGGTGTGCCGGTCCAGCTCCCGGCACGGGGCGCACCACACGGCGTAGAAATCGATCAGGATGGGCTGGCCGGCAGCCCTCGCACTGTCGAAGGACGTCTCCGAGTACGGCTCCCAAGGCGCGGCCTCGCGCGCCCGGACGAGCGGCAGCGCCAGGTAGAGCCCCGCCAGGACCACGACGGCCCCCGTCAGGAGGCGCGCGGGGATCCACCAGCGCTCCTTGACCCGCGTCGACTCCAGCCAGGCGAGGTAGATGCCGGCCAGGAGGGCGAACGCCAGCGAGGCGTATCCGAGGACCGCGTCCGACAGGAATGGCTGCAGGAAATAGAGCGCCACGGCCAGCAGGCCCACCCCCATGACCTTCTTGGCGTAGATGAGCCAGACACCCGAACGTGGCAGGCTGGAGAGCATCCCCGAGAAGGCGCCGAGCACAAGGAACGGCAAGCCCATGCCGACCGCCAGGACGAAGAACAGCAGGAAGCCCAGGAAGGCGCTCCTCGAGGCTCCGACAAAGGCGAGCAGCGTCACGATGAACGGCCCGATGCACGGAGCCGCCACGAGGCCCAGCGTCAGCCCCATCACGAAGGCGCCCAGGGAACCCGACCTTCCGGCGCCGACCTGCATCATCCAGCCGGGCAGGCGGAGCTCGTAGACGCCGAACATCCAGAGCGCCATGCCGACGAACAGCAGGGCCATGGCACCCACGATGAACGGGCTCTGGAGCGTCGCACCGAATAACCCTCCCGATGTCCCGGCCAGGACGCCCAGGACCGAGTATGTCAGCGCCAACCCCAGCACGTAGAGCGCCGGCAGCGACAGGCGGCGGCCCCAGCCGGCGCCAGCCGATTGATTGGCGAAGAAACCGATCGTCACCGGGATCATCGGATAGACGCAGGGCGTGAGGGTCAAGGCCAGCCCGCCGACGAAGACGACGCCAACCACGAACAGGAGGCCTTTCGTGCGCAGCAGCACCGAGAGCTGGTCCTCCCCTTCGATGGCCGCGAGCGGCGCGCTGGCCGCGCGGGTCTCATCGCCGGCCGGTGCGGCGGCCGGCGCGGCGGCGGGCGATTCAGCAACCGGCTCCCCTTCCACCTGGATCGGCACGGTGAACTCGACCGTCTCGGGCGGCAGGCAGGCCTTGTCGCTGCAGGCCTGGTAGGTCAGGCGCGTCGGGACCTTCAGAGGCCCCGGCGGAGTCTCGCGCGGCACGAGGAGCCGGGCGGTCATCAGCGCGCGCCCCTCGTACACCGAAAGCCGATCGTCGGCGAACTGCAGCTTGACCAGGTGCCCCTCGGGATAGGCGACCGATTCGAGCCGGGCGCCGGCCGTGTCCTCGAGCGTGACCCGCGTCGGGATGAGGTACTCGAGCGTCGGCTTCGAGGAGTTGATGTGCCAGCCGCTCTTGATCTCGACCTGGATCTCGACGGGCGCCGCGGCGCCCGGCCGGACCGGGTCCCGAGGGCGCTGCGCCCGGGAGGTCACCACCCGCTCCCGGTTGGCACGGCCGACGATCGTCCCCTCGATGTGAGCTTCGGGCTCCGAGTGCACCGACTCGGCTCCGCTTGGAGACGCCGCGCCGGCGTCCGTCGGCGACCCCGCCTTGCCGACCGCCGCCGCAGGCTCCACCGCCGGCCGGGGCGCCACGGCCGAGGCCACCACCCGGACCGTGTCGCGCGCCAGGATCAGGTAGGCGTGCGACGCGGGGGCCAGGCGCATCCGGGCGGCACCTCGATCGAGGATCGCGGAGGCCGCTTTCAGGTTCCCGAGATCGCCCGTGAGGCGCGACAGGCGGGCCAGGTTCTCGGCCATCACCGCGTTGCCCGACGGCAGCGACCCGTCGTCGAGGCTCAGCGGCCGCGCGATCAGGTCGGGCCGCTCCGTGGAGAAGAAGTAGCCTCCTTTCGACGCGTCCGCGAAACGCTCCGCGTCGCGAACCACCTCGGCCGCCGCCCGGAGCCACCTCGGATCGCCGTCGGACGCGTGCAGATCGAGGAGCCCCCGCGCGAGGAAGGCGTTGTCGTCCAGGAAGCCGGGGCCGCCAGGGCGTCCCCGGCGCCACGAGACCAGCACCCTGCCAGATCGATCCCGCAGCGAGTCGAGGGCGAAGATCGCGGCCTGCCGCGCGGCATCGAGGTCGGCCTTCCGGCCGGTGGCGCGGTGGGCCACCGCGTAGGCCGAGATCATCAGCCCGTTCCAGCCGGTCAGGACCTTGTCGTCCCGATGCGGCTGCGGGCGGCCGAGGCGCGCCTTGAGGAGCCGCGCGCGCGCCGAATCCCGGCGGCTGCGCCACGCTTGCGGCGACAGTCCCTGTTGCTTGATGAACGACAGATCGTCGATCGGCAGGTGCAGGATGATGCCCGCGGCGCTCCCGGGACCGCCGCCCTCCAGGCCGTAGTAGGACTCGAAGAGGGCCGCGTCTCCCCCGAGCGCCGAGCGCATCTGCTCTTGTGTCCAGCGGTAGTAGCGGCCCTCCTCCCCCTCGCTGTCGGCGTCGAGCGCGCCGTAGAAGCCGCCCCCGGCGTCCGTCATCTCGCGCCCGACCCAGGCCAGCGTCTCCTCCGCCACGCGGCGCAGCTCGTCGACACCGCTCTGCCTCCAGGCCATCAGGTAGACCGGCACCAGGAGGGCGTTGTCGTACAGCATCTTCTCGAAGTGCGGCACCTGCCAGGCGTCGTCGGTGCTGTAGCGATGGAAGCCGCCGCCGACCTGGTCGTAAATCCCGCCGCGCGCCATGCCGAGGAGCGTCGCGACCACCATCGACAGAGCCTCCACGTCGCCGCGCTCCTGGTAGGCGCGGAGCAGCACCGACAGCGCCGCGTGCGGCGGGAACTTCGGCGCCCGACCGAAGCCTCCATGCTTGGCGTCGTAACTCTTTCGGTAGGCCGCGACGGCGGCGCCGAGGAGATCGCTCTCCAGCCCCGCGGCGGGAACGGAGGCCGGCGTCGTCTGCAGCTCGGCGATGGCACTCGTGAGTTCGTCGGCCGCCGTGAGGAGCTTCGATCGCTGGTTCGTCCAGGCGTCGTGGATGGCGATCAGGAGGTCGCGAAACCGTGGCTTGGGATAGTAGGTGCCGGCGTGGAACGGCTTCTTCTCGGGCGTCAGGAAGACCGACATCGGCCACCCACCGCCTCCGGTCGCCGACACGACGGCGCTCATGTAGATCGTGTCGAGATCGGGCCGCTCCTCCCGATCCACCTTCACCGACACGAAGCCCTCGTTGAGGAAGCCGGCGATCTCGGGATCGGAGAAGGACTCGCGCTCCATGACGTGGCACCAGTGGCAGGAGGAGTAGCCGATCGACAGGAAGATCGGCTTGTCCTCGCGGCGGGCGCGGGCGAAGGCTTCTTCGCCCCAGGGGTACCAGTCGACCGGGTTGTCGGCGTGCTCGAGGAGATAGGGACTGCTCTCGCCCGCGAGCCGGTTCGAGGCGTGGGCCGGACCGACCCCGGTCGATGCGCCGGCCGGCGCCAGGAGCGCGAGCAGCAGCAGGACGCGGCGGACGATGGTCGCGTTGGATCTCCGTGGGCGCGCGTTCATGGGCCGGGTATTGTACCGTACGCTCGGCGGAGCGCCCCGCCGGTCGAAGGAGAGCCCGTTCGGGTATAAAGTCCGAACGCCTCAACGGAGAGAACGCGGGCAGGGAGGGAGGGATGCTGGGTTCGAGCGCCGTTTTCGTGCTGGGCCTGCTGGCCGCGGCAGCGCCGGCCGCCGCGCGGAGCGACACGCCGGCGCCCGACCTGCTCCGCCGCATGGCCGGGACCTGGGACGCCACGATGCAGGTCGCCAGCGTCGGGGACGAGCCGCCGCTCGTCATCAACGGCACCGAGGTCTCCACGCTCGGAGGCGACGGCGTCTGGCTGGTCAGCGATTTCCGCAGCCAGATCGAGGGGCGGCCGTTCCAGGGACACGGGCTGCTGGCGCGCGATCCGAGGACCGGCCGGTATCGGCGCGTGTGGGCCGACTCCACGTCCCCCGTGTTCTGGAGCAGCGAAGGCACCTACGACGGGGCGACCGACTCTCTGACGCTGTGGATCGAGACGAGCGACTCGGAGGGCCATCCGGTCCGCTGGCGCGAGGTCGTGACCTGGAAGAACGACGACCTGCGCACCTTCACCATGTTCGTGCCCGGACCGGAGACCAGGGAGGCGGCCGGCGTCTCGATTGTGTACCGTCGACGCAAGGATCCGGGCGGCCTCACGCCGGCGACCGGACCCGTGCTCTCACCGGCGTCCGGGCCACCCTACGCCATTCTGGCCCGCGCGGGGGGCACCTGGAAGGCCGCGGTCGACGACCGCACCGACACGACACGCGGGCGCGCCGTCTCGAAGGGGATCGAGACCGGCGCCCTCTGCTGCGACGGGCAGTTCCTCGTGACCGATCTCGCCGGAAGCGGTCGCGGGCGCTCGTTCACCGCCCATGGCCTTCTCGGGTACGACCCGCAACGGAAGAAGTACGTCCGGGCCTGGATCGACAGCATCGAACGGACCCTCACCGTGACCGAAGGGGACTACGACGCCGCGGGCAACACCCTGACGCTGCGGGTGCCGCAGTCGGACGGCCAGCAGGGCGCGATCGCGAGGCGCGAGGTCCTCGGATGGAAAGGGCCCGACGAGCGCTTCCTCAAGGTGCTCGTCCCGAACGCCGAAGGGCAGGAATCCCCCGGGCGGACCATCGAGTACCGGCGGGTCAGAGAGTGACGCGGCGACCCCGCCTCACATGGGGGCGTCGATCAGGGTCGGATGCGCCACATGAATCTGCTCCTCGTCGCGGCAGAGCCTGTAGACCGCGAGCAGGGCGTCGACCGGCCCCTCCACCGCCCCGCGTCCCTTCGCCTCGTACTCATGCGCCGGGGCGTACGCCTCGCTCCCGCTGGCCTTGGGATCGCTCCTCTCCCGGAAACTGCTGTCCCCTGTGAGGCGCAGGCCGCCCGCCGGCTTCTCGAGGAACCCGCGGATGCGCGCCGCCTCTTTCCGGGAGGCGATGCTGTAGGAGAACCTGAAGGCGGCCTCGACCGTCCGCTCCGACAGGATCGACATCGCACGCCCTCTTCCCGCTTCCTCCTCGACGCCCCTCCGGGCCTCCGGCACGAGTGCCGCGGGAACGAGCAGGTGGACCGTCTCCGCCCCCGGGTGGAGCAGCTCCCCGAGCCGCTCGCGCAGGGGGGCGCAGTCGAACCCTTCCGCCTCGGCGTCGAAGAGCGCGCCGGCGAGGCCGCGGCCCCGCAGGTATCCGAGCGTGAACCCGAAGACGAATCCGCCGGGGCCCGCGACCACGATCTCGTGATATCCCCCCATCGTCGGGCGCCCTCAGAAGAACAGCACGCCGATCAACAGGAACAGCGGCAGCAGGATCGGCACCGTGAAGCGTAGCACGTAGCCGAAGAACGACGGCATCCCGACACCGGCCTCCTCAGCAATCGATTTCACCATCAGGTTGGGGGCATTGCCGATGTAGGTATTGGCCCCCATGAACACCGCGCCCACGGCGATCCCCTCGAGGGCGATCCTCTGCTCCACGACCATCCTCGCGACCGCCTGGGCCTCGGGCAGGCCGGCGTAGTGCCGTCCGAGGAGGGTGTTGAAGTAGGCCAGGTAGGTTGGCGCGTTGTCGAGGAACGAGGAGAGCGCGCCGCTCACCCAGAAATAGTGCGCCGGCGAGCGGACCATGTGGATGAGCGCCCCCATCGGGCCGGCCTCTCCTACCTTGAGCATCAGGAGCACCGGAATGATGGTCATGAAGATGCCGGCGAACAGGCAGGCCACCTCCCGGATCGGCTCCCATGTGAAGGCGTTGGATTCCCTCAGACGGCGCGGCGTCAGGAACAGCGACAGTCCGCCCAGCGCCAGGATGAGAGCGTCGCGGATCAAGCCCTCCGCCCCGATGGGGATGCCCAGGATGCCGAACTTCGGCCCGCGCCACAGGCCCGACTGGAGGACCGCCCCCAGAATCCCGAAGAGCAGCACGACGTTCGGCAGGCCTTCCAGGCGCAACGACTCGCGCGGCCCGGAGGGCTCGGGACTTCGTTCCTCCCGGCGGAGATGCCATCGATCGATGAGGAAGAAGAGCGCGAGCAGGACGGCGGCCGCCAGCGCCATGTGCGGCAGGAGATTCAGCGTCCAGAAGAACGGCACGCCGTGGAGGAAGCCGAGGAAGAGGGGTGGGTCGCCGAGCGGCGTGAGGGACCCGCCGATGTTCGCGACCAGGAAGATGAAGAACACCATGATGTGCGCGCGGCGTTTGCGGAAGGAGTTGGCCCGCAGGAGAGGACGCACCAGGAGCATCGCTGCCCCCGTGGTGCCCGTGAAGGAAGCGATCACGGTGCCGATGCCGAGCAGGCCCGTGTTCAGGGCCGGGGTGCCGCGCAGCGTGCCGCCGACCACGATGCCGCCCGTGACGGTGAACAGGCCCCACAGCAGGATGATGAACGGAGCGTAGTCGGCTAGGTAGATGTGCAGGATCTCGTGCCACGCCTCCCCCCCGTGCGCGAGGAGGAACGGCGCGGCGAAGAGGAGCGCCCAGAGCGCCGAGATCTTGGGGTAGTGGCGGTGCCAGACGTGCGGGGCGAGAAGCGGCATCAGGGCGATCGAGAGGAGAATGCCGGCGAACGGGAGGATCGACCAGAGTGGCAGCGATGCGCCGATCGGCTGGTCCGGAGGCATGCGGCGCATCCTAGCGGCCCCGCCCCCGAGGGTCAACGGTCGCGACGCGAGGCGCCGCCCGGCGCCCCGTCGCCGCGTTCCGTGCTTTCCTGTAGACTCGCCAGCATGCGCCGGGCGAAGGACGTGGCCTCAGCCGTCGCAGGCGGCATCCTGGCGATGGTGCTGGCCGGCGGGCCCGCGGGCGCCGTCGGCCGCGACGTCATCAAGGACCTCCGCGGCAACTACGAGGGACGCTCCTTCCGCCTCCGGATCGATCTTCGGCCGGCGTCGCAGGCGATCGAGCCGAACGTCCTCTCGATCGAGGGGATCGGCTACGGGCGTGAAGAGTCCCCGGTCCTGTTCGGCCGCTTCGAGCAGGTCTTTCTCGAGCGGATCACGAGCGAAGGGGGCGCCCGTGTCGCGCTCACGGTCTACCGCAACGAAGAGGAGATGAAGCGTCTGCGGGCCAGCGCCATTCCGCCGCCGATCATGGGCATGCCCGGCGCGACGCAGACGCTCGCGAACTTCGCCATGACCGGCAGCACCACGGTCATGCTGGAGCTCGAGGCGGGAAAGAAGGACCCCGACGGTCAGCGGCGCGAGATCGAGTCGCTCCTGGCGCGCCTCTTCTACGTGGACACCGAGCCGACGCGCGAGGAACTGGAGGAGTTCGTGATCGCCCACCGGCTGCAGCCGATCGGCCGGCTGGCGGCGGTCACGGGTCTCCCGCAGGACGCGGTCCGGCGGATTCTCGAGGCGGCGCCCCCCGCCAACTGACCAGGCCGGGCTCAGTCGAACCGGACGCGGACGAAGTGTCGCTTCCCCACCTTGATGAGGTGCGCGGCGGCCGCCGTGGCGGGAAGCGACGCGGCGGCATCCGAGACCCTGGCGCCGTCGATCGTCACCCCCCCCTGCTCGATGAGGCGGCGCGCCTCCCCGTTCGACTTCGCGAGCCCCAGCGTCACCAGGAGCTTCGGCACCCAGAGCGGCTCTGCCCCGGCCGGCAAGAGCACCTGGCGTACCTCGTCGGGCGCCTCCTTGCGGGCGAAGATTTTGTCGAACTCGACCGCGGCCTCGTCCGCCGCGCCGGTCCCGTGGAAGTCGGCCACCAGCCGGCGCGCGAGATCCACCTTGGCCTGCTTGGGATGCAGAGCGCCCGAAAGGACGCGGGATCGGAGCGCCTCGATCTCCCCCGCCGTCAGGTCGGTGCACAGCTCGTAGTAGCGCCACATCAGATCGTCGGAGAGGGACATCGCCTTCCCGAAGATCTCCCGAGCAGGCTCGGTGATGCCGATGTAGTTCCCGAGCGATTTCGACATCTTCTCCACGCCGTCCGTCCCTTCGAGAAGCGGCATCGTGAGGACGACCTGGGGCTCGAGACCATACTCGCGCATCACCTCCCGGCCCACCAGCAGGTTGAAGGTCTGGTCGGTGCCCCCCATCTCGACGTCCGCTTCCAGCGCGACCGAGTCGTACGCCTGCGCCAGGGGGTACAGGAATTCGTGCAGCCCGATCGGCTGGTTCTCCCGGTAGCGCCGCGCGAAGTCGTCCCGCTCGAGGATGCGCGCCACGGTGTACTTCGCCGCGAGCTGGATGAATCCGGCGGCGCCGAGCTTGCCGAGCCAGTGACTGTTGAACTCGATGACCGTCTTCTTCGGATGGAGGATCTTGAACACCTGCTTCTTGTACGTCTCGGCGTTCCGCCCCACCTGCTCTCGCGTCAGGACAGGACGCGTTTTCGACTGCCCCGTCGGATCCCCGATCATCCCCGTGAAGTCGCCGATGACGAAGACGACGCGGTGTCCCAGGTCCTGGAAGTGCTTCATCTTCCGGATGACGACGGTGTGCCCGAGGTGCAGGTCGGGCGCGGAGGGATCGAAGCCGACCTTGACGACGAGCGGGCGGCCCGTGGTGCGGGAGCGCTCGAGTTTGGCGACCAGCTCCTCGGCCCGGATGATGTCGACGGCCCCTTTGCGGATCAGGTCGAGCTGTTCCTGTGCCGGCGCGAACCGCGCCTTCCCCGCTGGATCGCCTCGTCTGGCCATGCCGTCCCCGAGAAGGGGGGCTATGCTACATCAACCCTCTCTCCTTGAGGCTGACGTAGCCTCGCCGGCTGACGATGATGTGGTCGTAGAGGCTGATCCCCATCAGCTCGCCGGCGCGCGCCATGGTGCGCGTGAACTCGACGTCGTCGCGGCTCGGATCGAGGGATCCGGAAGGGTGGTTGTGCACCAGGATGAAGGCGAGGGCCGAATGGACGACCGCGGGCTGCAGGACCTCGCGGGGATGGGTGCGTGTCGTGTTGAGCGTCCCGATGGACACCGTCTCGCGCTGGAGCAGCCGGTTCTGGGCGTCGAGGTAGAGGGCGACCAGGTGCTCCTTGCGCGCCGTCTTCAGGTCGCGCACCAGCGCGTACGCCTCGGCCGGGGTGCCGACTCGCGGCTCCTCACCGGGAGGTGCCGTGAGCCGCCGCCCCAGCTCCAGGCAGGCCATCATCTGGCAGGCGCGGACCCGCCCGATCCCGGGGTTGGCCGCCCACTCCTGATGCGACAGCGCCGCCAGGCCCTGCACCCCGTAGCGCGCCACTAAATCCTCGGCGACGCGCAGGACGCTGCGCCCGCGGATGCCGCTTCCCAGCAGGATGGCGATCAGCTCCGCGTGGCTCAGGCCGCGCGCCCCGAAGCGCAGCAGTTTCTCGCGCGGGCGCAGGAGCCTTACGGAAGGCTCGGTCGCGCGCTCCTCGCGCGCCTCGGGCTCTCCGAGCGGCGGCGGATCGGACGGGTAGAGCATCGGGTCCATGGATCGATCGACAGGGCGAGCAAGGATTGTGCCCGGAAGGTCCCGGCTTGTCCTCGCGGCGTCAGGGGGAGGCGGCGCGCGCCGGCGTCCGCCGGCGGACGATGATCGTCCGGCCATCCCTCCGCCCGGGCAGGGGGCAGGACGCCGGCGCGCCCGTCAGGGCGCCGCGGGATCGCCGGCCCCCAGCACGCGCCGGCCGGAGATCCTCAGCCGGCCGGAGAAGACCATCGCGATGGCGCGGCTGTAGAGCTCGTGCTCCGCTTCCAGGATGCGCGCCGACAGCGTCTCGGCCGTGTCGTCGTCGCGGATCGTGACCGGAGTCTGGAGGAGGATCGGGCCGGAGTCGAGCCCCTCGTCGACGAAGTGCACGGTGCAGCCGCTCCACCGGACGCCGTGCTCGAGCGCCTGCCGCTGCGCATCGGTGCCGGGGAAGGCGGGCAGGAGCGACGGATGGATGTTCAGGATGCGGCCGGAGAAGCGGCGCACGAACCAGGGGGAGAGGAGCCGCATGTATCCGGCGAGACAGACGAGACTCACCCCCCGCTGCTCGAGGACCGTGGCCATGGCGCGGTCGTGAGCCTCGCGATCGGGAGACTGGCGATGGTCGATGACCACGACGTCGCACCCTCGCGAGCGGGCCGGGGCGATCCCGGGGGCGTCCGGCTCGTTGGAAATCACGAGGCCGACGCGGGCGTCGAGCCGGCCCGCCTCGATGCGATCCAGGATGGCGATCAGGTTCGAGCCGCGACCGGAGATCAGGACACCGATGACGTTCACATGAGTTTGCGGAAGAAGTAGAAGCCAGCGGCGACCACGCTCGCGAGCACCGTCAGGGCCAGGTAGGCCGCGGCGCGCCGGCCGTGGCGGCGCGCGAACTGGACCAGGCTGAGGCAGAAGAGCGCCGCCGCGCTTCCTACAAACAGGACGCTCATCCCGCCCAGGAACGTGGTGTAGACGTCCATCGGCGCTCTCTTGGCAGGTCCCCCGTTATCCCGTGATGGCCGTGGTCCAGTCCCCGGCCTCAGCACCATCCCGGGAAAAGAGCACCTTGCGGTTCCCGGGCACGATCTCCCCAATCCGCCAGTGGCGCTCGCGCACCGAGTCGAGGTGGCGCTCGACCTCCCCCTCCCGGTGCGCCGGGACCACCAGCACCATGCCGATCCCCATGTTGAACGTGCGCAGCATCTCCTCGTCCGCCACGCGCCCTTCCCGGCGAATGTACCGGAAGACGGGAGGGACCGGCCACGTTCCCAGATCGATCTGAGCCGACACGCCCTTCGGAAGGATGCGCGGGATGTTGTCGGTGAAGCCGCCTCCCGTGATGTGAGCGAGGCCGTACAGCGCCCCCTCCGCCAGGAGGGCCCGCAGCGCCGGCAGGTAGGAGCGATGCACGGCGAGCAGTTCCTCACCGACGCTGCGACCCAGCTCCTCGACGACGCTCGAAGGTTTGAGCCCCTTGCGCTCGAAGAACAGCTTGCGGGCCAGCGAGTAGCCGTTCGTGTGCAGACCCGAGGAGGGCAACCCGATCAACACGTCCCCGACGGCGATGCGCGAGCCGTCGACCACGCGGGCTTTCTCGACGACGCCGACGATGAATCCGGCGAGGTCGTACTCGCCAGTCCTATACAGGTCGGGCATCTCCGCCGTCTCCCCGCCGATCAGGGCGCATCCCGCCTCGCGGCACGCCTTCGCCAGGCCGCTGGCCACGTCGATCAGCACCTGGGAGTCGACCTTCCCCATCGCGATGTAGTCGAGGAAGAACAGCGGCGAGGCCCCCTGGACCAGGATGTCGTTGACGCAGTGGTTCACGAGGTCCTGGCCGATCGTCGTGTGGTCGCCGATCCGGATCGCGACCTTCAGCTTGCTGCCGACGCCGTCGGTGCTGCTGACCAGGACCGGCTGGCGGTAGCTCCCCGAGGCGGCGAGATCGAACAGCCCCCCGAAGGATCCGATCTCCCCCAGCACGCCGGCGCGGTGCGTGCCCTTGGCGATCCCCTTGAGCCGCTGGATGGCCCGCATCTTGGCGTCGATGTCGACGCCAGCGTCCTTGTACGTCAGGCCTGCGCCCTTCGGAGTCGTGGACGGAGCAGACGGTCGGGGCCGCGAGTTTTTCTTCGTTGTCCCGGTCTGAGATCCCATGCTCGGCAGCGACATCGACGAGCCACCTCCTCGCGGATCGCGCAAGTGATGGCAAAAATGGCGGTTAGAGGAGCGGGATTATAGACCGCCCAGGTATCCGCGTGTCAACCGAGCGCCTGACAGGCTCGGTCGGACGGAGCGCCGCAGGGGGAGGGCTCTCGATCGCGACGATCTCCCCGGTCTCCGGATGCCGGAACCGGAGTCGTTCGGCGTGGAGGAGGTAGCCGGCGTCACCCGGGCGGCCTCCGTCGGGCCGAGGCTGGCCGCCCGGAGCGTAGACCGGCTCCCCCACCAGCGGATGGCCGGCGGCCGCGAGATGGATCCGGATCTGGTGCGGCCGGCCGGTCAGGGGCCGGACCGCCACCAGGCTGCAGCCGGGGCGCCGCTCCAGGACGCGGACCACGCTGCGCGCCGGGCGCGCGCCCGGATCGCCCGCGGGCACCGTGGCTCTGAGAACGCCGTGCACAGGGTGCGGCACGCGGCCGATCGGCTCATCGATGTCGAGCTCGTCCTGCGGTGGCCCGCCCTCGACGAGGGCGCGATAGTCCTTGTCGATCCGTCCGCTCCGGAACGCCTCGCTCAGGCGGGCGCGAGATTCGGCCGTGCGCGCGAAGAGCACGACGCCCGAGGCGCCCCGATCGAGGCGGTGCACCGGAACAGCCTCCCGGAAGCGGCGGCGCACGAGAGCCAGGAGAGATCTCTCCAGGAACCCTCCGCCCGGCAGCGTCGGAAGCCCGGCCGGCTTGACGACTCCGAGCAGCGAGCGATCGCGGTGCACGAGCGCCCAGGAGAGGGGCGCCTCCGGCTCCACCCAGGGAGGGCGGCGCCAGACCAGGACCTGCCCCCGCCGCAGCCGCGCCACGGCCTCTGCGGGATTCCCGTCGAGGAGCACCCGTCCCAGGCGCAGCCGATCGAGCCAGTCCGCTGCCGACGAGTGGCGATAGCGCCGGACGAGGTGATCGAGGACGGTGAGCCCGGCGGACGCGGCGTCGATCGTCTCGTGGTACTCGAACCCGGAGTTGGGCGATCCTGCGCTCACGCTCGCTTCCTTACAGGAGCCGCGATGATACCAGGATCGCGGATCGCGTCCCGCCCATTCGGTCTACACTGTGCCGGCCCGCGCCTGGAGCGGCGGGACCGTGGGGAGGTTGCGTGCCGACGAAGGCAGAACGGGAGCGGATGGAGCGCCTGATGAAATCCAAGGCCTACATCCGCGCCTACGAGGACGTCGATTTCCTGGGGCGCGAAGATCTCCGGCCGGTCCGCCTGCAGCTGGAGCTGCTCAAGGCTGAGGTGATGCTGCAGGAGCAGAAGATCGACTCGACCATCGTGGTGTTCGGCAGCACGCGCACGGTCGAGCGCAAGGACATCGAGCCCGTGGTGCGCCGGCTCGAGGCGAAGCAGCGCACAGCGCCTCAGGATGCCCGGGTGGCGGAAGACCTGGCGGTGGCGCGGCGGCTCCTCGCCAAATCGCGCTACTACGACGAGGCGCGCGAGTTCGCGAGGCTCGTCTCCTCCACCTGCCAGCGGGACGGCCGCTGCGACTACGTCATCGTCACGGGCGGTGGCCCCGGCATCATGGAGGCCGCCAACCGGGGCGCCTACGATGTCGGCGCCAAGACCGTCGGCCTCAATATCACCTTGCCGCACGAGCAGTCCCCGAATTCGTACATCACCCCGGACCTCAGCTTCCAGTTCCATTACTTCGCCCTGCGCAAGATGCACTTCCTGATGCGCGCCAAGGCGATGGTGATCTTCCCGGGTGGCTACGGCACGCTGGACGAGCTGTTCGAGGCGTTGACGCTCGTCCAGACCGGCAAGGTGAAGGGGCTCCCGGTCATCCTTTTCGGGCGCGAGTGGTGGACGAAGCTGATCAACTGGACCTACCTGCGGGACGAGGGGGTGATCGCCAAAGAGGACCTCAACCTGTTCCGCTTCGCCGAGTCGGCCGCCGAGGCGTGGACCAAGATCCGCAACTACTACCGCAAGAAGGGCGGCGGGTTCGGCTCGCTGGACAGGCCCTCGCTGCTCGGCGGGAAATCCGAGGGATGAAGCGCGCGTCCGTGCCCGCCGCTGGCGCCGTGGCGTCCGGCGCCCCGTTCCTGGCCGCCTCCCTTCTGGGCGCTCTGCTCCTGGGAGCGCCGGCCCGGCGGGCGACGGCTGCCACGACTCCGCCTGACTGGCGCACCCGGGCCGAGGCCACCGCGTTCTCCGAGACGCCGCGCGAGGAGGAGACGCTCGCC
>DASRJX010000120.1:0-13980 GCA_035649235.1 Candidatus Cryosericum sp.
GGCCGACCTCACCGCGGACGGGCGGGAGGCTGCCTCGCAGCTCTTCCAGCTCACGGGACAGGTCGCGGGACTGGCGGAGCAGATCGACGACCACGTGCACTGGGAGCAGATCGCGGGTCAGTACTTCATCCCGCGGGTCAACATGCTGGTCTCGTCCCTGGCCCGCTCCCTCCCGCCGGGCCGCGGTGATGAGTGGCGCGCCTGGTGGGATCGCTGCGTGCCGCTCATCGGCGGCCTGGTCCGGGAGGTCGGCCGGGGCGCGGCCGTGAAGAGCCAGGGGCCGGCCCGGTCCATCGCCGCGAAGCTCGACCCCTTGCTCCCGGAGGCGCGCCGCCAGGAGACCCTGTCGCGCAAGGCTCTCTGGGTCCTCGCCAGCACGCCGGGGGTGAGCAGCGTCCTGCTCGGAATGCGGCGCACGGAGTACGTCGAGGACGCGATGCCTGTCTTCGACTGGGAGCCGCTCGGCGATCCCCTGGAGGTGCTCCGCCGCTTCCGCGCGGCCGCCTGAGAGAAAGCGAGGGCCTCCGGCAACCCCGCCGCCGGCCTCAGTTCGCCGGCGCGCCCTGATCGATCCAGTTGCGGATCGTGTCGCGCGTCCCCTGCGACAGCATCGGCCCCGACTTCGGCATCTCTCCGGCGTCCAGCTTGAAGATGAGATATGAGGAGGCCGCATCGCCGGGCTTCACGCGGACGACACCCGGGAACTCGACCGAGGGCACGTTCACTAGGTGCGCGTAGCTCGTGGCCGCGTCCTTGAGGACCAGCCCCAGGTTGGCCTCGGTCGGCGTGATGTGGCAACCCGCGACGGCGCAGCGGGCGGTGAAGATCGGCTGGATGTCGCTCGCGAAGGATGGAGTGGCGATCGCCGGGTCCGAGGCGTCGCTGCCGACCGTCGGCAAGGGCTTCATGTCGAGATCGGTGCAGGCCGCGACGAGCAGGACGGCGGCGATGGCGAACGCTCCGGAGGTCGCCCGCTTCATCGCGCCCCCCAGCCGTACCCGATGCCGACCCGCCCCGTTACCAGCGCGTCCGGAGCGTACGATCCTTCCAGCGTCACGCGCAGCCCATCCGTCGGAGTCCAGGTCACGCCACCGAGGATCGATCCCCGGTCCAGCCGCGCCACCAGCCGCTGATCGTCGAGGCGTCCGAACATATTGACGAAGTGCGTCTCGAATCTCAAGGTCTCGTGCCGATAACCGGCCGCCGCGTACCAGGCCACCGAGTCGGCGAACAGCCGCGGCCCGCCCAGGATGACGTCGAGGCCGTAGGCCTCCGGGCGGAAGTGATCGCTGCTGACCTGGCCGCCGAAGCAGACGCTGTTGGCCGGGTCCTCGATCGCCTCCTCCGGACAGGTGATCGGCCCTTCGATGTCCGCCTTGAGGTAGTGTCCGCGCATCCAGAGATCGAGCCCGCCCGGCCTGGAAACGATGCGGGATGCGCCGGAGAGCGCGTACATGTCCGGAGTCACACCCCGGACCTCTGTCTCCGGAAAGGCGGCCGCTTCGAGGAGCCAGTTGCCCCGGGGACGCCAGCGCGCCCGGACGCGCGCCAGCACGTGGGTGAAGTTGGTGTTCTGAAGCTTGGCCCCGGCGAAGGTGGTCTGCCGGTCCTCCTCGTCGAGGGAGGGCAGGTAGGCCGTCTCGATGCCGGCCTCGATCCTGGGGCCCGGCTGGCAGCCGACCGGCGTGAAGGACAGCGCCGCGGCATAGAACCCCATGAGCTGCGCCTCGGAGGAGTCATCGTCGACCAGCACGTCGGCGCGCGCCGTAACGGTCGCCATCCCGACTATCAGGAGCAGGACGATGGTGAGGTGCATAGACTCGCGCATAGACTCGCGCAGGCTCGACGTCCACGGTGACGTCAGATACGGAGTTTCGGCTTGACAGCCTCGAAAGGCGGTAGCATAACATTTGAACAAACCAACGTAAGGAGATCTGGCCATGCGACGTGCTTTCCGCCAGGCGCTGCTGTCGGCGATCATCATGGCCGCGGCACTCGGGCGTGCCGAGGCCACCTTCCATCTGATGGTGATCGAGGAGGTTTATCCGGGCTCGTACCTGCACCCGGACGCCCAGTACGTGGTGCTCCGGTCCACGGCGTTGGGCCAGAACCTGCTGAACACCCACCCCATCATGACCTGGGGCGCGGCGGGGAATCCCCTGCCCAACTTCGGCACCTTCGATCACGATGAAACGAACACGGCCAGCGGCGCCCGCTACATCATGGCGACGCAGGCCGCCGTCGACCTGTTCCAGTTCACCGCCAGCCAGATCGTGACCGGCTCGCTGCCGTTTCCCAGCGGCCGGATCTGTTTCGCGCCCTTCCTCGGCGACTTCGTCGACTGCGTCGCCTACGGCAACTTCAACGGCAACAATGGCCCCTGGGGAACGCCGGCGATCAGCCCGGGCGGCATGGCCCTGCAGCGGGCCATGAAGCGCATCCGGACCCTCACGCCTCACAACAACTCCACCGACTACAACCTGGGGGCGCCACGGCCGGTCGACGAGGCGAACATCGTGCGCGACGACGTGGACGGGGACGGGATACCGGACATCAGCGACTGCGCCCCCGGCAACGCGGCGGTCTACCTGAAGCCGCTCGAGGTCTCGAGCCTGAGGGTCGATCGGACCCCGGACGGCCTGGGCGGGTTCACGACCACGCTGGCCTGGGGAGACCAGGATCTTCTCGTCGGCCCTGCGACAGTCTATGACTTGATCATGCAGGAGCTGTTCGGTCTGGCTTCTCCCCAGCCCTGGACGACCGCCGGCTGCCTCGTCCCGGACTCTCCCGGTGCGGCGGCGATGGACGCGGCTCCCGAGCCGCCCGTCGGCATGGTGCGCCTGTATCTCGCGCGAGCCACCAATGTCTGCGCCGACGGCACCTACGGCAACTTCAATCCGGGTCTGGCCGCCAACCCGCCCCCCGACCCGCGCGATCCCCTGGACGTGGCCGCCACGACGCCTTGTCCTTGATGCGGGTCCTCGCCTTCGCGGGCTCGCTCCGCAGCGGCTCGCTGAACCGCAAGCTGCTCGCCGTCGCCGTCGAGACCTTGCGCGGCAAGGCCGAGGTCGATCTCCTCGACCTGCGCGAGGTGCCGATGCCGATCTACGACGGCGACCTCGAGGCGAGCGACGGCCTGCCGGAAGGGGCGAAGCGGTTCCGGCAGCGGATCGCGGCGGCGGAGGCTCTCCTCATCGTGACGCCGGAGTACAACAATTCGATCCCCGGCGGGCTCAAGAACACGATCGACTGGGCCTCCAGGCGCCCGGACCAGCCGTTCAAGGGCAAGCCGGTGCTGCTGCTGTCGGCTTCGCCCGGGCCGTTCGGCGGCGTGCGCTCGGTCCTGGCCCTGCGCCAGTCCCTCACGTCCCTGATGGCGGTCGTCATCCCGAACACCGTCTCGGTCGGCCGCGCCGACCAGGCGTTCGACGAGAGCGGGGCTCTCAAGGATCCGAAGCAGCGCCAAAGCGTCGAGCACGCCTGCGCCGAGCTGCTCCGTTTCACGGCGGCGCTCAAAGGATGACCACGAGCGGGAAGACCGCACGAGGCATGGGCGCGATCCGGGCGGCCGTCCTCCCCCGGCCGGGAGCGGCCACGGAGATCCGCTCCTTCGCGCCCCCCGATCTCGAGGCGGGGGCGGCGCTCCTGAGCACGCTCTACAGCGAGGTCTGCGGCACCGACGTGCACTTGAGGCACGGGCGCCTGACGGGCGTTCCCTACCCGCTCATCCCGGGCCACGTCTCCGTCGGGACTCTCGCCGCCCTGCGCGGCACGCTCCACGATCTGGAGGGCCGCCCGTTCCGCGAAGGGGACGTGGTCGCGTTCCTCGACGTGCATGGGACGTGCGGCACCTGCTGGTACTGCCTGGTGGCGAAGGAATCGACCCGCTGCCCGCACCGGAAGGTCTACGGCATCACTTACGGCGCCGACGACGGCCTTCTGGGCGGCTGGGCGGAGCGGATCTGGATCCGCCCGGGCGTCCGCCTGCTGCGGCTCCCCGAGGGGCTCGCGCCCGAGACTTACATAGGCGGAGGCTGCGGCGCGGTCACCGCCTTTCACGCCGTCGAGCGCGGCGGCGTGCGGCTCGGCCAGTCGGTCGTCGTCCTCGGGACCGGGCCGCTCGGCCTGTCGGCGATCGCCTTCTCGGCGCTCTCAGGCGCGGATCACGTGCTCGCCCTTGGGGCCCCGGACGAGCGGCTGCGCATGGCGCTCCGGATGGGAGCCGCCGAGGCGCTCTCGATCGAGACGCTGAGCGTGGCCGAGAGACAGGAGGCCGTGCGGGAGAGGACCCGGGGCCGCGGGGCGGACGTGGTGATCGAAGCCACCGGCGATCCCCGCGCCGTGGCCGAGGGGGCCGGGATGTGCCGCGACGGTGGCGTCCTGGTCGTCGCCGGTCAGTACACCGACAACGGCGAGACGGCGCTCAACCCGCATGCGCTCGTCAACCGCAAGCACCTCGAGATCCGCGGCTGCTGGGGGAGCGACTTCTCCCATTTCCACGGCGCCCTCGCTGCCATGGCGAGGCACCAGGAGCGCTTCCCGTGGCGCGAATTGATCGGCCGTTTCTACGGGCTGGAGGAGACCGACGCGGCGCTCGACGCGGTCGAGGCCCGCGCCATGGTCAAGGCCGGCATCGCGCCGAACGGCGGAACGCGCTGAACGGAATAAGTGGTAGCGCTACGGGGATTCGAACCCCGGTCTGATGGCTGAGAACCATCTGTCCTAACCCCTAGACGATAGCGCCACGGCTTGGTTCCGGGACAGGGATTCGAACCCCGATTCCTTGGTCCAGAGCCAAGTGTCCTGCCGTTAGACGATCCCGGATTGCGGGGCCAGATTCTAATGACGCCTCGAAGAGGTGTCAACCGCGCGAGCAGGTCAGTTTCAACCCACGACCTCAACCGCGCGACGAGAGGAAGGACGCCAGGCGCTCCAGCCGGCGGAGCGCCCGGTCGCGGCCAATCAACGCCAGCACGGCGAACACGCCGGGGCTGACCGCGGTCCCGACCAGCGCCACGCGGAGGGGGTGGATGTGCTGGGCGGCGGTCTCGCCGCGGTGCTCGGCGAGGGCGCGCAGGGCCGCCTCGGCGCCCGCCTCGTCGAACGGTTCGACGCGCTCCAGCGCCTCGCGCAGGGCGCGCAGGCGCTCCACGGCGGCCGCGGCTCCTCCCTTCGCCGGTGCGAGCAGGTGCTTCGCGACCGCGTCCTCCTGATAGTCGAACTCGTCGGTGAGGAACGGCCGCGCGTCCCGGACGAAATCGGGCATCCTCTTGGATCGCGCCTTGAGCGTCTCCAGGACCTGCAGGAACCAGGCGCGCCGCGCTCCGCCCGCCTCCAGATCGGCGCTCGCGAGTCCGGCGGCCTGCAGATCGGGGCGGATCATCTCCGCGATCGCCTCCTTCGCGAGGTCGTTGATGTACTGGCTGTTGAGCCACTCGAGCTTCTGCTCGTCGAACACCGCGCCCTTGCGGTTGATCGCCTGCAGGGAGAACGCGTCGACCATCTCGTCGCGGCTCATCTTCTCGCGCCCGTCCCCGGGGGACCAGCCGAGCAGGGCGAGGAAGTTGAACATCGCCTCCGGCACGTACCCCCGATCGCGGTATTCGGTGACCGACACCGCGCCGTGCCTCTTGCTCAGTCGCTTCTTGTCGGGCCCGAGGATGAGCGGCAGGTGCGCGAAGGCCGGCGGCTCGTGCCCCAGCGCCCGGTAGATCAGGATCTGCTTCGGCGTGTTGCTGATGTGGTCGTCGCCGCGGATGACGTGCGTGACGCGCATCGTGACGTCGTCGGCCACGCAGGAGAGGTTGTAGGTCGGCGACCCGTCCGAGCGCAGCAGGACCAGGTCCTCGATGACACCGTTGTCGAACGAGGTCGGGCCGTGCACCTGGTCGTCCCAGGAGGTCATGCCCTCCGGGACCTTGAAGCGCAGCGCGCAGGGCCCACCCGCCTCCCGCCGGCGCCGCCGCTCGCCGGCGTCGAGCCTCAGGCAGGTCCGGTCGTACTTCCAGACGCCGCCTTTCGCTTCGACCGCCCGCCGCCGCGCGTCCACCTCCTCGGTCGTGCAGAAGCAGGGGTACGCCTTCTCCTCCCGCTCCAGGCGCAGCGCCAGCGCCCGGTGCTCCTCCACACCGTGCGACTGGAACTCCGGGCCCTCGTCCCAGTCGAGACCGAGCCAGGTCAGCCCCTCCAGGATCGTCCGCACGCTCGCTTCGGTGGAGCGCTCCCGATCGGTGTCTTCGATGCGCAGGATGAAACGCCCCCCGTGGCGCCTCGCGAACAGCCAGTTGAACAGGGCCGTCCGCCCTCCGCCGACGTGCAGGAACCCGGTCGGACTGGGCGCGAAGCGGACCCGGGGCGCCCCCCCCGCCTCCCCCGGGGCGCGCGGCGCGCCCGTTCCGCCCGGCGCAGCCGCGGCGCCACCTCCGACATCCATGCTCATGGAAGGCCGATTAAAGCCCAACTACGCGCCGAGGCACAACCCTCATGGTGGTGCGCAGGTTGTGCTTGCCTCCCGAGTCAAGAGGCCGTATATCTGGGCCGCTTCTGCTCATCGGGACGTGAGGATGAAGCACCCTTCGCCGCAACGCGCCTACGGGCGCCCCGTCCCAGGCTCCATTCCGCGCCTGGCGGGGCTTGCCCTGCTCGCCTTGGCGTCGATCCTGCTGCCTGACCCTACGCCGCGGGACCCGGTCGCGGCGCCGCCGCTCAAGACCCTGCCGTCCTACGCCCCCGGATTCCCCCTGCTGTTTCCGCGGCCGGTCGACATCCGTCCGCGCGAGGGGTCGGTCGTCGCGGCCGACCTGGATCGGGACGGTCGCCCGGAGCTCATCGCCTCGGTCCCCTCGGGGGTGCTCGTGGTCCTCGGCGAAGGTGGTGTGATGCGCCCCGGCTGGCCGCGTCGATTCCAGGAATGGCCCCAGCCGACCTACGCCGTCGGCGCCCCGGGAGTGGGGGATCTCGACGGCGACGGCGTGGACGAGGTCGTCATCTGCGTGGTCTCGGGACCATCGCCGGGCCGCACGGTCCTGCTCTTCGCCATCCGCGCCGACGGCTCCGACCTGCCGGGGTGGCCGATCGTCGTCCCGGCGACTGGCGCCCAGGCCGCCTATTCCCCCGCCGCCACCCTGGTCGTCGATCTCGACGGCGACGGCCGGGCGGAGGTGGTGCGCGCGCTCGGCCTGGGGGAGGTCTGGGCCTTCGACGGCGGGGGCTTGCTGCTCCCGGACTGGCCGTTCCGGTCCGCGCCCGATGCATGGGGCCGCCGCCTGTCGATCAACGCCTCGCCGTCGGCCGCCGATCTCGATGGCGACGGCCGGCCCGAGGTGCTGGTCGTGGAATCCGGCCTCGCGCCGCGGCTGATGGCGATCGACTTCATGGGCCACATGCTGCCGCACTTCCCGGTCCAGCTGGGCGAGATCGTGGAGCGGCAGTCCCCTTCCGCCGGGGATCTGGACGGCGACGGGCGCGCCGAGGTGGTGCAGGCCACGCTCCCCGCCGACGACGACCTGTTCCAGCCGCTGCGCGCGCCCGGCGCGGAGTCGGCGGACATCGGGCCGAGCGTCCCGGCGGCGCTGCACTCGCTCCGGGCCGACGGCACGGAGGTGTCCGGATGGCCCTTCCCGCTCGGCGCCGCAGCCTCCTGGGGCGCCTCGCTCGCCGATCTCGACGGCGACGGCCGGCCCGAGGTCCTGCAGGGGGACGGGAACGCGCTCTACGCCCTCGACGCCGGTGGTGCGCTCCTGCAGGGATTTCCGATCATGGTGCACCGCAGCTTCGCGCGCTCGCAGTCGGAGCAGGCGTCGCAGTGGGCGGTCGCCGACCTCGACCTCGACGGCCAGCCCGAGTTCGTGCAGGCGCGCAGCAACCTCCTCGACGGCTGGACGCAGTTGCGGCTCCTGGCGCTGCGGCTCGGGGGCCAGCCGGCGCACGGCTTCCCGTTCACGCTCGACGGCCTGCAGGCGGCGTCGCAGCCGATCGCCGTCGACCTGACCGGCGACCGGCGTCCGGAAGTGGCGATCCTCGCGACGGAAGGGACCAATGGCGGCTGGCGCCTTTTGGCCTGGGACGTCTCCAGGGACCGCCGCGTGGCCGGCACCGCCCCGAGCACCGGCGACTGGCGGCTCCCGCCATTGACCGTCGTCGGCACGGTGCCGCCCTAGCCCCGACCGGGTGCGACGCTAGTGTCCGGGCGCGGCGGGCTCCGGCTGGGCGCCGGCTCCCGTGCCCGGCTCCTCCTCAGGCTCGCTGAACAGCCGCGTCACGAGCTGCGTGCCGGAGATGTTGACGGCCAGATCGATGTGCGACTTGGCGGTGCCGGGGTCGACGTCTTCCGCCTGATCCGGCAGCCGGCGCAGCGGCGCTTCCAGATCGATGGTCATCCGGCTCTCCATCTGCGCTCGGATGAAGAGTCCGTCGGTCAGATCGAAGGTCGCCTCGCCCGTCCCGCCGCCGCCGATGGTGCAGGTGGTCCTCGGCTCCGTCGGAGGCGTCGCGGGATCGCCCTGATAGGTCACCGCGAGCTGGAAGACCGCTTCGTTGGCGTGCACCTCTCGGAGCGTGAGGGTGCGCGACATGACGACGCCGATGCCGTCGAGGCCCTTGATCGAAAGACGCTGCGGCAGAGGGAACGCGATTGTCTCGGTGTAGGAATCACCCGGCTTCATGTCGCGGCGCTTCCCCAGCCGCGGGGAGAGCCGGTCGAGGAGGCCGAAGCTGAGCTGGTCGATCTCGTCCGGATGGACCGGCTGGCCGATCAGGGCGATGTCGCGGAGGTTGCACTCCCGATCCAAGGCGCCCTCCCATCGCAGATCGGACACATTCTGCGAGAGGGGGCCGGCGGGCGTCTTGATCTGCCCCTGTTCCATGATGTCGACCTGGAAGCGCGACACCTGGCGGTGGAACGGCAGATTGCCGTCCTGCGCCGGCTCGCGCGTGGTCGTCAGGAGTTGGATCAACTCAGTTCGCTGCCCCCCTTTCATCCGGCTGGTCCAGAAGGCGAAGCTGTCGTGGTAGGCCGGCGGGGCCTCGAACGAGACGTCGTTGACGCTCGTCGTGACGCGACCGTCGAGGTTGTAGATCGATCGGTCCCAGCATTTCGGGATCAGGGCGACCGGCGCCACCGCCGGGGCGGGTGGCTGTTTCGATCCCGGGGCGGGCTTGGCCGGCTTCGGTGCCTGGGCCGGCTTCGATCCCGGAGCCGGCTTGGGCTTGGCCTCGGACGCTCCGGCCGCGGACGCCGGAGAGAGGATCGCCCAGGCTGCGAGGAGGGCGGCGCCGGCGAAGGCCGGCCAGGACAATAGGCGCGTCACGGCTCCCTCACATCACGTACTTGCCGGAGCCGTCATCAGGACCAGGGTCGCCGCTGTCGGTCTCCTCGGGCTGCTGCTTCCAGTACTCGTCGATGGCGCGCCGGATCGCGGCGTCCTCGGGGACGCGGATGTTGTGGATCCCCGCCAGCAGCAGCACCGCCTGCCCCACCTGCGCGGTGTCCTCCTTGAGGAGGCGGCGCAGCGGGTCGATCAGCTCCCGCGCCCCCAGGAGCGACATGGCGCGCGACGCATCGGCCGCCCCGGCGGCCTCGACGAAGGCGTCGAACTGGTCGAGCACCAGCCGCAGCGCCGCGGGCGTGCCGGCCTCGCACAGCGCCAGCAGGATGCTGTGCGCGGCGTCGCTCCCGACGTTGCCGGCCTCGAGACGCGCCCGCGCCGACTCGACGATGGCGTCCCCCTGGGCCGAGAGGGCGTGCTCCGCCGCCTCGTACAGGTAGGAGTTGTCCTCCTCGAGGAAATCGATGATCTCGTTGATCGCCCCGACCGAGCGCAGCTCGCCCAGCGTCTCGAGCGCCACCACCTGCGGGAAGAACGGCCCGCGCATCGCCAGGATGGCGAGGCAGCGCTCTTCGATGGCCCGCCGCGCCGCGGATCGCGCCGCGCTGCCCTGAGGCCCGGCCGCGGCCGCCGCGTCGAGGAGCGCTTTCGGCAGCGGGCCGATGTGGGCGCTCGTCTCGACTTCCAGGAGAGGCAGGAGCGCCGTGACGTCCTCTCCGGCGCGGCGCACCTCGAGCTCGTAGTTGCGGTAGCGCGCCATCTTGACGACCGCCGACAGCAGGAAGCCGATGACCCACTCCCTGGGATGCGGGCCGAGCGCCTCGACCGCCTGCGCGACCTCCGGGTCCCCCCAGAAGCCGGCCACCTCCTCGATGCGGCCGACGAGATCGTCCCCCGGCACCCGCGCCACGGCGCGCGCCAGCTGCCGCACCGCGGACGACAGGCGCTCCGCGATGGCCTCGTAGGCGCCCGCCTCCAGGGCCTCGGCGAGCCGATCGCGCGTCGCGGAGTCGAGGCCCTGGCGCAGGTCGCAGTCGTAGCTCGACTCCACCGCCTTCACGGTCTTGTGGAAGTCGATCCGACCGCTGAGGGTCGTCCTGAAGCACCAGCCGCAGTCGTCGATCTGGAGATGATCCATGAGGACGCGGAACGATTCGCCGGCGTTGTCGCCGCCTGAGCCCGCCCCGGCGCCCCGCCACTGGAGCGATCGGAGCCACGCCTGCAGGAGCGGCCGGTACTCGCCGGGGTCCGCATGCCGCAGCGCCGATCCCAGGATCGAGGGCGATCCGACCCAATCCGCCCGCCGCCTGAGGATCGCCTGCAGCTCGGCGCGCGACGCGGGGTCGGCCTGTTCCGAGAGCGCCTCCAGAACGGAGGACCAGCACTCCTCGTCGAAATCGCGGCGCGCCGCCGAGGACCGGACCAGCTCGACCGCCCCCGGCGCGCGCAGGCGGACCAGCGCCTCGAGCGCGCGCGCCGCCGGCAGGCCGCGCAGCCGTGAAACCGCCCGGGTGAGATGCGGGATGTGCTCCGGTCCGCCGTGCCGCCCGAGGTATCCGGCGACGACCTCCGGCGTCAGCTCATGCTCGTCGAACAGGTAGGGAGCCAGCGCCTGGACCGACTCCTCGGGGAACTGGCGGCTGAGGCGTTCGGCGGCCCAGAAACGGACCTCCGGGTCCTCGTAACGCAGGAAACGCTCCAGGTCCTTCTGTGACCAGATGCCGTCGCTCATGGATTCCGCCCGCCCGCTCGCGGCCGATTATAGCCCATCGATCGTCCGCCGACCGCCCGGGGCGGCGAACCCGGGCTTGCGGAGGGAAGATTTGTAGGCTACAAACTAAGGTCGCCGGGAACGACGCGCCTGGAGGACAGGACCATGGCCACGGAAACCACCACGACCAGGCCGGAAGAGACGGTCGAGAAGGTCCGCGATCGCTACGGTCGCATCGCGGAAGGGACGCTCTCCGGCTGCTGCGGGCCCTCCACGGCGCCGGGATGCGGCACCACGGAGGTGGGCGCGGCGGAGGCGGGCGCGGCCGTGACGATCGGGTACCAGCAGGAAGACCTCGCCCTCGTCCCGGAGGCGGCGAACCTCGGCCTCGGCTGCGGGGCGCCGGTGGCGCTGCTCGCGCTGCAGCCCGGCGAGACGGTGCTCGACCTCGGGTCCGGCCCCGGGCTCGACGCTCTCCTGGCCGCCCGGAAGGTCGGCCCGCAAGGGCGCGTCATCGGTGTCGACATGACCGCCGCGATGCTGGAGCGCGCGCGCCGTACGGCCGCCGAGGCCGGCGCCGCTCAGGTGGAGTTTCGCGAAGGGCGGCTCGAGGCGCTTCCCGTCGCCGATGCCTCGGTCGACGCGGTCACCAGCAACTGCGTCATCAACCTCGTGCCCGACAAGCCGGCCGTTTTCAGGGAGGTGGCGCGCGTCCTCAAGCCGGGGGGCCGGCTGGTCGTCTCCGACATCGTCCTCGACGGCCCGCTTCCGGACGTCGTGGCTCAGGACATGCTCGCCTGGGTCGGCTGCGTCGCGGGCGCCGCGCTGCGGCAGGATTACCTCGCGATGATCGCCTCGGCCGGCCTCACGGGGATTCAGGTCCTGCACGACTTCGACTACATCGCGAAGGTCGGCGGCGTCCTCCCCGAGGAGCTTCTGGCCAAGATGCGCGGAGTCGGCGTGCGCGTCGAGGACCTGGCGGGCAAGATCCGCTCGATCACCTACCGGGCGGTCAAACCGGGCCGCTGAGTCGCCCCGGGGCCGGCCGGCGCCACTGATGCCGGCGCCCCGGCACCGGCCGCCAGCTCGGCCGCGCGCAGCATCCGGTCGAGGTCGTCGCGGCGCAGCAGTTTCCCCTTCACGACGACGGCGTAGATCGCCTTCGTGGCGGCGATGTCCCGCAGCGGGTCGGCGTCGAGGATCACGAAGTCGGCCGCCCGGCCCTTCTGGATGCTTCCCGTGGTGTCGTCGAGGCCGAGGAACCTCACCGGATTGAGGGTAGCCGTCCGCAGAGCGTCCGCCGGCGTCAGGCCGGCTTGGACGAAGAGGGCCATCTCGTCGTGCACGCTGAAGCCGGGATAGACGTACGGGAGCGACATGTCGGTCCCCGCGAGGAAGGTGACGCCGGCCTTCTGCGCCACGGGGATCTGCTTCAGCGTCCAGCCGAACTCGCGCTTCCTGTAGGCGATGTAGGCCGGCGTGCGGTAGCGCGTCAGCAGTCCCTTCTCGGGCCGCCAGTACTGCCTCTCAGCGTCGGGGATATACCGCATCCGGTCGTCCTTCACTTGGCTGTGATCGTCGACGAACGCGAGGGCCTCGAGCGTCACGAGGGTCGGCACGAGACAGGTGCCGTGCTTCGCGAAGGCGCGATAGAGCGCATCCGCCCGCCCGGCGTCGACCGTGTCGAGGAGCCGGACGCCGCGCTTGGCGATCATCTCGGGAATGATCGTGAAGTCTCCGGTCCGCATCGCCTCGGCGACGGAGTCGAAGCGCTTCTCCGACTGCATGACCTCGTTCTCGGCCGTCGACATGCCGCGCAGGCCGATCTGGTGCTCGATGCTGCGCTGGCCGGCGCTGGTGGCCTCCATCGTCCGCACGCGGACGGGCACGTGGCCGACGAGAGGCAGCCCGACCTTGCGGGCTTCCTCGGCGAGGGCGAGATAGGCCTCCCGGGAGACCCGGTCGTGCACCTTGACGCAGTCGGCGCCCATCTCTTTCAGCGAGCGCACGACCTGCCGGGCGCCGGCCGCGTCGTGCACCGGGATCGAGATCGGCGGATTGCTCGGCTCCGGACCGTCCACGATTGGCCCGCAGGCCACGATGCGCGGCCCCAGCAGCTCCCCGCTCGTCACGCGCTGGCGCAGGCGGAAGATCGCGCCCGGCTCGCCGCCCATGTCGCGGATGCCGAGGACGCCGTTGGCGACGAGCAGCGGCAGCTCGCGCTCCGGGTCCCTGACGTGCGCGTGCATGTCCCAGAGGCCGGGGATGAGGAACTTGCGGCGAGCGTCGACAACCGACTCGTCACGGGGGAATCCCGTACGCGGCCAGCCGGACCGGACTTCGTCGATGAGGCCGCCGCGCACCACGACGCTGCTGGGCAGGACACTGCCATTGATCACGTCGACGACGTTGACCTCGTAGACGATGCTGGGACCGTCGGATGCCGGTCCCTTCGATGCCGGCGCCGCCCCGGCGGGAGCGATGGCGCAGGCTGCGATCGCGAGGGAGGACAAGACGGACGACCGGCGACGCATGCGACAACCTCCGGCACCGGCCACCCGCCGCATTCTACCGCGCCTCGGCCTCGAGGCTGCGATCAGGTATCATGCCCGAACCAACTCGAGGAGGACGTTATGCGACAAGGGATGGCCATCCCCCGCGCGGCGTTGCTCGGCGCGGGACTGCTCGCGGGAGGCCTGCTGGCCGGCGCGCCGGCTCTGGCCCAGGACGATCTGAAAAAGGACGTCGAGGATCTGAAGAAAGGCCAGCAGCAGATCCTGCAACAGCTTCAGGAGCTGAAGCAGATGCTCCAGGCCCAGGGGCAGGCCCGCCCCGCGGGAGTGAACGTCAAGGACGTGGTCTTCAGCCTGGGGTCCAACCCGACCCGCGGCAGCGACCAGGCGAAGCTGACGCTCGTCGAGTTCACCGACTACCAGTGACCCT
>DASRJX010000121.1:0-3892 GCA_035649235.1 Candidatus Cryosericum sp.
GAGCTTGGGCCCGCCGTTCTTCTCGACCCCGTAGGACGCGAACCACTCCGGCCCCCGCTCGAGGATCAGGGGCACGCAGCAGATGGTCTCCACGTTGTTGACCGCGGTCGGGCAGTCGTAGAGGCCCGACACGGCCGGGAAGGGCGGCTTCACCCGCGGCTGCCCGCGCTTGCCCTCGAGGCTCTCCAGGAGCGCCGTCTCCTCCCCGCACTCGTAGGAGCCCGCGCCGCTGTGCACGTAGATGTCGAGGTCGATGCCGAGACCGAGGATGTTCTTGCCCAGGTACCCCGCGGCGTAGGCTTCCGCGATCGCCTTCTCCAGCGTGGCCTGGGCCTGGTAGAACTCGCCGCGCACGTAGATGTAGCAGGTCTTGCAGTTGATGGCGTAGGACGAGACGATGCACCCCTCGATGAGCTGGTGGGGATCGTTCTCCATGAGGAGCCGGTCCTTGTACGTGCCCGGCTCGCCCTCGTCCGCATTGACGCAGAGGTAGCGCGGCTTGTCGTTCTTGGCCAGGAAGCTCCACTTCATCCCCGCCGGGAAGCCGGCTCCGCCTCGGCCGCGCAGGTTGGCCTTCTTGACCGCGTCGATGATGGCGTCCGGCTTCCACTGCAGGAAGTCCTTCAGCTTCCCGTAGCCGCCGCCCTGCTTGTAGACGTCGATGGAGGGCGAGTTCGGCTTGTGGACGTTCTTGAGGAGGATCGTCTCGCCGACGTTCTTCGGCCAGGCGAAGGGCCGGCTCTTGAGCTCACCGGAGAGGATCTTGTCGATGTCGTCCGTCTGGAGGCCCTCGACCCAGCGGCCGTCCACCTGCGCGCAGATCGCGCCCCCGCAGCCGGCCAGGCACTCGACACCCTGCACCGTCCACTCGCCGTCCGCCGTGGTCTCGCCCGCGCGGATCCCGAGGCGGCCGCACAGCTTCGCCATGAGGTCGTCCGCCCCGTTGAGGGCGCAGGAGATGTTCGTGCACACGTCGATGTGGTGACGGCCCGCGGGCCGGAACCGGAACATCGTGTAGAAGCTCGCGGTGTCGTGCACCTGGGCGGGTGTGAGCTGCAGCAGGGACGCCGCGTATTCGAGCGATGGCGACGAGAGGTACCCCTCCTGGTCCTGGATGAGGTGCAGGGTCGGGATCAGCGCCGAGCGCTTGACGGGGTAGCGGGCCAGGATGCGGTCGAAGCGCGCCTTGTTTTCGGCGGTGAATTCCATTCGTTACCAGTCGAGGGCGCCGACCTTCCAGGCGTAGACGAACCCGCCGCCCAGGAGGAAGACGAAGACGGCCATCTCCACGAGTCCGTAGAGTTTGAGCTCCCGGAAGATGAGGGCCCAGGGATAGAGGAACGCCGCATCCACGTCGAAGAGGATGAAGAGCATGCAGACGAGATAGAACTTGATCGGGAACCGCTCGCGCGCGGTGCCGATGGGGGGCACCCCGCACTCGTACACCGCGCTCTTGGCCGGGCTGGGGCGCGAGCGCCCGAGGAGCTGCGAGACGACGAGCGTGAACACGGCGAACCCGACGGCCACGCCGCCGAGGATGAGGATCGGCACGTAGGAAGGCATGATCCTTAGACCCGCGCTCCCGCCGGGGGCGCCATCAAGGGAACCGTAGCAAAACGCGACTGGACGTGGACTTCCGACTCTCGTCGAGCCGGGCGACTATATCGTCCCGCGAAACGAGGTGTCAAGAATTCGGACGCGATCTCCAGACGACAACTTCGTGGGCGCGGTCCCGTTCGGCCACGGCCGGCCGTAGGATCGGAGTCGGCACCCTCGGGATGCGGCATCAGGAGGCGGCAACGATGCGGAGAGCGGTCGGGCTGGCGATGCTCGTTGCGGCTTTCGCCGCCCCTCCCGCGGGGGCGCAGACGACCGACGTCCTCTTCGGTGGATGGAGCTGGCGCTCACGCGACGTCGGCTCGCGGCCGGCGGGGCTGGGCGGCGCGTACGTCGCGGTCGCGGACAGCATCCGCACCGCTACCGTCAATCCGGCCGGGGTCGCGCTGATCCCGAGGGCCGAGCTCTCGATCAGCAGCGCGAACCTGTGGGCCGGCGCCGGGCTGAGCCTGCGGCGCACCCACAAGCCGGCCGACGCGCCCCCCCGCCCCACGCCCGCGGCGCCGCCGGGCGGCCCCGTGCCCACGCGTCCGACCCAGCCGGGGGCGGGAGTGGTCGTGCCCTGCGCGCCACCGCGGCTGACGCGCCCGTTCGCGATCGCGATCTTCGGCGAGCAGGCGGTGAGCCAGGACAACGACGTAGCGGTCGTCCGCGGCCCCGGCCTGTCGGAGTCGGGGACGCTCTCTTCGAGCGCGGAGGAGGTCGGCCTCTCGCTGGCGCGTGGCCTCGCTCCCTGGCTCAACCTGGGCGCCACCGTGAGCTGGCGCCATGTGCGGATCGAGGGTGACAGCACCATCCTGAACCTGGCCGGCGACGAGCTCTCACGCGTCACCATCGGCGGGGACTCGAGCAAGGCGCGTGGCATCGCCGGCCTGCTGGCCACGTTCGGCCCGAGCAGCGACCCCACCGCGTTCCGTCTCGGCCTCGCCTACCACCAGGACCTCGTGGCCTGGAAGGTGGAGCGCACCGCCATCGACCGGGTGGGGGGCGTCGTCACCGGGCCGCGCACGATCGACATCGAGGAGCCGCCCCTCCTGGCCGCGGGCGCGGCCTGGCGCCCGTCGGACACCTGGCTCTTCACGGGCGAGGTCGATTACATCTGGTACGAGCGCGTGACGCGGTCCCTCGAACGCAACCTGGACCAGGCAACGGCGGCGCCCTTCCGTCTCGACAACCGGTTCGAGCCGCGCCTGGGCATCGAGATGACGCGGCCCTCCCCCACCGGCGGCTACTTCAAGGTACGCGCGGGCGTCCGGCGCGAGACGGCGGGCCGCCTCGCCTACGAGGGGACCGACCCCGCGTTGCAGCAGGCCTTCGGCGAGAGCGGGGATGCGTTCCGCGCGGGCGCAGGCGTGTCCCTCCTGGGCGAGTTCTACGAAAACGGCTTCCGTCTCGACATCGACATCAGCCAGGTCGTGGTCGAGCGCCTGACCTCCGTGCGCGCGGCCGGCCAACGCCGCATCTCCTTCGGTCTCACGGTGAGGATGTGATGAGCCCGCTCACGAGCCGGACCACGCACCCGCTCCTCGCCGTCCTGGCTGCGGCCGTCGGCGGCGCTCTCGCCACCCCTGCCATCGCGCGCGCCCAGACGCCCGCGCCCGCCTGCTCGGTGGCCGATCCCTGCACCGCGCCGCGGCGGGCGGGCGAGGTGTCGATGGTGCTCCTCGGTGATTCCGGCTACGGCGAAGGGGGCGCTTCCGAGTGGGGTGGTCACGCCCAGGCCGCCGTCGCCAAGCGCATCGACGCCCTCTGCCCGAGGCCCGACCTCGTCTTCTTCCTCGGCGACAACATCTACTGGGGCGGCAGCCCCGACCTGTTCGGCCCCCGCTTCGACACCATGTACCGCAACCTGTTCGACCTGGACCGGCGGCGCGTCCACGCCGCGCTCGGCAACCACGACGTCAAGGGCTGCCAGGTGGCGGCGGAGCCGGGATACGCGGCCGGCGCCTCCTGCCTCGACGCGCTCGAACGGGCGGTGCAGGAAGACGTGAGCCGCGACGCCGCCACCGCCACGCCGGGTTCGGCGCGCGCCGAGGAGGCGGGCGACCTCGCCGCGCGGTGGCTCTCCCCCGAGGTCAAGGAGAGGGCGACGCAGGTCCCGCTCGCGGATTGCCCCTCCGCCTTCGATGCCGCCTACGAGCAGTCGCAGGCGGTGAGCAAGGCCTGCTACGCGTCGGCCGCGCTGCGGCACAGCGAGTTCGGCTTCCTGCGCCGCGGCGAGATCCCGCTGCGCTACTACACCGTCGACTGGCCGGGCGCGGCCACGGCCAAGAGC
>DASRJX010000122.1:0-11323 GCA_035649235.1 Candidatus Cryosericum sp.
TCCTCCTCACCCTCCCGAACATCCCCGACCGGAGCGTGCCGATCGGCGCCTCGAGCGACGACAACGTCGAGGTCCGGCGCCGCGGCACGCCGCCGCGCTTCGAGTTCAGCCCCAGAGAGAAAACACGGCATGCCCTCGCCCCGGGCTCGGTGTGATGCGAGATACAACAGACTGTGGTGGCAGCCTGATACCACCGATGCTCCGAGCCTGTCAAGCGGCTGGAAGAGGAAGGGTTCGAGATTCTCCGCCACCCCCATACTCAATCCGTGGTCTGACGAGCGCCCGCTGCGAGAAATCGGGAGTCCGTTTGACACCCCGAAAAGTAGCGCGCTAGACTCCGCCGCGATGCTCGATATGGTGTGGGTCCGCGATCACCTCGACGAGGTGGAGGGGGCGCTCCGCAACCGCGGCGGATCCTTCGACGTGGCGGAGGTGCGGCGGCTCGACGGCGATCGGCGCGCGGCTCTCCGGGAGGTCGAGACGCTCAAGGCGCGCAGGAACGCGGTCTCGGCCGACATCGCGCGCCTGAAGCGGGAGGGGAAGAACGCTCAGGATCTGATCGAAGAGATGCGCCGGGCGGGCGACCGGATCAAGGATCTCGACGAGAAGTCGGCCGCGGCCGACGACGCGCTGCAGCAGATCCTCCTCACCCTCCCGAACATCCCCGACCGGAGCGTGCCGATCGGCGCCTCGAGCGACGACAACGTCGAGGTCCGGCGCCGCGGCACGCCGCCGCGCTTCGAGTTCGAGCCGAAGGCGCACTGGGACCTCGGCGTGGCGCTCGGCATCCTCGACTTCGAGCGCGCCGCCAAGATCACCGGGGCTCGGTTCGCCGTCTACGCCGGCGCCGGGGCGCGCCTGGAGCGGGCGCTCATCAACTTCATGCTCGATCTGCACACCAAGGAGCACGGCTACACGGAGATCCTGCCGCCGTTCATGGTCAACGAGAAAGCGATGACCGGAACGGGCAACCTGCCGAAGTTCGCCGCCGACCTGTTCCGGCTGGAGCAGGTCGGCTATTACCTGATACCGACCGCCGAGGTCCCGCTGACCAACCTGCACCGCGAGGAGATCCTCGACGGCGCGCGGCTGCCGATCTCGTACACGGCCTTCACGCCCTGCTTTCGCAGCGAGGCCGGCTCGTATGGCAAGGATGTCAAGGGATTGATCCGGCAGCACCAGTTCAACAAGGTCGAGCTGGTGAAGCTGACCCGGCCCGAGGACTCGTTCGAGGCGCTCGAGCGCCTGACCGCCGACGCGGAGAGCGTGCTGCAGCGCCTCGGCCTGCCGTACCGGGTAGTCACGCTGTGCTCCGCCGACATGGGCTTCGCCTCCGCCAAGACGTACGATCTCGAGGTCTGGCTGCCGTCGTTCAACGCCTACCGGGAGATCTCCTCCTGCTCCAACTGCACCGACTTCCAGGCGCGCCGCGCCGGCATCCGTTTTCGCCGGGGTCCCTCCGGGAAGTCGGAGCTGGTGCACACGCTGAACGGGTCGGGGCTCGCGGTGGGCCGGACGCTGGTCGCCATCCTGGAGAACTTCCAGCGCGTGGACGGCGGCGTCGCCATCCCGGAAGCCCTGCGGCCCTATTTTGGCGCCGCGTCCATCGAGCCGCCCCGCTAGCGGCGGGCCCGGGCGTCGCATGCGTCGCGCCCGGAGTCGTGCGGTGCGTCGGGCCACGATGTCGGCGCTGCTCCTCGTGGCGGCCGTCCTGCCGGCCCCCGGGACGCCGGGCGCGGCGGCGGGCGAGCCGGAGCCCCCGCTGCCGCGGAAGAGTTTCCGTGAGGCGGCCCGGACCTTCTTCGACGACGGCGCCTACCTCTTCACGTTTCCCGCCCGCACGAACGCCAAGGGGGCCTGGCTGACGGCCGGCGTCACCGTGGGCACCCTCCTGCTCATCGAGCGGGACGACGCCATCCGGGAGCAGGTCCTGGAGAACGACAGCCACGCCGCGGATCGGCTGGGGCATCTGTTCGAGCCGCTCGGCCGCGCCTCGGTCGAGGCCGCGGCGCTCGGCCTCTTCTATGCGACGGGACGCCTGACGCGCCACCCCCACGCCACCGACACCGCCGCCACGGCCTTCGAGGCCTATCTCTGGACCCTCGTCATCACGAGCGCGGCCAAGGCGGCGTTCGGCCGCGAGCGGCCGACCGGGGACGCCGACGCGCACGGCTTCTTCGAGGGAGAGACCATCTTCCCGTCGGGCCACACCTCGCGCTCGTTCGCCATCGCCGCCGTGCTCGCGGATCGGTACGGGCGCCCGGCCGCCTGGATCGCATACCCGGTGGCCGCGCTCACGGGGCTCGCGACCGTGCAGCAGGACTCGCACTGGGCCTCCGACATCCTGGCGGGCGCGGGGCTCGGCCTGGCGATCGGCAAGGGGATCGCGTCGCGCCATCGGTGGAACCCCGAAGCGGGGGCGCCTGCAGCAGGCACGACGACGGGCCCGCCCACGGTCTGGCAGGTGCGACCTCTGCCCGGCGGCGCGATCCTGTCGTTTTGCTACTGATCTCCGAGCGCCGTGCCGGCAGGCTACAATGCGCCCGATGTCTCCCGAATCGCAGGATGAGCCGCGGCGGCGGTTCCGGGCCGATCGGCTGCACGAGGCGCCGGCCGCGGATCGCCCGCTGGCGTTCCGCGAGGTGTACGACGAGATCCTGCGGCGCATCCTCGCGGAGCGGCCGCTCGACGCCCGGGCGCTGCGGCTGGGGGCCAACGACAAGATCGCGCAGTTCGTCCGGGCCACGGCGGGCGGCGGCCTCTCGGTGCTGGAGGTCGGATGCGGGTTCGGGGCGACAGCGCTGCACGTCGGGCGCGGGCAACGGGAGATGGTGGGCGTGGACGCCGCGCCGGCCGGCATCGACGCGGCCCGGCGCCTGGGGGCCGGGCGCCCCGAGCTGCGCTTCGAGGTCATGGACGCCACCCGGCTGGAGTTCCCGGACGGACACTTCGATCTGGTCTACTCCATCGACCTGATCGAGCACCTCCATCCCGACGACGTCGGCCGCCATCTGAGAGAAGCCCGCCGCGTGCTGCGCCCCGGCGGCTGCCTCATCGTCAAGACGCCGAGCGAGCTGACGGGTCCGCACGAGGGGGAGGACCCCGGCGACCAGGGCTTCCTCCACTTCCGCGAGTACCGCTACGGCACGCTCCTGCCTCTCCTGAGGGAGGCGGGCTTCCGGCGCCTCAGCACGCCGGCGCTCAGCATGCGCCTCGCGTGCCGCCTGCCGGGGCCTTCCTGGTTCCCCGCCTCTGCCAACCTGATGCCCGAGAGGATCGCGCTGCTCGCGCCCTACCGCAGCCGCGCCTCCCGATTCCTGGCCCGGCTGCTGGGGGTCAAGCAGGTCGTCATCGTCGCCAGGCGGGACTGACGTGCGGGGAGCCGCTGCCGCCGGCGTCCTTCAGGCGCGCCGGGCGATCACGTCTTCGACGCCGGCCACCTGCTCGGCGGCGCCGCTCACCAGGATGGTGTCCCCGGCCCGCAGCGTGAACTGGGCGTCGGGGGCGTGGTTGACGATCCCGTCGCGCACCACCGCCAGGACCAGCGCCCCCGTCGCCTCGCGGATGCCGGCGTCGCGCAGCGGGCGGCCCACGAGCGCCGAGCCCGCTTCGATGTCGAAGAACTCCACGCGCAGCGAGTCGAGGGAGCGCCGCACGTCCCCGAGGGGCAGCGGGGTGAAGTCAGGCCGGCGGAAGATCTCGTAGCGGCCGCTGCGCACGCGGCCGATCTGACGCTCCAGCTCCTGCCGCGGGACGTTGAGGCGCCTCAGGGTCCGGGCGATGAACTCGACCCCGACCTCGAAGGTCTCGTGCACGACCTCGTCGGCGCCGTCCCGGTAGAGCGGCTCGTCCTCGGAGGCCCGGCGGCCGCGGGCCAGGATGAACAGGTCGGGGTTGGCGCGCCGGCTCCAGCGTATGACGCGGCGCGCCATGAGCTGGTCGGGGAGCGTGACCAGGAGGATGCGCGCCTGCTCGATGCCGCACCGCTTCAGGAGATCCTCGCTGCCGGCGTCGCCGTACAGGACCGGGTGGCCGCGCCGGCGCGCCTCGCGCACCAGGTCCGGATCGATCTCGAGCCCCACGAACGGCGCGCCGTTCGACAGCAGCACCTCCCCCAGGGTCCGCCCGACGCTGCCGTACCCCAGGACGACGATGTGGCGCGAGGGGCTGTCGTCCTTCTGCGTCCCGGCCACCTGCACGTCGAGCACGTTCTTCTCGTAGCGCCGCGCCAGGCGCTCCCAGGACGGCAGCAGGCCGCCCGTCACGCGGGCCAGCTCGGAGCCGAGCCGCTGACTGTTGCGCATCAGGAGCGGCGCCAGCATCATCGACACGACCGAGGCCGCGATGGCGGTCTTGAAGATCTCGGGGCTGATGAGGCCGGAGCGCTCGCCCATCACGGCGATCAGGAACGAGAACTCCCCGACCTGCGCCAGGTTCATGCCGACCTGGAGGGCGACCGGGAGCGGGAAGCCGAAGGCGGCGATCGAGGCGGCCGTGATCAGCGTCTTGCCGACGACGATGGTGACGACGACCAGCAGCACCGCCGGCCAGGCCGACAGGGTGAAGGGGAGGTCGAGCAGCATCCCCATGGCGACGAAGAAGACCCCGGCGAAGACGTCGCGGAACGGCACCACGCCGGCGCTCATCTGGTGGGCGTACTCGGTGCCGCCCAGGATGAGGCCGGCCAGGAAGGCGCCCAGGGCGTAGGAGACGCCGAAGATGTGGCTGATCCAGGCCATTCCGAGGCAGATCGTCAGCGTCACCAGGAGCATCATCTCCTGGCTGCGGCTGCGGGCCATCAGGTGCAGGAACTTCGGCATGATGCGGCGGCTCAGGATGTAGGTGATCGACAACAGGAAGGCGGCGCGCGCCAGGGCCGCCACCAGGTTCAGCGCCGCCATCCCCGGCGCGCCGCCGGCCAGCGGCAGCAGGATCATCATCGGGACGACGCTCAGGTCCTGGAAGATCAGGATGCCGACCCCGAGCCGCCCCGGCAGCGAGTCGAGCTGCCCCTGGTCCATCAGGCTCTTCAGGACGACGGCCGTGCTGCTGAGGGCGACGATGCAGCCGATGAACATCGAGGTGCGGAACGACCAGCCCAGGAGGGCGGCCGGACCGAGCGCCGCCAGGATGGTGAGGACGATCTGCAGCATGCCGCCGCCGATGGCCACCCGGCGAATCCTCAGGAAGTGTTGCGGGTCGAACTCCAACCCGATGGTGAACATCAGGAGGAGGACGCCCAGCTCGGCGAGGGAGGAGATGGTGTCGCCCGCCGTCAGCCGGCCGAGGACGTTCGGCCCCAGGAGCACGCCCGACAGGAGGTATCCGACGACGGGTGGCAGCCGCAGCCGCGACACCAGCAGCAGGACGGCGCAGGCCACCGCCAGCAGGACGACCAGCAATCCGATGAGATCGATCGGCTGGCTCATTGGCGATGGGGACCGCCGGGACGCTCAGGTCGCCGCGGCCGCGCCGGTATAATGCCACCGATGGAGGGGTGGCCGAGCGGCTGAAGGCGGCGGTCTTGAAAATCGCTGGCGCGCAAGCGCCCGTGGGTTCGAATCCCACCCCCTCCGATCCCGCTGCGGGCGCCCGCTACCTCCGGGCCGCGGCCACGGCCGGCGCGCCAGACGGCAGCCACTCGACCTCGCCGACGGCCGAGTTGACCACGAAGACGCGGAGGTTGTTGCTCGCGCGGTCGGTGGGGACGACGAAGAATCCAGGTCGATCGGGCGCGTAGCCGGTCGTGAAGCCGACGATCTCCTCTCCGTCCTTGAACGTCACCCGGATCCGGCGTCCCTGATCCGGCGTCCGGCCGAAGGTCTTGTCCTCGACGTGGTGCCGGTTCCCCTCCAGGGACTTCACGAAGAAGACCGCCTTCAGGGACACGAGCGAGATGCGGGCCGGCGCGCTCTTCTCCTCGCCGCGCGGCTGGACGTGGAACTCCATCTTGTTCGGGGCGAAGTCGTGCGTCCCCCCCTTGAGCGTGCCGCCATCGAGGAAACGGATGACGACCGACTGGGCCGTCGCTGGCGTGATCATCAGTCAACCCCCCCCGCCAGAAGATGGCGCCGACGCAGCCGGGCGTCAAGCGGGGTACCATACGCCCGCCGTGCGCAACGCAGAGACGAATTCCCGGGCGCGGGCCTGGCGCGGAGGAGAGGGTGTTCTGTTCCTCGTGGCGCTC
This sequence comes from Candidatus Cryosericum sp., assembly GCA_035649235.1. Taxonomy (GTDB): domain Bacteria; phylum Acidobacteriota; class Polarisedimenticolia; order Gp22-AA2; family Gp22-AA2; genus DASRJX01. Next base: position 6,188 of record DASRJX010000122.1, read on the forward strand.
CTCCTCCCGGCGGCTGAGCGCCTCGCGGCCGCCGCCTCCCCGCCTGCGCCAGCCGCGAGCTCGCCGGACGCGATCGCGGCCCGCGCCCGGCGGCTCCACGAACAGGCGATCGTCGTCGATACGCACGTCGACGCCCCGTATGCCCTCCTGAAGACATGGGCCGACGTGGCCCAGCGCGGCGCGACCCCGCACTTCGACATCCCGCGCGCCCGCGAGGGGGGGCTGACGGCGCCGTTCTTCGCCATCTACGTGCCGGCGTCATTCGCCGAGACGGGGGGCGCCGCGCGCCGCGCGCTCGAAGCGATCGACGTCGTCGACCGGGTGATCGACGCCCATCCCGCGGACCTCGTGCGGGCCGCTTCGGTGGCCGACATCCGGCAGGCCAAGAAGCAGGGCCGGATCGCCGTCCTGATGGGGATCGAGGGCGGCCACGCCATCGAGGACTCGCTGGGAGCGTTGCGGGAGTTCCGGCGGCTCGGCGTGCGCTACATGACGCTGACGCACGTCAACACGAATCACTGGGCCGACTCGTCGGGTGCGTTCCGCCTGCCGGATTTCGATCCCGCCGCGTCGCGCCTTCACGGCGGGCTGAGCGGCTTCGGCCGTGTCGTGGTGCGCGAGATGAACCGCCTCGGCATGATGGTCGACGTGTCGCACGTCTCCGACGAGACCCTCTCCGACGTCCTGGCCGCCTCGCGGGCGCCGGTGTTCGCCTCGCACTCTTCCTGCCGGGCGATCGCCGCCATGCCGCGCAACCTCACCGACGACCAGATCCGCCGCATCGCCGCCGGAGGCGGCGTCGTCATGGTCAACATCGGCTCCTACTTCCTCGACCAGGCGTCGGTCGACGCCTACCGGGCCGACGAGGCGGCCGCCCGCCCGGAGTACGAGCGGATCAAGAAGGAGTTCGCCTCGGACCCGGCGAAGCGGGCCGAGGCCGTCGAGGCTCTGATGCACTCGCTGCCGAAGCACCGGACGGTCTGGTCGCGTGCCGTCGACCACATCGAGCACGTCCTGCGGGTGGGAGGCCCGGGCGCGGCGGGGCTGGGCACCGACTTCGACGGCATCGAGGATCCGCCCGAGGGTCTCGAGGACGTCTCCCTGCTCCCGAGGATCACCGAGGAGCTGCTGCGCCGCGGCCACTCGCAGGACGTCGTCCGCGGCGTCCTGGGGGAGAACTTCCTGCGCTTCTTCGCCAGGGTCGAGGAGGTGGAGCGAGCCCTGGCCTCCGGGCCCCCCGCGACCGACACGCTGCCGGCGCCGTAGCCCGGTGAAAGACCTGGGGAGAATTGGCTATCGGCGCAGGGACTGCGGCGGGCTGTAGAGGCCCCTCGGATCGCGGCGCCACCAGGCGCCCGTGGCCCGTCGGGTGGCGACATCGGTGAAGCGATAGTCGTACACGACTGAGCGGATGTAGCGCGGCGGCGCGTCGGGGAAGGGGTTCCGCTCCATGAGGGCGAGCACGTCGGGCGATCCCTGCAGCAGGCGCGCCAGGAAGTTCTGGAACCAGGGCTGGTTCCGGTAGCTGCTGAGCGCCGCGAACCACATTTGCCAGTCGAGCCGCGGCTGGTGCGGCGCCACGAAGGCCGGCCGGCGCGTCACCTCGCCCGGCTTCCAGCGGAATTCGTACGGCCGCCAGTCCTGCCCGTCGTCGCTCCCCTCCACGACGATTTCCGGACGCTCGGTGGTCATCACGGCGAACAGGCCGTAGGCGTTGACGATCCGGAAGGGCCCGAGCGCGTCGCCGAGGCGGAGGACCGCCTGCGGCCACGGGGCCTGCCACCCGAACCGCGCGGTCATGTCGGCCAGCGACAGGAGCGCGAGCATGGCGGCGAACGGGGCCACCACGGCGATCCCGTAGCGCCGGCGCGGCGCGCCCGCGGTCTCGGCCGGCGCGTGCGGGCGCCACCTCCCCGGCCAGACGCCATCGTCGAGGAGCGTGAGGCACAGCGCCAGGGTCAGCAGGTTGAAGAAGGCGTAGTTCCCCGTGGCGGTGATGAGGACCTGGAGCCCGGCGAGGAGCGCGCACGCGGCGCGCCGCAGCGGGCGCGGCGCCGCGATGCCCAGCGGCACGACCAGCTCGACGAAAAACATCAGCGCCACCGAGCAGGACTGGAACCAGCCCGGCATCTGGTGCGCGTACCAGGCGCTCCAGGTCGGGATCGGCTGCGTCTCGTAGTGCACGTCGAGGGCGCGGAGGTTCCACCAGGTCGGGTCGCCGCTGGTCAGCTTCACCAGGCCCGACGAGAACATCAGGCGGAACAGCAGCCACCAGACGAGCCACAGGGCGAGGCGCGGCGGCCCGGCGCGGCAGGGGATCCGGCAGAACAGCCGCGGCGGCGCCATGAAGAGGGTGAGGAACCCGGCCTCCAGGAGCAGCGCGTCCCACTGGAAGTTCAGGAAGGTCCGGCAGACCGACGCGAGGGAGAGATAGAGGATCCACGCGCCGGTGGCACACGGCAGCGGCAGGAGACCCGCGATCAGGAGGACCGCCAGCGCCGCCCCCGCGACGCACAGCCCCTGGAGGACGGGATCCCCGGCGCCGACGAGCCAGCAGAGGGTCGGGACCCGCCAGTACGCCTGCGCGCCGATCTGGGAGCGCGCCGCCTCCAGGAAGGGCCCGGCCGGCAGGATGCCGTCGTGGCCCGCGAGGCCCTTGATCTGCACCCCCAGCGACCAGAAGGCTGCCAGGTAAACCAACCCCATCGCCCGCAGGAAGAGGCAGCGCGAAACGCCGTAGGTTGGCCGATCCGCCTGCCGCGGCGCGGGCGGCTCGATCATGCGCGAATTATGTCACGCGGGCGCTCCGGCTCGGATAGGATGGCGCGGCCCCGGGCGCTCGATCGCGCCGCCGCTTTGGGCCGCGGACCTCGGATGCATTTCACGACGCTCATCGCGTTGCTCCTGAGCGGCACGATCGGCCTGTCGCTCGGCCTCATGGGTGGCGGCGGATCGATCCTGGCGCTGCCGGTCCTCGTCTACGTGGCCCGCATCGATCCCCGGCAGGCGGTGGCCATGTCGCTGGCGATCGTCGGCGCGACGAGCCTCGTGGCCAGCCTCATGCACCATCGGGGCGGCCATGTCGATCCGCGCGTCGGCACGGCCTTCGGCGTGGCGGGACTCCCGGCGGCCTATCTCGGGGCCCGGCTGACGCACCTCCTCCCGCCGCGCGTCCTGCTGCTCCTGTTCTCGCTCCTGATGCTGGTGGCCGGCACGGTCATGCTGGTGCGCTCGCTGCGCGAGCGGCGGGAGGGGCCGCCCGAGGAGCGGCGCCGGCTGAGCGCCGTCGTCGCGGCGGGCTTCGGCGTCGGGTTCCTGACCGGGTTTCTCGGGATCGGCGGCGGCTTCATCATCGTGCCGGCGCTCGTCCTGTTCGCCGGGCTGCCGATGCCCTCCGCCGTCGGCACCTCGCTCCTGGTGATCGCCCTCAACTGCGCCGCGGGGCTGCTCGGACACCTGGGGGAGGGCCCCGTGCCGATCCTGCCGACGCTGTCGTTCACGGTCGTGGCGGTCATCGGCGCCGTGACGGGGGAGCGGCTGGCGGGCCGCCTGTCGCCGCGCACCCTGCGGCGCGGCTTCGCGATCTTCATCCTCCTGCTCGGCTTCTACGTCCTGATCCGCAACGCGCGCGCCGTCGCCTGAGGGCCGGTCGCGGCCCGGCGCATGATTGGACGGGTCGGTGAGCGGCGGGCGCATTCCTCGAACCCGGCGCGCCGGAAGGCGCCGCTCAAGCCGGTCCAGGCGAACACGTCGGGCATGCGGGCACCGCGGGATTCAACGGGATAGCCTTCCACGAGACGGGCCCCGGCCCGTCCGGCCATCTCCGCCGCGGCCGCCAGCAGGCGGACGGTGAGGCCGCGGCGCCGGTACGGCCGCAGCACGAAAAAGCAGGTCACCGACCAGACCGGCTGGTCGTCGATCGGGCTCAGCACGCGCGATCGCGCCAGCCGCGGAAAATCCTCCCTCGGGCCGGCGGCGCACCAGGCGACCGGCTCGCGGTCGTGGTAGGCGATCACGCCCCGTGCTGTGCCCTTGGCCACGAGGGTCTTGAAGGCGCGGCGGTTGCCGGCTCCTTTCCCTCGCTCGAACTCCGGCCGCGTCAGCCGCCAGTACATGCACCAGCATCCGCCGCACGCGCCCCGATCTCCGAACAGCCGCTCCAGATCGCTCCAGCGCGAGGGCGTCAGGGGCTTGAGGGTGAACCCATCCCGATCCCGCGTCATGGGCCGATTATCACAGAAAGCGCGTTAGGATCGGGCGGTTCGGGGGGGGCACTCGCCGCATGCGCTGGGTCAGGCGGATCGCGCTGGGACTTCTGGCGCTCGTCCTCGTCGTCGTGCTGGCCGCGGCGGCGGGCGGCCTCTGGCTCTTCCTGACCCTTCGGGCCAGCCGTCCCCAGCTGGAGGGGGAGCGGGCCGTGGCGGGGCTGGAGGGTCCGGTGCGCATCGAGCGCGACGCGCTCGGCGTCCCGACCATCCGTGGTGGTTCGCGTCTCGACGTGGCGCGGGCCACCGGCTTCGTGCACGCGCAGGATCGTTTCTTCCAGATGGACCTGCTGCGGCGGCGGGCTTCCGGAGAGCTGGCGGCGCTGTTCGGTCCGGCCGTCATCACCTCCGATCGGGCCACCCGCCCGCACCGCTTCAAAGCCCTGGCCCGTCGCGTGATCGAGGCCTCGCCGCCCGAAGGACGCCGCCTCATCGAGGCGTACACCGAGGGCGTGAACGCCGGTCTCGAGGCGCTCGGCGCCCCGCCGTTCGAGTATCTGGCGCTGCGGGAGCGGGCGGTCCCCTGGCGTCCCGAGGATTCGGTGCTCGTCATTCTGGCGATGTTCCTCGACCTCAACGACGACAACGGCAGCCGCGACGCCGCGCTCGGGCTCATGCGCGACACGCTTCCGCGCCCGCTGTTCGAGTTCCTGGCCCCGCGCGGCACCGAGTGGGACGCTCCGATGCGAGGCGATCCGTTCGCGATGCCGCCCGTGCCTGGTCCCGAGGTGCTGGACCTGAGGAGGGCACGCGGAGACCCGGGCCCGGCGGCCCGGGACCAGCCGGTCGCCCGCTTGCGAGGCGCGGGCGACGAGGCAGGGGCCGAACTCCCGCGCCAGGCTGCCGGCAGCAACAACTGGGCGGTGGCCGG
>DASRJX010000123.1:0-7090 GCA_035649235.1 Candidatus Cryosericum sp.
CCTTCGGCCTCGGGAGGCGGGCTCCGAGCGCGACCCAGGATCGCCGGAAGGCGTTGTCCTCGATCGCGTTCATGGGCGAGCCGTGGCCGACGAAGATCACCGGCATCCGGTCGCCCGGTCCGCGGGCCATCACAACGCGCGCCACATTCCTACTGTGCCAGAAGTCACTTTACACCGGGCCGATCCGGGCGTATAGGTTCTGCCAAGCACCCGAGCACTCTATTCGACTTGGAGGGAGCGATGAGAATCCGATCCGGCATCTCCTGGCCGTTATTGTCCTGCGTCGTCCTGATATCGGGAACGATCTCAGCCCAGGCGGGCGCCCATCTCTGGCGGATAGAGGAGATCTTCAGCAACCCCAGCGGCACGGTCCAGTTCATCGAAATGTCGACCTGCTGCGGCTCCACCGGCGAGATCTTCCTGTCGGGCCTGCGGCTCCGCAGCAACGCGAGCACTTTCGATTTTCCGGGCAATCTCTCCGGCTCGACGCTCCACAAGCACCTCCTGCTGGCGACCGATGGGTACGCCGCGATCCCCGGGGCGCCCCCGAGGGACTACACGATCCCGGCCAACTTCTTCTCGATCAACGGCGACAGCATCAGCTTCGTGACCTACGACGTGATGACCTTCGGCCCGGGCGTCCTGCCGACGAACGGCACCACCTCGCTCAACAAGGACCCGGACGACAACCTCGACCTCAAATTCCAAGCCCCCAACTCGCCCACGAACTTCAACGATCAGACGGGCTCGATCACCGTGGTCAACGGACCGCCCGGGGTGCCCGACGGCAAGAACGGCAGCACGCCGATGACCGTTCAGGCTCTGACGGCGGACGCTTCGTCGCTCCGCGTCTCGTTCGACACGGCGACCTGCACGAACGCCGCCGGCTATCACATCCTGTTCGGACAGCGCAGCGGGTTCCCCGCCGCTCCGGGCGGCACCTACACGCTCCTGGGGAGCGTCTGCAACATCGGCACGGCCTCCCCATACGACTGGGTCGGAGTCCCGAACCCCACGGACGGGTTCGGCTTGATCTGGTGGGTGACCGTGGCGACCGACAGCTCGTTCGTCGAAGGATCGTGGGGGAAGGATGCCCTCGGCAACGAGCGCAACGGCACCGGGAACAACGGCGCGGACGGAACCTGCGCTCTCGTCAAGAACGTCAGTAACGCCTGCGGGCACTGAGCGGCGGTCACCGGGCAGCGCTCGCCGAGCCGGATGAGCCCCAGGCCGGCGGCACCGGCAGTTACGAGGCGGGGGCCGGCTTGCCGTCCTTGTACTTCAGGCGGTGGGTCGGGCAGTACCCATCGGCCACCATCGCCGCGGCGCAGGTCTCGCAGCGCGCCGAGACCTCGATTGCCGCGAGGAGCGTCTCGTAGGCCTTCTGGAACTCCGAGAAGGCCTGTCTGTCAGCGATGGCCAGGTGGCCCGCGATACCGACCTGATCCTTCTCGCACCAGCCGATCCCCTGTGCGTGCCGGCGGCATTCGGGGCAGGTCAGCGTGGCGGGATCGATCCTCCTGGCTCGGGCGATCTGATAGGTCAGAGGAGACAGATACGCCTTCCCCTTGACGTAGCCCATGAGGTGGCTTGGGCAGAAGCCGTCCGTGCGCATCGCCTTCTTGCAGGTCTCGCAGGTCACGTACTCCGGAACGATGTCGTGACCGTGGGCGTCGAGCGCCTCGAAGAGAGGGCGCGAGCGGATCTCGACCCCCGCCACGTAGCCGACTCCGGCCGCCTCGCACCAGCCGCCGTCCCGCTTCGCCTCCTCGCACCCCTGCGGCGTCGCGGTATGCGCCGCCCCAGCGTCCGGATCCGCGGCGAGGATGACGAGGAGCCCGGCAGCCAACGCGACGCCGCGCCCCGTGGACCGATCCCCGCTCATCGAGCCTCCTTCGGCAGGAGCGCGCGCACGCGCTCGATCGGAATCGCCTCCGCCGTCCCGAACTTCGAGGTCACCGTCGTCGCCCGGAAGAGCGCATTGTAGACCGCTTCCTCGGTGGCCTCCAGCGCCGCCTCGAACAGAGGCGAGACGGCCTCGGGCGGCAACACCTTCCGCTCCCGGGGCGCGCCGTCGCCGAAGCGGCTCCGCATCTCGGGTGACGTGGAGAAGGCGATGGCGTAATCGCCGCTCCCGCTGCTGAAGGAGGACCCCGTCCGGCCCAGGCCGAACACCGCCCGCGCCGCGAGGCGCCGGAGATCGCGCGCGTCGAGCGGCGCGTCGGTCGCCACGACGAGCATGCAGGAGCCGTCTCCGCGCGCGGGCTCCGATCCCCCGTCCCGCAGACCTGCCGCGGCCCTCGGAGGAGGCTGCAGCAGCCGGAAGACCGGCACGCCCGCTATGGTGAGGCTGCCGCCGAAGTTCGCCTGCGCCAGGACGCCCACGACATAGCCCCCCGGGAGCATGCGCGAGGAGGTCCCAATCCCTCCCTTCCACCCGTAGAGCACCGTCCCCGTCCCCGCGCCGACGCTCCCTTCCTCCACGGGCCCGGACCTGGCGCGCGCGATCGCGTCGAGCACGTGCTTGCGAGTGACGTGGAGGCCGCGGATGTCGTTCAACCCGCCGTCGTTCGTCTCGCCGACGAGGGCATTCACCGACCGCACCTCTTCGTTGCCCGGCTGCCCCAGCGTATACCGCACCACTGCGTCCATGGCGACGCCGACGCTCAGCGTGTTCGTCAGGACGATGGGCGTCTCGATCGTGCCCAGCTCGGCCACCTGGGTGGTGCCGGCGAGCTTCCCGAACGCGTTGCCGACGAACACGGCTCCCGCGACCTTGTCCTGGAAGAGGTTGCCGGCGTGCGGCAGGATGGCCGTGACGCCGGTCCGCACGGCGTCCCCTTCGATGATCGTCGTGTGGCCGACGAGCACGCCGGCGACGTCCGTGATCGCGTTGAGCGGCCCGGGCGCGCAGGTGCCGGGTGCTATCCCGAGATCGCGGGCCCGTGGCCGCGCCTCCGCCATCGCGTTCGACACGCCCCAGGCGGAGAGCACCGCGAGGAACACGATCCGTTCCGCGCCTGTCACGAACCGGGACCTCGTCGGCGTCGTCAACGCTCCTTCAGGAGCGCGGACAGTTCGCTCTCGAACGCGCGGGCTTCAGGGCTTCCTTCGTGAGTCTCCCCCCTGTAAATGACGCGGATGGATCCCTTTCGGTCGATCAGATAGGTCGCCGGCCAGGCGACATTCTGGAGCGCGTCCCACATCGCCAGATCGTTGTCGAGAACGACCGGATAAGTCACTTGCAGCTTGCGGACCTGCTTGCGGACTGTATCGGGGTTCTTTTCATTCTCGAACTCGGGAGAATGCAGCCCGATGATCTGCAGGCCCTGCTCATGGAAACGGCGGTCGAGGGACGCTACCCACGGCAGCGATCGGCGGCAGTTGATTCAGCCGAATGTCCAGATGTCGATGAGGACCACCCGCCCGCGCAGGCCGGACATCGAGAGGGGCGGAGAGTTGATCCAGAGGGCCGGATCCTGCGTCGGGAACTCGGGCGCCGGCCGGCCGCCGCGTTCATTCGGGGGCGACCCAGGCGGATCGGCCGCTGTGGGCGTGCTCCAGGGACACAGCAACACCCCGATCGACAGGACCATGGCCGGCAGCGGGAAGCGGTTCATCGGCCTCGATCTTACTACTCGCCTGTCTCGGGGATAATAGGGTCTCTGACGCCGGTGGCCGCGGAGGGGGCCATGATTCGGTTCCGCATCATCTTGATTGCGTTCTCGGCCGTCCTGGGAATGGGCGCGGCGGCGGATCCGCGCGAGCCCGGACCGCCGTCCGAGCCCGGACCGTTCCGGGCGCCGGAACTGGTGGAGATCGTCGCGCTCGAGCCGGGCGTCCGGCTGGACGTGCGGTACGCGCGGGCGGACAACTTCACGGGGCGGGCGGTCTACAAGGAGGCGCGGGCGTTCCTGCAGCGGCCGGCGGCGGAGGCGCTGGCGCGGGCGCACCGGGCGCTCAAGGAGAAGGGGTTCGGCCTCATGGTGTTCGATGGGTACCGGCCGTGGAGCGTCACGAAGATCTTCTGGGACCTGACGCCACAGGACAAGAAGGTGTTCGTGGCCGATCCGGCGAAGGGGTCGAAACACAACCGTGGGTGCGCCGTGGACCTGACGCTGTTCGACCTGAAGACGGGGCGCGCCGTGGAGATGCCGAGCGCCTACGACGAGTCGACGGAGCGCGCCTACGCCACGCACGGCGGTGGGAACGCCAAGGCGCGGGAGCGGCGCGACCTTCTGATCGAGGCCATGGGTCGCGAGGGCTTCTTCGTCTACCCGTACGAATGGTGGCACTTCGACTACAAGGACTGGCGCGAGTACCCGATCCTGGACATCGCCTTCGAGGCGCTGGGCAAGGACGGGGGCCCGGCGGGCGCAGCGGCGGCGACGGCCCCGATCGACATTGCCCGCGCCCGGATCGTCGACCTGACCTACGCGTTCGACGCCACGACGCTCTACTGGCCGACGGCGCCCTCGGCGTTCGAGCTGAAGCGGCTCTCCTTCGGGACAACCGAGGCCGGCTTTTTCTACGCCGCCAATTCGTTCTGCGCGCCGGAGCACGGCGGCACGCACCTCGATGCCCCGATCCACTTCGCGGAGGGCGCCTGGACGTCCGACGAGATCCCGCTGCGGCGGCTGGTGGCGCCCGCTGTCGTCATCGACGTCAGCGCCAGGGCGGAGGTGGATCCCGACTACCGCCTGACGCCCCAGGACCTGGGCGCCTGGGAGAAGGCCCACGGCCAGGTGCCGAAGGGTGGGATAGTCCTGCTCCGGACCGGGTGGGGGAAGCGCTGGCCGGACCGCAAGCGCTACCTGGGGGACGACACGCCAGGCGACGCCCTGCATCTCCACTTCCCGTCCTATGGGAAGGAGGCGGCCGGGATCCTGGTACGGGACCGCGGCGTCGCCGCGCTCGGCGTCGACACCGCCAGCATCGATTACGGGCCGTCGACGGACTTCATCGTCCACCAGGTGGCGATGCGGGCCAATGTCCTGGGCTTCGAGAACGTCGCCAACCTGGAGGCGCTGCCGGCGACCGGCGCCTACGTCGCGGCACTGCCGATGAAGATCGGCGAAGGGTCGGGAGGGCCGCTGCGGATCATCGCCTTCCTGCCCGACTGAGGTCGAACCGAGATCGAGGAGACCAACTGCGATGACACCGACGCCGCCACGACGACCGCCCGTGGACCACGCGTCGATCCGGCGCGACCGGATCAACGTCCTCTTGCCGCGCATCCTGAAGGAGCAGGGGATCGACGCCTGGCTCACCTTCACGCGCGAGAACACCCAGGATCCGATCCTGGCCGTGTTCGGCCTTTCGCACATCGTCGCTCGCGGCGCGTTCCTGTTCGTCCGCAAGGGAGAAGCCTTCCGCCGGATCGCCGTGGCCGCCTCCTACGACGTCGACCCGATCCAGAAGACGGGCCTGTTCGAGGAGGTGATCGCCTACCAATCGGAGGGCGTCAAGCCGCACCTCAGGAAGGTGGTCGACGATCTCGCGCCGGATCGGATCGCGGTCAACATGTCGCGCGACGTGACCATCGCCGACGGCCTGACGGTCGGGCTGCGGCAGTACCTCGACGAGACGCTCGGCCCCCACACCCAGAGGTTCGTCTCGGCGGAGCGCGTGGTCGTGTCGCTCCTGGCGAGGAAGCTGCCGGCCGAGATCGCGGCCCTGGAAGAAGCGGTCACCGGCACGCAGCGCATCATCGCCGAGGCCCTCACGTCAGAGCGTGTGAAGCCCGACGTGACGACCGAGCGGGCCCTGGCGGATTGGATGGCGGCCCGGGCCAGAGAGCTCGGGTACGAGGTCCCCTTCGAATCGGTCGTCGTGGGGCCGGCGCGCGGACATTCGGAGCCGACCGATCGGATCATCCGGCGGGGAGACGTCATCCGCATCGACTGGGGAGCGTCGTACGGCGGCTACTGCGGCGACATCCAGCGCACGGCCTACGTCCTGAAGCCGGGGGAGACGGCGGCCCCGGCCTGGCTGGAGCGCCTGTTCGCCGCCACGCTGAAGGCGAACCGCGCCGCGCTCCGGGCGCTGCGCCCTGGCAACACCGGCCTCGACGTCGACACGGCGGCGCGCCTGTCGCTCGCGGCCGACGGCTACCCCGAGTACCCGCACGGCACCGGCCACGCCATCGGCCTCAAGGTGCACGACGTCGGGCCGCTCCTGGGCCCTGACTGGCGGGAGCGTTACGGCGACGCGGTCCGCTTCACGATCGAGCCGGACCAGGTGTTCGCCGTCGAGCCGCTCATCTACATCAAGCCGCCCGAGATCGACTACGACTTCCACACGGGGCTGGAGGAGGACGCCGTGGTCGGACCCGAGGGGGCTCGCTGCATAGGGACGCCGCAGACTTCGGTCATCCTGATCCGCTAGCGATCCGGTAGACTGTCGCCCGCCGCGGCCGGCCGTCGCCGCCGGCGGCCTTCCCGGGAGGTGTCCATGATCGCTCGTCGCCCCGTCCCGACCATCAGCCCGGCCGCCGCGCGAGCCGCCGCGCGGCCAACGAAACCCGCCGCCACCGTGGCGGCGCTCCTGGCCGCGGCCGCGCTCTTGCCGCTACTCGGCTGCGCTCGGGACGCCAGGAAACAGGTCGAAGACTCGGCCTTCCGCAAGGACGTCATCGAGGCCCTGGTCACGGACCCGGCCCGGCGCCAGGAGGTCATCGACCGGCTGGTTGGGACCCCCACCGACCGGCCAGCCGTCATCGAACGGATCCTGAAGGACGAGAGCGCCGCCGGGGATCTGGTGGGGATCATCCTCAAAGACGATCGCGGCAAGGCACTCGTCGTCAGCAAGGTCACGGCCGATGATGCGGGGGCGAAGACTTTCATCCGGATGCTGATGCTCACGGGGGCCATGGGGGCCTCGATGACGCAGCAGCAGGCGGAGATGCTGGGCATGGGGGAGGCGTTCGCGTACGGCAACCGCCGGCGCACCATTTCCGACTTGAGGAGGTTCGGCCAGGTGGTCGAGGAGTGGTCGAAGAAGGAAGGCCACTACCCGGACTGCCAGGATCTGTCGGCGGTCAATTCGTGCCTGGTCAAGAAGCTCCAGCCGGAAACGGTCGCGGCGCTCC
>DASRJX010000124.1:0-11499 GCA_035649235.1 Candidatus Cryosericum sp.
GCGCGGGCTTCCGGGTAGATGTAGGCGCGAGCGGCGGGCGCTAGCCCAAGTCGGCCGCCATGCGTCCTCGGTTGGGGCGTCATGGGGTCGTCGGGATTCCACAGGCCGGGGACGGGCTCGAAGTAGCGGTAGAGCTCGGCCTGCGCCAAGTTCTCAAGGTCGAGCGCGGACAGGTTGAGGATTCGCCGGCTACCGTTCCGCTTCGCCGCTCGCCGTCGTGTCGCCATCCCGCCTCCGTGCGGGCTCCGAGGATCGAAGGCGGCGGCGCTGGCCGGTCGGAGTACCGGCCCCGGTAGCTATCCGGTGCGCCGCCGAGTGGATTCTACCTCACGCCCTCCGGTGTAGGTTCATCGGACGGCCTGTGATCGAATTGTGCTGGAACCATGGGCGCCGACGTGCGGAACGGGATTTCGGCCCTTCGCCGGGTGCCTGAAAGCCCTTGATAGGAGCGGATTGCGGCGATGGTCTTTTCATGGCGCCCATGGTCCCGAGGCTGTGTTAGAGTTCCTAATCCGTAGGCCGTGGGTTCAATTCCCGCCAGGCCCACCAGCCATGAGGGAACAAACGAGGATCGAGCGATGAAGAGGGAAGAGCGCCATCAGGCCAAGCGGAACGACTTCGCGACGCTTCTGGACGAGGTCGCGCAGTTCGCCGGGCGGAACGTCCGGCAGGTCGCCCTCGTGGGCGCGGCCGTTCTCGTCCTGGTGCTGGGGGTGGTGGGCGTGAAGAGCTGGCTGCGCTCTCGCGACGCGACGGGCGCCCGCCTGCTGGCGGAGATGATCGACACCTACAACGCCCCGATCACGGCGTCGATCGAGGACCTCCAGGCGGCGCAGACCGGCATACCGACCTTCACCTCCGCCGCCGAGCGCAGCCGCAAGGTGATTGATCTCGCCGCCCCGATCCTGGAAGCTGGCGCGGGGGCGGCGCGGGCGGGAGCGCTGCTGTACCGCGGCATGGCGCAGTCGGACCTCGGCCTGTACGACGAGGCGGAGGCGTCGCTCGGAGAGGTGATGAGCCGCGACGCCAAGAGCCTGTACGGGTCGATGGCGCGCCTCCGGCTGGCCCGCCTCAAGGAATCGCGGCAGAAGTCCGAAGAGGCGCTGACCCTCTACCAGGCGATCCTGGACGACGACCGGGGCCTGCTGCCGCGCGAGGAAGGACTCCTCGGAGTGGCCCGCTGCCAGGAAGCCCTGGGGCGCAAGGACGAGGCCCAGGCGCTCTACCGGCGGCTGGTGAGCGAGTACCCGGACTCCGAATACCTGATGGAAGCGCGGCGCCACCTCTCCGACCAGTCCTGAACGGCGGCCGGCCGGCGACGGCACGATCAGAAGGGGATGTCGTCCTCGGACGGCGGGAGTTCCTCCGCGGCGTCCTGCGGTCCCGCGGCCGGCGCTCCGCGTCCCTCACTCCCGCCCTCGGGCCTCCCGAGCAGGACGAGACGCGTCATCTTGATCTCGGTCGTCGTCCTCTTGTTCCCGTCGCGGTCGTCCCACTGCCGCGTCTGGAGCGCCCCTTCGATGTAGACCTGCTTCCCCTTGGCCAGGTGGTCCCGCACGATCTCCGCCTGCTTGCCCCAGGCGACGATCCGGTGCCACTCGGTCTTCTCCTGGCGCGAGCCCGCCTTGTCCGTCCAGACGTCGTTGGTGGCGAGAGTGAAGTTGGCGACGGGGGCGCCGCCCTGCGTGTAGCGAACCTCCGGGTCGCGTCCCAGATTGCCGATGAGGATCACTTTGTTGAGGCTTCCCATGACGTTCCCCCAGTCTCTCCGATCGAACTCTGGCCGTAGGGTATCACAGCACCGCCGACCGAGGCCGCCGTTGCAACCCCTTCCGGGCCCACGTAGAATCGGGCGCTTTGGCGACGGTGAAACCCCAGGCGATGCGCGACGGCGACACGAGGCTCATCCGAGCGGCCGGCTCGATGAGCGCCATGACCGCCCTGAGCCGCGTCGCCGGGTACGTGCGCGACAACCTTCAGGCGCACCTCCTGGGCGCGGGTCTCGGGAATTCCGCCGACGCGTTCGTCATCGCCTTCCGCATCCCGAACCTCCTGCGCCGCCTCGTTGCCGAGGGAGCACTGACCTCCGCCTTCGTTCCGACCCTGGCCCGATCCATGAAAAAGGGGGAGGAGGAGGAGATGTGGCGCTTCGTCGGATCGGTCTGGTACGCGCTGACGACGCTGCTGCTCGCCATCGTCCTCGTCGGCGTTCTCTTCTCGCCCTTCATCGTCCGGGGGCTCGCCTGGGGCTACGCCGGGGAGCCGGGCAAGGTCGACCTGACGGTCGTCCTCAACCGGTGGATGTGGCCCTACATCTTCTTCATCTCCCTGTCCGCGCTCGCCGGGGGCATCCTCAACGTCTTCGGCCGGTTCGCGCTGCCGGCCTTCACTCCGGTGCTGCTGAACCTGTCCATCATCGGGTGCGCCCTGACCCTGCGCGACCGCTTCCCCGACCCGTCCTTCGCCTTCGCCGTGGGAGTCCTCCTGGGAGGCGTCCTCCAGCTGCTGGTGCAGATGCCGACGCTGCTGCGCCTCGGCTTCCGCCTGCGCTGGCCCAGGCCGTTCGACGCCGCCGGAGTGAACGAAGTCGCGAGGCTCATGCTGCCGCGCATCCTGGGCGCGGGCATCACGCAGATCAACCTGGTGGTGGACTCCCAGTTCGCCACCTCGCTGCGGGCCGGCAGCGCCTCCTTCCTGTACTACGCCGGCCGCGTGACGGAGCTGACGCTCGGCATCTTCGGCATCAGCCTCTCCACGGTGATCCTCCCGAGCCTGGCGCGCGCCGCCGCCGACCACGACCGGGAGCGGGTCCTCCAGACCCTCGGGACCGCGGTGCGCCTGCTCGTGTTCATCACCTTGCCAGCCACCCTCGGCCTCATCGTCCTCAGGGCGCCGATCGTCCACGTCCTGTTCGAGCGCGGCCGGTTCACGGCGGAGGACACCATGCTCACCGCCGGTGCTTTGGCCTGTTACAGTCTCGGCCTCCTGCCGTACGCCTCGGTCAACGTCCTCGCGGCCGCCTTCTACGCCCACGGCGACACCCGGACGCCGGTCAAGATCGGCCTCGCCACGTTCGGGCTGCACCTCGGCCTGAACTTCCTCCTGCGAGGACCTCTGGCCCACAACGGCATCGCCCTCTCGACCGCGATCAGCGCCTACGTCGACTCGATCCTCCTGGCCCTGATCCTGCGCCGGCGCCTCGGAGAGTTCCTGGGCCGCCCTGTCCGCGCCAGCGCCGCCCGCGCGGTCGCAAGCGGTGCTGTGATGACGCTCGTGCTCCTCGCCGGGATCCGCCGGCTCGACATCGTCGCCCTCCCTTCCATCGGGTGGAAGGCGCTGGCGATGGGAGCGTTCATCATCACCGGGATGGCTGTCTACCTGGGCTGCGCGGCCGCCCTCGGCAGCGACGAGATCCGCTGGCTCCGGCAGATGGTGGGGCGACGCCAGCAGGTGGCGCCGTGATCGCGGTCGTGCAGCGGGTGTCGCGGGCGGAGGTGCGCGTGTCGGGAGCCGAGACGGCACGCATCGGCCCGGGCCTGTTGGTGCTGCTGGCGATCGAGAAAGGGGACGGCCCCGCGCAACTTGACTGGCTTTCCGGCAAGGTGCTAGAAATGCGCATCTTTTCCGATCGCGACGGCAAGATGAACCTGTCCGCGCTCGATGCGGGTGCCGAGATCATGATCGTGTCCCAGTTCACGCTGGCCGGCGACCTGAGCCGGGGGCGCCGACCCGGCTTCGAGCGGGCCGCGCGTCCCGAGGACGCGGAGCCGCTCTACCTGGCGTTCGTCGACAGGCTGAAGCGGAGCCCGCTGCGCGTGGCCACCGGGCGGTTCCGGGAGTTCATGCAGGTCGAGCTGGTCAACGACGGCCCGGTGACCCTCATTCTGGAAACGCCCGGGGCATGAAGTCCTCGGGACTGACCGACGACTTCCTGCACCATCTGGCCGTCGAGCGAGGTCTCGCGAGCAACACCCTGATCGCCTACGGCCGCGACCTGGCCAAGTTCTCGCGATTCCTGGCGCGCAAGGCTAAGGACCCCCGCCAGGTGCGCCAGGGGGAGATCGACGAGTTCGCTCGCGATCTGTCGCGCCAGGGCCTCTCCGCCAAGTCCGTCGCGCGGGCCCTCAACGCGGTGCGGATGTTCTACCGCTTCCTGATCGCGGAGAAGGTCGTCAGTCTCGATCCGACGGCGCAGGTCAAGGCGCCGCGCACCTGGAAGACCCTGCCGCGCTTCCTGACGCTAGGGGAGGTGGACAACCTGCTGGCCGCGCCCGATGGCGCGCATCCGCTCGGCCGTCGCGACGCGGCCATGCTCGAGCTGCTGTACGCCACCGGAATCCGCGTCTCGGAGCTGGTGTCCCTCCGCCTGCGGGACGTCAATCTCGACGCCGGCGTCCTGTCCTGCATGGGCAAGGGACGCAAGGAGCGGATGGTGCCGCTCAGCCGCGCCGCCATCGGACGGTTGCGCGACTACCTCGAGACGGCGCGGCCCGCCCTGCAGAAGGTTCGGAACGTGGCGGCGCTGTTCCTCAACCGTCGCGGCGCATCCATGACGCGCCAGGGATTCTGGAAGATCCTGAAGGCCTACGGCGCGTCGATCGGCCTGCGCGGCAAGCTCAGTCCCCACGTCCTGCGGCATTCGTTCGCCACCCACCTCCTGGAGCGCGGCGCCGATCTGCGCTCGGTCCAGGTGATGCTCGGCCACGCCGACATCTCCACGACGCAGATCTACACGCACGTCAATCGCGAGCGCCTGAAGCGCGTCTACAAGGATTTCCACCCGCGCGCCTGATTGCTTGACCGTGCCCCAGGGCGTGTGCTTGACTACCGCGCATGGCGGTCGAGGAAGACGACTTCGAGAAACCGCTGCGCGAGCTGGAAAAGAAGATCGAGGAGCTCTCCGGGGTTCCGGGCGGAGACGATCGCTCCGAAGAGATCGGCCGGCTGCAGCGACGCCTCGAGAGCATGAGGCAGGACGTCTACTCGCGCCTGACGCCCTGGCAGCGCACGCTGGTGGCGCGGCATCCGAAGCGACCCTACACGCTCGATTACGTCCACCTGCTGTTCTCCGACTTCCGCGAGATCCACGGCGACCGCAAGTTCGCCGACGATCCGGCCATCATCAGCGGCTTCGCGCACTACAAAGGCTCGCCCGTGATCATCATCGGACATCAGAAGGGACGCGACACGCGCGAGAAGGTGCGGCGCAATTTCGGGATGCCGCGCCCCGAGGGCTATCGCAAGGCGGTGCGCGTCATGGAGCTGGCGGAGAAGTTCGGACGGCCGATCCTGACCTTCATCGACACGCCCGGCGCCTATCCGGGCAAGGGGGCCGAGGAGCGGGGCCAGGCGGAGGCGATCGCCCACAGCCTGCGCGTCATGGCGCGGCTCTCGGTCCCTATCGTGGTCACGGTGACGGGGGAGGGCGGCAGCGGGGGTGCGCTGGCGATCGCCGTCGGCGATCGGATCCTCATGCTGGAGCACGCCGTGTACTCCGTGATCAGCCCGGAAGGATGCGCCGCGATCCTCTGGTCCGATCAGGGGAAGGCGCGCGATGCGGCGCGGGCGATGCGCATGACGGCGCCCGACCTCAAGGACCTGGAGATCATCGACGCCATCGTGCCGGAGCCGCCGGGCGGCGCGCAGGCCGACCCGGCGCGGCAGGGGCAGATCCTCGACGACTACCTGTCCGGCGCGCTCGGCGAGCTCACACAGATGGACGCGGACGAGCGCCTGGAGGCCCGCTACCAGAGATTCCGCCGGATGGGGAAGTTCGGTCAGGCGAAGTTCTTCTGATCGACGACTTGGCCTCTAGCCACAGAGCTTCCATGCGATCCCGGTTCCCGGCGGCCGGCCGAAGCCCCTCGGCCGCGAGGCGCTCCTCGACGAACCGGAAACGCTCCACGAACTTGCGGTTGGCCTCCTGCAGCACCTGCTCCGGATCGAGATCCTCCATCCGGGCGACGTTCGCGAGCGTGAACAGCAAGTCACCCATCTCCTCGGAGATGCCGTCGCGCGAGCCCGCTCGGACGGCCTCGCGCAGCTCACCCATCTCCTCCTCCACCTTGGACCAGAGCGCTTCCGGGTCCTGCCACTCGAACCCGACCCGTGAGGCCTTGGCCGAGAGGCGGAGCGCCTTGAGGAGCGCCGGGAGACTCTTCGGGACGCCGGCGAACAGGGAACCGTCCGCACGGCCGCGCCGCTCCTCGACCTTGATCTCCTCCCACTGCCGCAGCACCTGGTCGGACGTGTCGAGCCGCCCCGCACCGAAGACGTGCGGGTGCCGGCGCACGATCTTGTCGCCGATCCCCTTCATGAGCGATTCGATGTCGAAGTCCCCGCGCTCCTGGGCGATGCGCGCCTGGAATACGATTTGAAACAGCAGATCCCCCAGCTCTTCGCGCAGCGCCTCGGGCGAACCGCCGTCGATCGCCTCCAGCACCTCGTAGGCCTCCTCGACCAGGTAGGTGCGCAGCGTCGCGAGGGTCTGCTCACGATCCCAGGGACAGCCGTCCGGCCCGCGCAGCCGATCCATGATCTCGCGCAGTCGCTTCATCTCCGACATGGCTTCCTCCGGCGCGCCGGACCGCGAGCGGGCCGCGGCCATCTCTTGTCATCGCGCGGTGCAGATGCTACCATCCGCGGCTGTTCAGTGCCGATCCTGCGGACTGACGCATGACCGAATCCGAGCAGAACGCCGGCAAGCGCCACGAGCCGCTTCGAGTCATCGATCGCCGGACGTTCACTCCCGAGGGGGAGCGCCGGCAGCCCGACGCCGCGCGCGAGGAGTCCCCGCACCACCAAGCTCCGCCGGCCGCGCCGGAGAGCCCCTTACCGGCCGGCCGCGGCACGCCGCCAGCCACGGGCGAAGCCGACCCGGTCGCCTCGGCTCACTTCCAGAATCTGATCGTCAACCTGGCCCGCCAGGCGGTTGCGAGCCTCGGGGCCACGCAGCACCCGCTGACCGGGCAGGTCGAGGTCGACATGGAGGCGGCGCAGCAGATGATCGCCCTGCTGCAGTCTCTCCGGCAGAAGACCCGCGGAAACCTGACCCTCGAGGAGACCGATCTCCTCGAAGGCCTCATCGGCGACCTCCAGATGCAGTATGTCGCCGTCCGATCGAAGGCCAAGACCAGGCCGTGAGCCGGAGCGCCTCGACCGGGGCGGCGTGGTGACGGAGTCTCGGCTACCTGTCCCTGCCCGCGCCGCCCGGGGACGGCTCTCAAAGGCGGGCCTGCTCCTCTTCGGCTCCCTGCTGGCAGTGGGACCGACGACCCTAGGCGCGCCTGCGTCGGGGACCGCGACCGAGCCGGAAGTGATCCACCTGGACCCGACGACGGCGGCTCCGGACGCGTCCGCCGCGGGCGCTCCGGCCGGCGCTGACGTCGTGCCGGCGACAACCCAGGGAATGAACGCCCGCGAGATCCTCGCCGGGCTGTGGTTCAAGTACCAGGCTCTGCGTCAGCGCGGCGCCGAGCAGGAGGCGGCCACCCTCATGGGCGCCGCGATCGGCTTCATGCAGCGCGAGGGGCTGCAGGCGGCGCCCGAAATCGCCGCGGCCCTCCTGGTGGAAGGCCGTCGGTCCCTGAGGGACGGGGACGACGCCAGGGCCATCAGCGCCTTCGGGCTGGCCTCCCGGCTCGATCCGTCCCTCGCGTCGGCACGCTTCGCCCTCGCCGGAACCCTGCTGCTCCGCGAGCGCGATATCCGAGGAGGGATGAAGGCCTGGTGGGACGGGGTCCGGGCGCTGCTCGGGGACCCCGAGGCGCTGTTCCACGTGTTCGGCAGCGCGCTCCTGGTGCTCTACCTCGGCGTCTGCTGGGGTGGCGCTCTGGCCCTCGGCCTGATCGGGCTGAAGGCGGGGCCCGCCTTCGCCCACGACCTCAAGGAGCGGATCGGCGGACCGGTGGCGCCGTTCGTGGCGCCCGTCCTGTGCTGCGCGATCCTGCTCGCGCCTCTCTTCTTTCCGGTGCCGCTGCCGTGGCTGCTGGCCTTCTGGGCCGCGATCTTCTTCGCGTACGCCCGTGGTGCCGAGCGGGCCATCCTCCTGGCGACGCTGGGAGCGTGGTTCCTGGCGGGGCCGTTCGGCAGCGTGCTGGAGTGGCAGCTCGCGACCGCCACCGACCCCGTGGCGCGCACGCTGCTCCAGTCGGCCCGCGCCGGCGCCGATCTGCGCCACGAGCCGATCCTCCGGAAGGTGTCCGACGAGAAGCCGGACGACCCCGTCTATCTCTTCCTGCTGGCGTCGGCCTACCGGGTCGGCGGCCACCTCGACGTCGCGATGACGATGTACCGCCGGGTGCTGGAGGTCGATCCCTCCAATGCCCGCGCCATGATCAATCTCGGAAACCTGCATTCGCTGCGCGGGGAGTTCGCCCAGGCGCAGGCGCTGTATCAGAAAGCGGCCACGATCGATCCGACGAACGCGCTGTCGCACTACAACAGCCACCTGGCGCACCTCGAAGCCTTCAATCTCGAGGCCGCGGACGCGGAGCTGAAGCAGGCGCAGAAGGTCGACGACGCCCTCATCACCGGTCTCCTGACCCGCGGGGGAGAGGGCGCGATGAAGCGGTCGCCCCAGGACAGCCTCTATCCGCGGCGGGAGATCTGGAAGCGGGCCCTGCGGTTCCGTCGCGAGCGGCCCTTGGGGGCGGAGGCGGCGCGCTCGCTGATGAATCCGACGACGCTGGCCGCCGGCGTCGGCCTTCTCGCGGCCCTCCTCCTGCCAGGCCTCGCCATGGCCCCGCGCTCGGGCGGCGCGCGCAGCTGCGAGCGCTGTGGTCGTCCTTTCTGTCGCCGGTGTCAGGTGATCACGCGGGTCCCCGGGAGCTGCTCGCAGTGCGTGCATCTCTTCGTGCTCAAGGACGGCCTCGCTCCCGCGGGCCGGGACCGCAAGAAGCGCGAGGTGGTCCGCTACCGGCGGCGCCAGTTCGTTCTGTCCCGGGTGGCGAACCTCCTTCTTCCGGGAAGCGGGCACGTGCTC
This sequence comes from Candidatus Cryosericum sp., assembly GCA_035649235.1. Classification (GTDB taxonomy): domain Bacteria; phylum Acidobacteriota; class Polarisedimenticolia; order Gp22-AA2; family Gp22-AA2; genus DASRJX01. The sequence goes on from DASRJX010000124.1 coordinate 8,984, forward strand.
TCGGACCGCCCCGCATTCGGGATGATCCTGCTCTGCTCCTGGTTGACCGCCGGGATCGGGCTCCTGCTGAGGTCGAGACTTCCGGCGCCTCCGGGAGACGTTGGTTCGGCAACCCTGTCGGGCGGGTTCCTGCTGCTGTCCGGTCTGGCGCTCCTGACCTGGCTGGCGGCCAATCTGTCACAAGGCGAACCGAGGCCGGAGTAGGCGATGGCGCTTCGCGGAACTCTCCGGGACTTCAGCCTTGCCGACATCTTCCAGCTGATCGGCATCCAGAAGAAGACAGGCGTCCTGACCTTGAAGAGCGACAAGGAGACCTGCACCGTTGCCTTCTTGGAGGGGCAGGTCGTGGGTACCGAGTCGACGACGCGGCGCCTGGAGGACCGGCTCGGCAGCGTCCTGGTGAAGTCCGGGCGGATCACCGAGGCCCAGCTCCAGGAGGCGCTGCGCATCCAGAAGAGCACGCTCAGGCGCCTCGGGAACGTGCTGATCGACAGCCGTTTCCTGGACAAGAAGGACCTCGCCGCCGCCCTGCAGGTCCAGATCGATCAAATGATCTACAGGCTGTTCCGCTGGACGGCCGGCGAGTACGACTTCAGCCAGGAACAGAAGGTCGAGTACGACAAGGAGCTGGTCGTTCCCATGTCCGCGGAGAGCATCCTCATGGAGGGGGCGCGGATCCTCGACGAGTGGCCGATGGTCGAGGAGGGGATCCGGGGTCTGTCCGCGGTATACCGCCGCGCCGACGTCGAGATCGCCAAGGGCGGCTCGTCCGCCGGCCAGGGAGCGCGCGAGGAAGCGGCGGGCGGCATCACGTTGAGCCCGACCGAGCAGCAGGTCTACGGCCTCGTCGACGGACGTCGTACCGTGCAGGACATCGTCGATCGCTCCATGCTGAGCGAGTTCGAGACCTGCCGGACGCTCTACGAGCTCATCAACCGGCAGATCCTGGAGGAGGTGCGGATCGCCGCGCCAGCCAAGAGTCCGGCGGCGCCAGCCCCGAAGCGCGCTCCCATCGCCTCGCCGATGCTGGCTGGCGTCACGACGCTGCTGCTCGTCCTCCTGGGAGGGGGCGCCATCCTCTGGCACGCCCTTCCCTGGCTCGGCCGCGCGCGCACATACTCGTCTCCGACACCTTGGCTTGCGCCCTTCCTTTCGCCTTCAGAAGTGGCGGGCGTCGGCCGGGCCATGGCCGACGGCCGGTTGCAGAGCATCGACTTCGGCATCCAGGTCTACTACCTCCTCAATCGGGGCTTCCCGGAGAAGCTGGACGATCTCGTGACGGAAGGGCTCTTGCGCCGGGAGGATTTGAGTTTTCCGGCAGGCATGGCGATCCGCTACCAAGCGCGGCAATCGAGCTACAGATTGACCCTCGATGGAATCCGCTAGTTATTGAAAATAAATATCTTAACTGTATACTGGGAATAACTTGACAACAATAGACTCAAGTATTATCGTGTCCTGTGACTAAGTGGCTTGGAGAGCCCTAAGCCAGGAGGCTTTGAAACATGAGCAAGACCATAGGGATCGACCTCGGCACGACGAACTCCGTCGTTGCCGTGATGGAAGGCGGCAAGCCGGTGGTGATTCCGAACGCCGAGGGATCGCGCACCACGCCCTCGGTTGTGGCGTTCAGCGAGAAAGGGGAGCTCCTGGTGGGCCAGGTCGCGAAGCGCCAGGCCATCACGAACCCCGAGAACACCGTTTTCTCCATCAAGCGCTTCATGGGTCGCCGCATGGAGGAGGTCACCGAAGAGATGAAGATGGTCCCGTACCGGGTGATCGCCGGGCCGGGGAACGCGGTGCGCGTGCGCGCCCGCGGCAAGGAGTACGGGCCGGAGCAGATCTCGGCCTACATCCTGCAGAAGATGAAGCAGTCAGCCGAGGACTATCTGGGCGACAAGGTCACCCGGGCGGTCATCACGGTTCCCGCCTACTTCAACGACGCCCAGCGCCAGGCGACCAAGGACGCCGGGCGGATCGCCGGCTTCGAGGTGGAGCGCATCGTCAACGAGCCGACCGCGGCCGCCCTGGCGTACGGCCTCGACAAGCAGAAGGACGAGGTCATCGCGGTCTACGACTTCGGGGGCGGCACCTTCGACATCTCCATCCTGGAGGTCGGAGAGGGCGTCGTCGAGGTCAAGTCGACACACGGCGACACGCATCTGGGCGGAGACAACATCGATCAGCGGATCATCGAGTGGATCACCGCCGAGTTCAAGAAGGACAACGGCATCGACCTGTCGAAGGACCGCATGGCGCTGCAGCGGCTGAAGGAGGCGGCCGAAAAGGCGAAGTGCGAGTTGTCGACCGTGACGGAGACCGAGATCAACCTGCCCTTCATCACGGCGGATGCGACGGGCCCGAAGCACCTGACGATGAAACTCTCGCGCGCCCAGTTCGAGCGGCTGGCCGGCGATCTCTTCGAGCGCTCGCTCCCGCCCGTGGAGCAGGCCCTCAAGGACGCCGGTCTCAAGCCCCAGGACATCGACGAGGTCGTCCTGGTGGGGGGCAGCACC
>DASRJX010000125.1:0-11200 GCA_035649235.1 Candidatus Cryosericum sp.
ATCGCCGGCATCTTCACCGTCGTCCTGGTCGCCGGCCTGGTGCCGGGCGTTTTCGCCGGCAACCTGACGCCAGTGCAGCGCCTGGTGTGCGCGCTTGGAGTGGGCGTCTTCGGCGTCCTCTTCGTCACGGTGGCTGCGCGCATCGTCGGCATCGTTGGGGTGTCCTCGCAGCCGACCTCGGGCATCGCCCTGGTGACGCTGCTCGGCACCGCGTCGGTCTTCGCCGCCTTGGGGTGGACTGATCCCGGGGCCCGCGCCGCCGTGCTGACGGTCGGCACCATCGTCGCCGTCGCGGCCTCGAAGGCGGGGGACATCTCCCAGGATCTCAAGACCGGCTTCCTGGTCGGAGCGACGCCGGCGAAGCAGCAGTTCGGCCAGCTGATTGGAGCGGCCTTCGCCTGCTGGGCGGTCGCCGGCACCGTGATCCTCCTCGGCAACGCCTACACGTTCGGCTCGAAGGACGTGCCGGCGCCGCAGGCCACGCTCATGAAGACGATCATCGAGGGGGTGCTCGCGGGGGAGCTCCCCTGGGGCCTGGTGTTGAGCGGCGCCGGACTCTCGCTGTCGGCCATGCTGTGCGGCGTGTCGGGCCTGGCCTTCGCCATCGGGGTCTATCTGCCGCTCTCCTCGATGCTGGTCATCTACGTCGGCGGATGCGTCAGGGGGCTGGTCGAGAAGACCGCCCGCCGGAGGAGAGCGGCGGCCGCCGGAGCCGGGAGCGCGGAGGCGGCCGGCGTGGACCCGGGTGTTCTGGCCGCTTCGGGGCTGGTCGCGGGGGAAGGTCTCGCCGGAGTCCTGGTCGCCGGGCTCGTCGCCGCCGGCGTCGTGGAGCGATCGCGGCCGCCGCTTCTCGGAGGAACCTTGGGAGAGTTCGGCGCGCTCCTCGTCGCCGCGGCCCTGTGCGCCTTCCTGCTGAAGGCCGGAAGAGAGGCGACGACCTAGGCTCCTAGGGCCGCCCGGTCCTTCGGCCCCCTTGTCGCAGCAACCGCGCGCGCGTGATGGCGGCATCCCCCAGCCGATCGCGGACGGCGTCGGCGGCGCGGGCGGCGCGCCGCGCGCGCTCTTCTTCGGGATCGGGGAAGAGGCCCGCCTGAGGCCCGGAGGCGAGGCCTGCCGGCACGATGCCGCTGACCCCGAGGCCCAGCAGGCGCACCCCCTGGCGGCCGAGACGGATGCGCTCGCGGAACAGATCCCGCGCCGCGCCGATCAGCATCTCGGCGAGATCGGTCGGCGCCTGCAGGGTGCGGGCCCGGGTCCAGGTCGTGAAGTCGCCCGTCCGGACCTTGATGTGGACGGTGCGCGCCCGGAGGCCTTCCCGCCGCAGCTCGCGCGCCACCCCCTCGGCGCGCGCCAGGAGCTCCCGGTCGATCGCCTCGGGATCACGCAGGTCCTCGCCGTACGTGCGCTCTTCCGAGATCGACTTGGCCTCGCGCGAGGTCTCGACCGGACGATCGTCCTGTCCGTGCGCCAGGGCCAGGAGGTGCGCGCCCCAGGACTCGCCGACCAGCGCCTCGAGGGCCGGTGCGCTCTGCCCCGCCAGGTCGCCTATCGTCCTGAGGCCCGCTTTCTTGAGCCGGAGCGCCGTCTTCGGTCCCACGCCCCACAGGCGCTCGACGGGCAGCGGCCACAGGCGCGCCGGCACGTCCTCGAGCGCCAGGATCACGAGACCGTCGGGCTTCTCGAGGTCCGAGGCGACCTTCGCCAGGAACTTGTTTGGCGACACGCCGACCGACGCCGTCAGCCGCTCCTCTCTCCGGATGCGCGCTTTCAGGCCCGCCGCCACCTCGCGGCCTTCGCGGAGTGTCGTGACGGGGCGGCCGCAGTCGCCCGCCACGACGCCGCTCAGATCGAGGAACGCCTCGTCGATCGACACCGGCTCGACGACCGGCGTGGCGTCGTCCAGGATCGCCCGGATGCGCCGCGACACCTCGACGTAGAGGTCCATCCGGCCAGGCAGCCAGACGGCCTCTGGGCAGAGCCGCTCCGCCGTCACCGACGGCATCGCCGAGCGCACGCCGAAGCGGCGCGCTTCGTAGGAGCAGGTCGAGACGACGCCGCGCCGCCCCCGGTGCCCGATGATGAGCGGCAGGCCTTCGAGCGCGGGGTTCTCCCGGATCTCGACCGCCGCGTAGAAGGCGTCCATGTCGAGGTGCAGGATGACCCGCTGCGAAGCCTGGCCCGGCATGAGTCGAGTCTACTCTCCCGCGGGTCCGGCGGGTGGGCTCCGGGGCGCCTCTCAGACGTCGCCGAACTCGGCGACGACCGGCGCGTGATCGGAGGGCTGCTGCCCCTTGCGCTCCTGGCGGTCTATCGACGCGGCGACGCACCGCCGCGCCAGCGGCTCGCTGGCCAGGATGAGGTCGATGCGCAGGCCGCGGTTCTTCGGGAAACCCAGCATGCGATAGTCCCACCAGGAGTAGAGCCCCGTCTCCTCGTGCCGCAGGCGGAGCGTATCGGCGAGCCCCCAGGCGCAAACCTGACGGAGCGCGGCGCGCGCCTCCGGGTGGAAGAGGACGGTCGGCTCCCAGGCCGCCGGGTCGTACACGTCGCGCGGCTCCGGCGCCACGTTGAAGTCGCCGCAGACGACCAGCGGATCGGTCGGCGACACGCGCCGATCGAGCCAGGCGCGCAGCCGCCGCATCCACTCCAGTTTGTAGCGCCACCGGTCGGAGCCGACCTCCTGCCCGTTCGGCACGTAGACCGATACGACGCGCGCGTCCCGGCCCACAGCATCTGGGATCCGCGCCGCGATCAGCCGCGCCTGCGGATCGTCGACGCCGTCCCCGAAGCCCCGCTCGACCTCGAGCGGCTCCCGGCGCGACAGGATCGCGACCCCGTTGTAGGTCTTCTGCCCGAAGACCGCGGCGTGATAGCCGAGGGCCTTGAGCTCCATCGACGGGAAATCGGCCTCCGTGACCTTGATCTCCTGCAGGCAGAGGACGTCCGGCTGGTTCGCCGCCAGCCAGCGCAGCAGGCGCTCCCGGCGCGCCCGGACCGAGTTGACGTTCCAGGTGGCGACCTTCATCGTCGCGGTCCCTTCGGGAGGACGAGCGGCGCCCCACTCGCCGGGTCGCGGGCCACCTCCGCTTCGGTCTCGTACACCTCGCGGATGCGCTCCGGGGTCAGGACGCGATCCGGCGGCCCGTCGGCCACCAGCCGTCCGAGGTGCAGCAGGACGAGGCGACCGGCGTGGCGGGCCGCCAGGTTCAGATCGTGGCTCACCGCCAGGACCGCCAGCCCCTGCTCGCGGCTCAGCCGCCCGAGAATCTCGTAGATGGCGAGGGCGTGCTTCATGTCCAGGAACGCCGTCGGCTCGTCCATCAGCAACACGCGCGGCTCCTGCGCCAGGGCGCGCGCGATCAGGGCGCGCTGCCTCTCGCCGCTGCTCAGCTCCTGAATCGGCCGCCCTTCGCGCCCCTGGAGATCGACGTCGCGCAGGGCCGCGCGCGCCGCGGCATAGTCCTTTGGCCCTTCCAGACCCAGGAGCCCGAGGCGCGGCGCTCTCCCCATCAGGACCACTTCGAGGACGCTGAAGTTGAAGAGCAGCGGCGATTCCTGCAGGACGACGGCGATCCGGCACGCCCGGGCGCGAGGCGGAAGGGCGCTCATCGGCCGGCCCTCGAGGCGGACCTGCCCCCCGGCCGGCCGCAGGAGACCGCCCAGGAGTCTCACGAGGGTTGTCTTGCCGGACCCGTTCGGTCCGATCAGCCCGACGAACCCGCCCGTGGAGAGGCCGATCGACAGGTCGTCGAACAGGTCCGAGGGCGCGCCGGGGTGTCGGTAGCGGAGGCCGATGGCCTCGAGAACTGGTGCTGTGCCGGGCGCCGCCGCGGGCTCCGGCCGGGCGTCATTCAAAGTAGGTCCTCCCGCGCTGCCGCCTGTAGATCCAGAAGAAGAACGGGCCTCCGCACAGGGCGGTGATCACGCCCACCGGAAGCTCCGTGGGCGCCATCACCGTGCGCGCCACGGTGTCGGAGGCGGCCAGGAAGACGGCGCCGATCAGGGAGGACGCGGGGACCAGGAGCCGGTGGTCTGGCCCGAAGAGGATGCGCGCCACGTGCGGCACGATGAGGCCGATGAATCCCACCGGGCCGGTCACCGAGACCACCGCCGCGGTCACGAGCGAGCCGAGCACCACGAGGAGCGCGCGCGTCCGCTCCACGCCGACGCCCAGGGAGCGCGCCGTGTCCTCGCCGGCCGAGAGGAGGTTGAGATCCCGCCCGAACAGGCTGATGGCCGCGATCCCGAAGAGGCTGACCGCTCCGACCGAGGCGATGACCGGGTACGACTCGACCGGAATGGATCCGATCATCCACAGCCGCAGGCCGTGGAGCCTCGTCAGTTCGACGATGGTCTCGATGAACAGGATGAGGGCGAGATAGACCGTGTTTGTGACGACGCCGATGAGCAGCATCGGGTACGAGGCCAGCCGGCCGCCGACGCGCGACAGGGCGAAGATGAAGGCGACCGTGAGGACCGCGCCGGCGAAGGCGAAGGTCTGGCGCACCGGTATGAACGGCAGGAGGGCCGGCAGTCCCGCCGCCGTGGCGGCAAACGCGCCGAGCGCGGCGCCGCCCGAGACGCCCAGGATGTACGGGTCGGCGAGCGGGTTTCTCAGGACCGCCTGGAAGACCGCGCCCGCGGATCCCAGGGCGGCGCCGGCGATCGCCGCCAGGAGGAGCCGTGGCAGGCGCAGCCTCAGGATCATGACCGCCGCGTCGTCGTTGCGACGCAGCAGGTCGCCGAGCCCCACGCCGCTGCTCCCCACCCCCGCGCCGACGAGCAGCGTCAGGGCGAGCGCCAGGAGAAGGAGAGACAGGGAGGCGAGGAGACGCGTCCAGGTAAGCGGGCCTGCCGCGGCCCTCATGGAGGCGCCGGCGCCATCTGGTTGCAAAAAATCGCGACAAGATCGTCACGTCGTGGGAGGGTCACGCGGACGATCCTATTACAATGATACGGGAGGCGCCCCGGGGGGGAGCGCGCATGCCAATCCAGGACCGCTCCGATCCGGTTCGCTTGCCGCCCGGCCACTCGCTTCTCGCGCGACTCGATCCCGTCCTGATGCGGCAGACCGCCGCGGCGCTCGCGAGCCGCCCGGGAGAATACGGCGATCTATTCGTGGAGGAGGTGCGCCACGGTGAGGTCTCGCGCCGCCGGGGCCGATCCGGGCCGGCGGTCGTCGGCGGCTGGGCCGGCGTGGCGGCGAGACGGATCGAGCCGCGCGGCGGCGTGCGGCACAGCTCCGCGGCCGGCGTCGACGAGGCGACGATCGGCGCGCTGCCGCGGCGGCTTCGCGGAGAGGGGGCGGGACGCCGAGGCGCTCCCGCGCCAGAGCCTCGCAGCATCCCCTGCGATCCGCATCTCCTCGACTCCCTGGCGGGCTACCTCGAAGAGGTCGAGGCCGAAACGCTGCGGGCGCTCGGCGAAGGGTCCGCATCCTCGCATCTCGACGCAGGCGTCTTCTTCTCCGCGCGTGCCCAGGCCCGCTCGCAGATGGTCGCCGTCGCCACCTCCGAAGGGGATCTGGCCGAAGAGATGCGGGACTGGTCGGCCTTCTCCGTGACGCTCGCCGTGGAGCACCGCGGGGACCCGGCGCTCGAGGTCGCGCAGGCGGGCGGGGCCCGCGGCCCCGATCGGCTCCGGGCGCTCCACGCTCCCTCCGACATCGCGCGGAGGCTCGTGGAGGCCTGGCGCGAAACCTCGAGCGCGGCCTCCCCGCCGTCCGGCGAAACGGCGGTCATCCTGGCGCCCGGCGCCGGAGGCATCCTGTTCCACGAGGCCTGCGGACACGCGCTGGAAGGGGATCGCGCGCTGCGCGATCGGTCGGCTCTCGCGTCCCTCGTGGGGGAGGTGGTGGGGCCCCGGGATCTGACGCTCGTGGACGACCCGACGCTCGATGGACTTCCCGGGTCGCGCCGCTTCGACGACGAAGGCTGGCCGACGGCGCGCATTGTCCTCATCGAGGCCGGGCGGGTGGCCGGTCTGCTGCTGGACCGCGCCACGGCCCTCCGGGCCGGCACGGCGCCGACCGGCAGCGCGCGACGGGAGTCTTACCGCGATCTCCCGCTGCCCCGAATGACCAACACCTTCGTGACCGAAGCGACCCGGGACCCGGCGGAGATCGTCGCCTCGGTCGCGAAGGGGATTTACGTCGAGGAGCTGGGGGCCGGGCGCGTCGACACCGCGACCGCCGACTTCACCTTCCGCGTGCGGCGCGCGTCCCTGGTCGCCGGCGGCCGCAGGGTGGCGCCGCTTCGGCCGTGCATCGTCTCCGGCAATGGCCTGCGCGCGCTGGCCGGCATCAGGATGATAGGCGCCGACCTGCGGTTCGACGCCGGGGCCGGCGAGTGCGGCAAGGAGGGCCAGAGAGCCCGGTCGTCCGTCGGGCAGCCGACCATCCTCATCGACGGCCTCTGGGTGCGGCCCGCATGAGCGGGGTGTCCGAGGATCTCCTCCAGGCGGCGCTCGCCGCGGGGGCCCTCGAGGCGGAGGTGTTCTGGAAGCGGGGGCGCGGCCGGCGCGTGGCGCTGGAGCCGGGACTCCAGCCCGGATCGGCCCCCGTGCTGACGGTCTCCACCACGGAGGAGGAGGGCACGGCGATCCGGGTCGTCGACCGGCAGGGCCGGCACGGCTTCGCGTGGATTGGCCTTCCCGGCGGCGAGAGCGCCGGCGCCTCGCTTCTGGAAGCGGCCTGGGCCTCGGCGCGCCACGATCCGGAGGGCGGGGCCGCGCGCCCGCCCCTCGGTCCCGGGCCCCGGACGATCGTGGAAGGCAAAGACTTGCGGATCGACGATCCGGAATGCATGGCCCTGCCTCCGGAGCGGATCGCGGCGCTCCTCTTGGAGGCGGCGGCCGAAGCGGGCGAGGGAGGCGGAGCCGTCGCCGTCGATCACCTGGCCTTGAGCGAGGTCGAGACGACGATTTCCCTCGCCAACTCGCGGGGCTTTCGCGGGTCGTACACAAAGTCGCTCGTCTTTCTGAGCCTGGCGCTCGTCCCGGCGGAGCCCGGCGCCGCCGCGGTGGTCGAGGAGCGATCCGCCTGCCGCCTCGCCGACCTCGACCTGCGTGGCTGCATCCGGGACGCCCTGCTGCGGGCGGGTCCGTCCCGGCCCGGGCAGGCTCCGGACGCCTCCGAAGCCGTGCCGCTCCTCCTCACGCCGCGCGCTGCGGCCTCCTTCCTCGCCGCCATCGCCCCCTGGGCGCTCTCCGGCGAGGCGGGGATCTGGAAGGGGAGCTCGCTCCTGATCGTCGACGACGCGACCCTCGCCGGTCGGCCGGGGACCACGCCGTTCGACGGGGTGGGCTACGAGACCCGGCGGACCGTCCTGGTGCAGGACGGCGCCTCGGTCGGCCGCCTGTCGGCCGAGGGCGGAAACCTCGTGCGCCCGTCCTACCGCGACCTCCCGCGGCTCGAGCCGGCCGGGCTCCTGATCCTGCCGGCCGGCGGGCTGCACGGCGGCCTGATCTCGGACGAATCGTTGGCCCTGTCTGTTCACGTCGTCGAGGTCGTCCCCGGGCCGACCTGGAGTCTGCGCATCCGGCGCGGCGAGTTTCTGAGAGGGGGCGTCGCGATGGGACCGGCGGACGGCCTGCTCTGGGAAGGACCGCTCGCATCGCTCCTGCGCGGGGTCTCGGTCGTCGGGGGGGAGGTGGGCTTCTATCACTGCGGCGTTCCGGTGGGAGCGCCAGGACTGCGCATCGACGGACTCAGGCCGCTGCGGGCTGAGTCGCCGGGGCGCTCGGCCCAGAGGGTCTGACCTGGGGGTCGAGGGCAGGATGCAGCCCCCGGCTTCCTTCAGTCCAGGACCAGCGTCCTGAAGGCCGCGTAGATGTCGTGGTACCGCTGCGAGGAGATCAGTGTCCTATGGACTGACGCCTGGGTCCGCGGAACGTAGTCGAGGTATTCCGCGCGCCCGCGGACTGTGGCCATGTAGCCGAAGGTGCCCAGATCCTTGATGTTGCGCTGCAGCGCCATGAGATCGAAATCGCGCCGGAACTCCTCCTGGCCGATACCGAGACGCCGACCGATGGTCAATTCCAGCCTCTGGAGCATCTCCTCCACGAGATCCTCCGCCAGGTCGAGCGACGAGTCGCGCAGCAGGGAGGCGGCATCGTAGGTGTAGGGCCCCATCCTGGCATCCTGGAAATCGATGAGACAGAGGCGTCCCTGGCGCACCATCAGGTTGCGCGACTGGAAGTCGCGGTGGCAGTAGGCCCGTGGCAGGGCGTCGCACCGTGCCGCGAGGTCCTCGTACAGGCGCCGGAGCAGGCTCGTCTCGTCGGACGTGGGGGTCTTCCGCCTCAGGCCGCGGATGAAGTGGCGATCGAAGTGATCCAGCTCGAAGAGAAAGCGCTCCCTGTCGAGCGCGTTCCGGGACGCGAAATCGCCGGAGAGCAGCGCCGCGGTACCTTCGGCCTGCAGCCGACCGATCAGGGCGCACGCCTGATGATAGAGATCCCGGACCTGGCCCCGGTCACCCGGTCCTCCACGGGTCGCGAGCTGCTGCAGGGAGAGGTCCCCGAAGTCCTCGAAGAGGATGAGGCCGAGGCAGTCCCCCCGCGCGATGAGCCGCGGGACGGGGGCGCCGATCTCGGTGAGCACGCGATGGTTGCTGTGCTGCCCGGAGTCCGGCTCGAGGGGCGTGTCCTGAACCATCAGGATGGCGGTGCCGCTCGGACCCGAGGCTCTGTAGAACTGTCGCGTTGAGGCGTCCCCCGCGAGCCGCACCAGCGTCGCTCCCTCCCCGAGAGAGGCGCGGACAAAATCCAAGGCTCCGGGTGGAAGGCCGCCTTCCGTGGTGCCCGTACCAGTGGGCGCGGGCTTCCGACCCATCACTGCAACCGGGCGGCCCAGCAGTTTCCGACGCGTTCCAGGCCGTCCTTCTTTCCCTGATAGCCCTCGACCCGGAAGAGGATCCGCCCGGAAAGGCTGGTCCCGGGGGGCACGTAGACGCCGGAGGTGAGGATGCACTCGGTGAGGTGGGACCGGTCGCCGACGCGGGCACCATCCCAGAGCATGGTCGATCGGAGTGCGCACTCGGCCCCTATACTGCACTGCCGGCCGATCACGACCCCGCCGAGCAGGGAGCAGCCCCTGCCGACGGAGGTACCGCGTCCGATGAGGATCGGGGGGGCGGTCGTCGTCGATTGGGGCAAGCGGACCTGATCCAGGTAGAGGCCTTCCCCTTGCCGGAGGGGCTTGAGCGTGGGGTCGCGGTCCTCGCTCAGGATCGCCATCGAGCCATCGAGGTAGAGACGGGGTGTGCCGAGCTCACGCCAGAAACCATCGAAAAGATGGCCCTTGACCAGTGCTCCACCCTGGATCAGCATAGGGTACAGATCACGGTTGACCTCGAACTTGACGCTTGGCGGTATCTGATCCAGAACCGAAGGTTCAATAACATGGATGCCGATGAAGGTATAGCCGCTCTTCGGATGGCCTGAACCCGTCGCCGTGGCAGACGTCCCGGTTCCCGTCTGGCTCCGGAGCGGGGGGCGCCCAGCAATCGAGAGGATCCGGCCATCGCCATCGAGCTCCACGCTTCCATAGTCGGTGCCCGGCCGATGCGGAGTCAGGATGAGGGTGGCCTTGGCTCCTGATTTCCTGTGGGCTTCCACGGCGGCACCCAGATCGCAGTCGGTCACGAAATCACTATTGCTCATGATCAGGGTCGATCCGCCTCGGAAGTAGGATTCCGCCTTCTTCAGCCCTCCCGCCGTGCCCAGGATGATCTGCTCCTCGGAATAGTGGACCTTGAGGCCGATCCGCGAGCCATCTCCGACCACGCCCCTGATCGACTCGGGCTGATGGTGCAGGTTGATCACGACTTCATCCACCCCATGCTGCTTCAGATAACCGAGGGTCGTCAGGACCAGAGGTCTGTTGAGCAAGGGTAGTGATGGCTTGGCACGGCCATAGGTCAAGGGTCGCATCCGCTCGCCGAAACCAGCCGCCAGGAGCATCGCTTTCATAATGCTTTTACACCATAAGTCGGCGCGGCGACATCGCTTGAAAGCCGTGACCAACAAGGATTGTGGAAAAAAAGGCCATGGCGAGGCCGGTCGATCAGAGTGCGAAAAATTGCTTCCGAAACATCGAGATAGCGCCTCGAGCGAGGAGTGAGAGGAGGGCGCCGGGGCCTCATGCCGTGAAGACCATCTGATCGGCGGACTCTGACTGGCTGGCAGGCGATGCCAGATGCAATTCGCGGTAGCTGGACGTGATGAAGGCATCCGGTTGATAACCGAGCCGGGCCGCCACCGAGACGATCAAGGGTTGCTCTCCTTCGAGCTCCATGTAGTCCCCGATCGGGGTTTCGTCGAGCGTGATCAGGAGACCGGGGACCTCCCAGGTCGTCCGGTACTTCTGGTAGCGGAAGACTGGCACGAGACCGATGGCGCGGATGATCGCCGTCAGCGAGTCGGCCTCGGATGCCGGAAGAACCGACTCGATCTCATGTCGGACCTTGGCGCCGAGGCTGACGCCGCCAGGGCTCTTGAAGGTGAGGATCGCGGCGCGGTCCAGGATCCGGATCCGCAAGATCGATCCTCTCTCCGTCAGGCGGCGATCCGGGAAATCGTACAGGAGGTTGTCTTCGAACTCACGAGGATGCAACAACCGGGCTCCCAGATCCTCGAGACGCGTGCCCAGGGCGGCACGGTCGTGTATCCGGATCTTGACCTCCACCTCGATCGAGGACACATGGCTAAGTTACCATACGTCCCATCATGAGCCGCACGACCAAGGCCACGCTCGTCTTCCTGGCTGTGTTCATCGCCGTCGTCGTCTATCTGAGCGTGCGGGCGCCCCGACACGAGTGCGAAGTCTGCCTGACATTTCAGGGTGAATCCGTCTGCCGGACCGCCGCCTCGGGCACGCGGGAGGCCAGCATCGAGAGCGCGGTCACCAGCGCCTGCGGCACCCTGGCCGCAGGGATGACCGAATCGATCCGCTGCCAGAACACCCCGCCCGATCGCGTTGCCTGCAAGGATCGATGAGACGCCCGCGATCGAGCCGCGCCGCCTTGGGCCCGATCCCCGCGATCCGCGGCACCATCTCCTAGAACTGTCCTGCCAGCGAGCGCTCGTCGACGTGGGTCCTGTTGCGGCCGGCGTCCTTGGCGCGGTACATGGCCAGGTCGGCCGCCTCGATGAGATCGGGAGGCTCCACGATGCCATCGTTGATCGGCACGGTCGCGAC
>DASRJX010000126.1:0-16630 GCA_035649235.1 Candidatus Cryosericum sp.
GCGTAGGATACGGGCCATCCGGCCGGGGGGAATCGATCATGATCATCGGTGCTCATTCCATCATCTATAGCAAGAAGCCCGACGCGGACCGCGCCTTCTTCCGGGACGTGCTCGGGCTGCCGAACGTGGATGTCGGTGAGGCGTGGCTCATCTTCGGGCTGCCTCCGGCCGAAGTCGCCGTGCACCCGTCGGGCAAGAACGACGTGCACGAGTTTTATTTCCGCAGCATCGCTTCGAGGCACTGATGAGCCTGATGAAAGCCCCAGCGAAGCCCAAGTCAAGATGACGCAAACTCCGAAGGTCGCCCTCGGGTTCAAGACCCACTCCGGCTGGGCGGCGCTCGTCGTGCTCCGCGGCGGCGACGGCGAGCTCTCCATCGTGGACCGGCGCCGCGTGGATCTGGTCGACAACCAGTGGGCCAAGGCCCCGTATCACGCCGCCGAGGAATTGAAGCCGGCCGAGGCGCGCGCCCTGGTCAAGCGCGGCATCGCGCAGGCGCACCGCGTCGCGGAGCGCGAGCTGCGGGCCGCGGTGCGGCGCGAGGAGGAGCGCGGCAACCAGGTCGCCGCCTGCGCGGTGCTCGTCGGCGAGCCGATGCCGGAGTGGAGCACCGACGAGATCCTGGCGGTGCACTTCCGCATGCACAAGGCCGAGGGCGTCCTGTTCCGGGAGGTGCTGGTCCGCGCCGCCGAGGCGTGCGGCCTGCGGCTGGCCGCGATCCCCGAGAAGCGGCTCCTGGAGGATGCCTCGAAGTCGCTCGGCGCGCCGGCCGGCGCCCTCGTCGCTCGGATCGCGGCGCTCGGAAAGTCGGTCGGTCCCCCCTGGGGAAAGGATCAGAAGGACGCGGCGCTCGCCGCTTTCGTGGCACTGCGAGGACGCTCCCGATGAAGAGCCGCGGCCACGCTACGCCGCGCGCGGAGTGCCCGCCTCGAAGCACAGCAGGATGCCGATCCAGATGAGCCACGCGGACTGCGCGAAGGCGATCATCCCGAATCCGTGCACGCCGAGGCCCACCTGGCCGGAGAGGAAGGCGACGACGACCCCCGCGCCGACCAGAACGCCGGCCACGCCGGCCGCCCGGGACATCGCGCGGCCCTTCAGGATGGCCGCCGACCAGAGAAGGATGGCGGCCGACGAAGCGACCACGTACACGGAGGTGTAGCCGTGGTTCACCTCGCCCGAGTAGTCGAGCAGCGCATGTGTGACCTCGCGGCTCCCCTCGTCCGCCGCCTGCATCCTGTCCATGATCCGCGTCGACACGAGGCCGCTGGCCACCGCGGACGACATCACGGCCACGCCGCCGAAGCCGAAGACGACCAGGGCCGCCGTCGCCAGGTCGGTCGATCCCAGGCGGCGCGTGAGGCCGAGTAGGCCGAGGAACAGGATCGGGATCGCGGCGAGCGCCAGCCCATGGATGAACACGTTCAGGCGCGCCATACGACCGAAGTTTTCCGCGCTCAACATCGCGTGGCCCGTCGGGTGATGCATCATGACGAGGATGAAGGCCCCTGCACCGGCGAGGAGCAGGACCGCGCTCCCCCTCTCGCTCCGCATGGCACCTGTGCCTCCGTTCTGAGTGGACATGGGCGGAGAGCCTAAGCGGTAGAATAGGTTCTGGTCAATCCACAGGAGGAGCGATGGGCGACGATCGTGAGAAGAGCGTGAGCCTTCCCATCGCCTGCACGCTCACTCCGGCCGAGCTCGAGGCGCGTCGCGAGATGCTGCTCCCCGGCCTCCTCGCCAGGGCCGGGGCCCGGGAAGCGGTCGCCGGCGGCTTCCGCTGGCGCTTCCCTCCCGACGGCGACCTGCTGCAGGACGCGGCCGCCGTCATCGATGTCGAGCGCCGGTGCTGCCCGTTCCTGCGCTTCCTCCTGGTCGTGGAGCCCGGAGGCGGTCCGGTGTGGCTCGAGGTGACGGGGCCGGAAGGGACGCGGGACTTCCTGTCGACGCTTCTGGCCCCGGCCGACCTCCGTCCGGCCGCCGGGGCGGAGTGAGCCGGACGATTCCGGTCGAGGGGCGCGCTTCCTTGGATGGCGTGCCATTCGTGTGGTACAAAGGATTCGGACTCCATCGATGATCGCATTCCACCCTTCGCTCCGCCGGATCGTCCCTCTGCTCCTGCTGTCCTTCTGCGGCCTGCCCGCGTCGGCGCTGGACAGTGGAAGCGCGGCGCCAGCCAGGCAGGATCGTACTGCCGTGCCGGCTCAGTCCGCGCCGGCGCCGGCGCCGGCCGATCCGGGCGCCGCGGCCGCGGAAGACGATCCGCACGCCGCCTGCGCCGCGCCGCCGAGCTACGTTCCCGCCGACGTGCTCGCCCGCCCTGCCGTGCTCCGGCGGGGGATCGGCAACTCGCACGAGACCGTGACGACGGTGTCGGCCGAGGCCCAGGCCTTCTACGACCAGGGGCTGAACTACCTCGAGTCGTACGTCTGGATCGAGGCCGCGCGGTCGTTCCAGCAGGCGCTCCGCCTCGACCCGCGCCTGGCCATGGCGCATCTCGGCCTCAGCTACGTCTATTCCGGGCTCGACAACCCGGCCGCCGCCAGGAAGTCCTTCGAGCAGGCCGAGGCCCTGGCGGCGGGCGCGAGCGAGCGCGAGCGGCGCCGCATCGACATCCGGGACAAGCAGCTCGCGGCCCTGGAGGATCTCGAAGACGCCGCGGCCTTTCTCGCCTACAAGAAGGCGATCGACGACGCGCTGACGGCCGACGTCGACAATCCGCTTCTCTGGCTGCTGCGCGGCAACGCCGAGGAATCGAACGCCTCGGGCAGGGGCCAGCGCGGCACCGCCTCCTCCATCGCCTACTACGAGCGCGTGCTGCGGCTGGTGCCGGAGCATGCTTCCGCGCACCACTACCTCGTGCACACCTTCGAGACGGTCGGTCGCATCGACAAGGCCCTGGTGCATGGCGAGGCCTACGCCCGGCTGGCGCCGTCGATCCCGCACGCCGCCCACATGTGGGGGCACGACCTGCGGCGGGTCGGGCGCATCGACGAGGCGATCGTCCAGTTCCAGAGGGCCGACGCGCTGGAGCGCGCGTACTACGAGGCCGAGGGGATCAATCCCGCCTACGACTGGCACCACGGCCACAACCTCGACCTGCTCGCCGGGTGCTACGAGCACAAGGGGCAGATGAAGCTGGCGGAGAAGACGCTGCGTGAAGCGGCGGCCTTCACTCCGGTGGACGCCTACCGCGCCTTCAACATGCGCGAGCTGCCGAACTTCCTCCTGCACCGCTCCCGGTACGCGGAGGCGCTCGCCGCCGCCGACGCCATGACGCGCATGGCGTTTCCGCAGGCGCAGGTCGCCGGGCACGCGCTCGCCGGGCGGGCGCTGATCGGTCTGGGGCGATTGGAGGACGCCGGCAAGGAGATGGAAACAGCCCGGCGTCTCCTGGAGGACGTCCCGCGCGTCGCCGCTGGCACCGTGCCGCGCAGGTCGATGGTGGAGCCCTGGGTCGATCTCCTGCGAGGGGAGCTGCTCCTCAGGACGGGCCGCATGGAGGAGGGACGGGTCCTGCTCAAGGAGGTCCAGCGCACCCTGCGCTCTCTCCCCGGTCCCGACAACTGGTCCCAGACGCTGTTCAGCCTGGAACTGATGGCCCGGAGCGCGATGGAGGCCGGCGACTGGGACCTGGCCGAATACACCGCTTCGCAGATGCTCGATCACGACCCGGCCTACGGCGGGAGCCATCTCGCACTGGCGCTCACGCTGCGGCATGAGGGGGACCTCGATGCCGCGAGCCGGGAGATGGCGACCGCGAGGCAGTGCTGGCGGGACGCCGACACCGACCTGCCTGAATTGACCCCGATTGCGGATGCCGGCGCTCCGCCCTAGGAGCCTTGTCCGAGCCATGGCATGGGCCGCGCGCATGACGCTGCTCGTCGACCCTGGAGAATCCCGATGGCCTACAGCTCCGCCAAGACCGTAGCGCAGTACCTGGCGTCCCTTCCGGCCGAAAGGCGGCGCGCGATCGCCGCCAACTACGCCCTGTACCTCACTTGCGCCTACAGCGACCCGGCGCAGGGCGTCTGGCTCCGCAACCAGTTCAAGCGGCTCGAGGACCTCTCCCTCGACGCCATCGGCCAGGTGATCTCCAGCACGCCCGTGGAGAAGCAGATCGCGATGTACGAAGCCTCCCGGCGGCGGTGAGTCCGGAGGGCGCCGCCGCGGCCGCGGTCCCCCGGTCCGGCGCGGGCGCGCAGGCGGCGCCGGCGCGCATCCTGCTGCTGACGCTCGTCGCCCTCCTCGCGTTCGCCGGCAACTCGATCCTCTGCCGGCTGGCGCTCGGCGAGCGGAGCATCGACGCCGCCTCCTTCGCGACGCTGCGGCTCGGCTCGGGCGCCCTGTTCCTGTGGCTGGTCCTGCGACTCCACGCGGGCCGCACCGCCGGGAGCTGGGCCGGGGGCCTCGCCCTCGCCCTTTACGCCGTGCCGTTCACCTTCGCGTACCTCCTGCTGGGAGCGGGCACGGGGGCGCTCGTTCTCTTCGGATGCGTCCAGGCGATCATGATCGCCGCCGGGCTGCGCGAAGGGGAACGCCCGCGCGGGCGGGAGTGGGTGGGGCTCCTGCTGGCCCTGGGCGGCCTCGTGTACCTGGTGGCGCCCGGCCTCACGGCGCCGGCGCCTCTCGGCTCCATTCTCATGGCGGTCGCCGGCTCCGCCTGGGCCGTCTACTCCCTTCTGGGCCGCGGCGCCGCGAGCCCCGTGGCTGCGACGGCCGGCAACTTCCTGCGCGCTTTTCCCTTCGCCCTGCTCGTGAGCCTGGCGTGCCTGCGCGCCGCGCATCTCTCGCCGCGCGGGGCGCTCCTGGCCGCCGTCTCGGGGGCGATCACCTCCGGGCTCGGCTACGTGATCTGGTACGCGGCGCTCCGCGGCCTCACGGCGACCCGGGCGGCGACCGCCCAGCTCGCGGTGCCCGTCCTGGCGGCCGCCGGCGGCGTGCTCCTTCTGGGCGAGCCCGTGACCGTGCGGCTGGCGCTCGCGGCGCTGCTCATCCTCGGAGGCATAGCACTCGCGCTGCAGGGGCGCCGCCAACCAGCCACGCCGCCGGCCGCCGGCGACGTGACTCGCGCTTAAGACACCGCCTGCGGCCGCCTATCTCGCTGGAATCGTGTCGGGCGCGGAGTCCTTCGGAGGATCGTCCTGCGGCGTCCCGCCTGGGGCGCCGGCGGTGGGGTCGTCCGCGGTCGCGGTGCCGGCCGCGGGAGCGTGGAAGATCGAGGCATCGAACGGCGCGTCGAAGTGGATGTCGTCGTACTCGTCCACTGCCTCCAGCTTGCCGATGGCGCCTCCCGCGTCCGAGGCGTAGGTCCTGCGGCGGGTGGCGACGCGGATGCCGCCGAAGTTCTGGTGGTCGGACCACACCGACAACCGGAAGTCGTTCGGCTGCGCCCGGTAGGAATGGACCTGCTCGATGAGGCGGCTCAGCCGGCTGATGTAGATGTCGTGCCAGTCGTCGGTGCCGCCGCCGTCCGTCGGCCGCTCGAAGCGGAGCCGCACGACGTCGCACGGCCCGGCCGGCACGGGGCCGGCCGTCTGCGGCGTGCGCACGCCGCGCGATTCGAGGCGCGAGGCGGGATCGAGCAGGATCCACGGCATCAGGAAGGACCAGCGGACGATCCGGGCGTACGTCTCCCGGAACTCGATCTGCGACGAGTCGCCCACCGGCGCGCCGTCCTGCATGAGGCTGAACGCTGCGCCGTCGAGGCGCGCGATCTGGCGCTCGGGGCCGTCGATGTCCTCGATGTACACCTGAGGTTCTTCCCCGAGGCCGAGGCGCTGCAACTGGTGGGTCAGTCGGACCGGTGCCGGCTGGCCACCGTAGAACGAGAGCGTGTAGCGGTACTCGACGTTGGCCATCCTGTCCCAGGCCTCGGTGCCGCCGTAGGCCTGGAGCATCGCCGCGACGGCCGACGTGGCCTCCGGCCCGTCGGTCACCAGCCGCACCCGATCGAGGGCCGGGTCCGCGGGCGCCGGGCCGCAGGCGGCCGGCAGCACGGCCAGGAGCACGGCCGTCGCCGTCGTCTGCACGACGCTGCGCCGGCTCATTGAGTTCTAGTTCGTCCCGCCCGGCGCCGCCGGCGGCACCTGGTTCGGGCCGAGGTAGGTGATCGCGCCGGCCTGATCGATCCGGAACATGTAGCGCGGGGTCAGGACGAGGTGGGGAGCCAGCTTCGGATGCTCGATCACCATCGCCACGTCGGTCTCCGCCGGCAGATCCCCCTCGACGTGCGAGTGCAGCGTCGGCTCCCCCGCGGCGCTTGCGGCCACCGGCATGGCGGGGGTCCCGACATGCAGCGGCGTGGACTTGGTCACCTTCATCCCGTCGCCGCTGACCGTGGAGAACAGGTCCGACCCGAATCGCTGGACCCCGCTCTCCGGAGTCGCCTGCAGGTAGACCGAGCAGGTCTTGTCCGCCTCCTTGAAGGCCGAGACTTCGAAGGGCGCCCGGGAATCGGGAACGTAGAGCCCGATCACCGAGGCCGCCGCGTCGATGGCCCGCTGGAGGGCGAGGGCGTCGGCCGGCGCCTGCCGTGGGGGCATGTACCTTTCGAACGTCGTCACCTCGCCCGCCTTGTAGTTGAAGCCGACCTCCGCCAGCATCTGCCAGGCCTTTGGCTCCGCCTGGCCGGAGACAGGCCTCATGAGGATGACCCTCCAGGAGCCGCCCCGGTCGACCACGACCCAGCGGACGCTCTCGTCCAGATCGGGCATGTGCTTCTCGTACTTGGCGCGCGTGCGGGCCACCGCCTCGTGATAGCTCGCGATGCGCCGGCCGCGCGTCTCGACCAGCCGGAGCTCCTCCTCGGAGGGACGTTCCGGGACGGCGGCCAGGGGCCCGGCCGCGAGGTGGCCCAGGAGAACGGCCAGGAGGACGGCCGCGGGGCCCTGGCAGGCCAGCCTGACGGAGGACAGGTCGATGTGCACGGGGCGCCCAGTTTAGGTGCCTCGTCCGGAAATATCAACGGCCGCGCCCCTGGTGCCGGGTGCGACCCCGACGCGCGCACGTCCGCTTGAACCGGCCCTCCCAATCCCGTATCATGCGGCGCTTTCCCGGCCGGCCGGCCGTGGAACGGGTCACCAGGAAAGGGCATCCGGACGGAGCGCGCATGACATCGAAGCTGGCGCAGGACCTCAGGGCGCTGGTGGCGGGAGCCGTCCTGGACGACGACGCCGCCCGGGACGGGAAGAGCGGCGATTTCGGCCGGATGATCACCCGGGTGCCGGGCGTCGTGGTGCGCCCGCAATCGGGCGAGGACGTTGCGGCCGTCATCCGCTACGCCCGCACCCAGTCGGTGCCCGTGGCCACGCGCGGCGAGGCGCACACGCAGTCGGGGCAGGCGCTCACGGACGGCGGGATCCTCCTCGATCTGACCTCGCTCGAGCGCATCCTCTCGGTGGATGCCGACTCTCTGTCGGCCGACTGCGAGGCCGGAGTGAAGTGGGAGGCCCTGGTCCGGCAGGTCGTTCCCCAGGGCCTGGTGCCTCCCGTCCTGACCAACAACCTGGGCGTGACGATCGGCGGGACGCTCTCGGTCGCCGGCCTGGGCGTGGCGTCGTTCCGCTACGGCACGCAGGGGGACAACGTCACCGAGATCGAAGCCGTCACCGGCCAGGGGGACGTCGTCGTCTGCAGCGCGACGCAGAACCAGGAAGTCTTCGACGCCGTCCGCTCGGGGCTGGGACAGTTCGGAGTGATCACCCGCGCGCGCCTGAAACTGCGCCGTTGCAAGCCCCGCGTCCGGACCTACTACCTGCTCTACGACGACCTGGCCGCCCTCATGCGCGATGCACGGGCGGTCATCGACGAGAACCGGGTCGACGACATGGAGTCCTGGTGCGTCCCCTGTCCCCAGGGGTTCCGCTGGGTCGGACAGGCGAAGGAGGCGTTCGCCGCCTGGTTCTTTCCGCTCCACCTGACCGTCGAGTACGACCCGAGCGCCCCTCCCGACGACGCGCAGCGGCTCCAGGGGCTCGTCCCCTACCGGCGCGTGCATGTGGAGGATCAGGACCTGATCCAGTTCGCGGCGCGTCTCGAGCCTCTGTTCGTGGTCTGGAAGCGCAGCGGCTACTGGGCGGGCGCGCATCCCTGGATGGAGACCATACTCCCCTGGCCGGCGGCGGTGCCTTTCATCCAGCAGGTCCTGGCCGCCCTGCCGCCGACCGCCCTCGGAGGAGGGCACGTGCTCCTCTGGCCGAGTCGCGGCACGACCTCGCACGTACCTCTGTTCATGACGCCCGGGACGCCACTCGTCATGGGCTTCGGCATCCTGCCGGGGCTGCCCCCCGACGTCGTGCCGCAGGCCCGGCAGCGGCTCAACATGGCGTCCGATCTGAGCATGACGGCGGGCGCCAAGCGCTACCTGTCCGGCCTCATCGAGTTCGACCGCGCGCGCTGGAAGCAGCACTTCGGCGCCCGGTGGGACGAGGTCTGTCGTCTCAAGAAGACTTACGATCCGGACGGCATCCTGAATCCCGGGTTCATCGACTACGGCCCCTGATGATCTATGCCGCCCACGCGGCGCGCCTGGCGCTCGGGCTGATCTTCCTGGCCGCCGCCTTCCTGAAATCGCTCGACGTCGCCGAGTTCGCGCGCCAAACCTCTGAGTACGGCGTCATCGGGCCGGCCGTGGCCGCGATCGCGGCTCCCCTCCTCATCGCCCTCGAGGGCACCCTGGGGGTGGCCCTTGTCGTCGGCTGGCGGGCGCGCGCCGCCGCGGTCGCCCTGGGCGGGCTGCTCGTCCTGTTCATCGCTCTCGAGGCCTGGGGCCTGGCGCACGGACGGACCGAATCCTGCGGCTGCTTCGGGGCCTACGTGCAGCGCACGCCGGCGCAGGTGATCCTGGAGGACACCCTCTTTCTGGGGCTCGCAGTCCTGGCGTTCGTGGGGCTCGGGTCCTGGGGGGCGCGGCGCGGGCGGCTGGCGGGGGCGTGCGTGGCCACCTCGGCGGCCCTGTTCCTCGGATTCGCCCTGGCCTCCCCGCACCTCCCAATCGACGCGCTGGTGACGCAGCTCAGAGTCGGCCGGACCGCCGAGGAGCTGCAGATCGCCCGGTACCTTCCCGACGACGGGCGGGGCAGGACGCTGGTGGCGCTCCTGGACCTAACGAGCCCGGACGCGAAGCAGGTGTCGGAGGCCCTGAACGCCCTGCATGACGCCCCTGGTGCACCGGCCGTCATCGCCCTGACACCATCCACGGAGCAGGAGGAGGCCGCGTTCCTGTGGGAGGCCTACCCGGCCTTCGAGATCCACCCCGTCGACCGAGGGACGCTGAAGCGACTTTACAGGAGATTGCCGCTATACTTCCTGCTCCGTTCCGGCCGGGTGGACCGCGTATTCCGCACGGCCCTCCCGCCCGCGAGCGACCTGCTATCATCGGAGGCGTCATGAGCAAGCCGATCCTCCCCGTCGCGCTGGCGGCGCTCCTGCTGGCCGTTCCGTCCCTGACGGCGCCCGCATTCGCCGGCGAGTTGGTCTGCCGGCCGAACTACGACTTCTGCGTCGAGGTAGACGGCAAGTACCCGCATGACGCGACCTTCCTCACCGCCGACGTGCGCGGCAAGTTCCTGGTCGACATGCCCTCGAACGGCAGCGGCCTGCTCATCGATCTCCCGGCGCGTAAGGCGGTGGCCCTGTCGAGCGACCTCATTACCCGGAGCGAGGCGCCGGGGGTCGTCAAGGTGAAGGATCCGATCCCGTCGAGCGCCGCTTCGTATGCCCTGTCGATCGAAGGTCCGATCCTGAGCTTCGAGACCAAGACCTCGAAGGTGCGCGTCCTCAAGGTGCTCGACCGCGCGCCCCAGATCGGACCGATAGCACTCGACGATCTGCTCGCCGATCGCGCCGAGTACCGCGAGGCGGGGCGGCTCTACAACCCGGACAAGGTCGCCCTCGAGGCGATCCACAAGTCGAAGAAGCCGATCGAGATCGAGGCCTTCTTCGGGACCTGGTGCGCCCACTGCAAGCTCTTCATGCCGAAGTTCCTGCGCGTCATGAAGGACGCCGAGAACCCCAACATCAAGCTGACGCTCATCGGAGTCCCGAAGAACTTCGGCGCGGAGAAGGGGCCCTGGGAAGGGCGGGGGATCCAGAGCATCCCCACGATCACCGTCCGCTACGAGGGGAAGGACCTCACGCGGCTCGGCACGCACGAGACGGCCGTCCCGGAGTCGGAGCTCGCCGGGATCATCGCCGCGCTGCGATAGAGGCCGGCGGGGCCGAGTCCCGCGCCACAGGCGCAAGCGCATTCTTCACCACGCGCCCGCGCTGCATCACGAACCCGACGTTCTGCATCGCTTCGATCCGCTGCAGCGGGTCGCCGGGCACGGCCACGAGGTCCGCCCGGAGCCCCGGCGCCACCCGACCGACCTCCTGCTCCTGTCCCAGGAGGCGCGCGGCGACCGCCGTCGCCGACCGGAGCGCCGCGGCCGGCGTCATCCCGAACCGCACCATCCAGCCGAACTCCTCCGCCTCGTTGAGGCTCCAGGGGAAGCCGCCGGCGTCGGTCCCGAAGACGATCGTCACGCCGCCCGCCAGCGCCGCCTTGAAGCTGCTCTCGTGGAGCGCCGGGATGCGCTCCCAGACGGGCGCGCCCTCCTTGGCCCGTGCCGGGGCCACATACCGCGTCACCATGAGCGTCGGGCAGTAGGCGACGCCCTGCGCCTTCATCCGGCGCACGGCCGCGGCGTCGAGTCCGATGCCGTGCTCGATGCTGTCGACGCCGGCGTCGAGGGCGCGCTGCAGTCCCTTCGGGGCCATCGCGTGCGCCGCCACCTTGCGGTTCTGGCGGTGCGCCTCGTTCACGATGGCGCGCAGCTCGTCCGCGTCGAAGGTCGGGATGCTGTCCAGCCGGCCGTCCGGGCCGATGAAATAGGATCGATCGCAGTAGACCTTGATCCAGTCGGCGCCGCGCTGCACCTGCTCGCGCACGGCGCGCCGGCCGGCGTCCGGGCCGTCCACCACCTGCACGCCGTTCGGCACGGGGGATTCGACCGCGTACCCGAGGAGCGGGTAGGCCCCTGTGATGTCGAGCGCCAGCGTCGCGACGAACAGGCGCGGCCCCGGCACGTGCCCTTCGAGGATGCCGTCGCGCAACGCCACGTCGGCGAACCCCGCCCCTTCGCTCCCGAGATCGCGCAGCGTCGTGAAGCCGTGCTCGAGGGCGGCGCGGGCGGCGGCCACGCCGCGGATGGTGCGGTGCGGGATCGACTCCTTCAGGACCTGATCGTCGTACGAGCGCCGCGTCGGGTCCCCCTGCAGCAGGACGTGCGTGTGGACGTCGATCAGGCCCGGCAGCAGCGTCGCGTCCCCCAGATCGAGGATCGTCGCCCCCGGCGGCGCCACGGCGGAGGCGGCGGGTCCGACGCTCCGGATGCGCTCCCCCTCGACGACCACGGCCACGTCACGCCGCAGATCCCCCTGGCCGCCGTCGAACAGGCGCGCCGCGCGCAGCACGAGGACGGGCGGCCCCGCCCCGCGCTCCGGGCCGGCGGCCCCCCCGGTCCCCGCCTCGGCCATCCCGGTGCTGCCCGCGATCGCTCCGGCGGGTCCGATCCCGCCCGGGAACGCGGCCAGGATGGCGACGAGGATGCAGGCGGCTCCCTTGCGCTTCCCCTTCCCCGTCCGGCCCGCCGGCGGCCCTCCCGCCGGACCCTTCCCGCCCGCGCCGCGGACCCGGGCGATCTCGCGCTCGCGCTGCTCCTCGATCCGGCGCCGGTCGATGGCGTACTCCTCCTCCAGTTTGGCGAGCGCCTCGGCGTCCTCCCCGGCCTTCCTGCGGTTCGCCTTGTGGAGGATCTCGGCCTCGGCCTGCTTCGCCTGGAACCGGGCCCGGACGTCGGAGATCTCCCGTTTCTGATCGTCCGTCAGTGCGGCGGGGCCTGATTCGCCACGCTGCTGGTCCTGCATGCGGAGCTTCTCCATGGCGATCTCGTAGGCGCTCTTCGGTGCGTCACCCATCTCTTCACCCTCTCCGGATTCCCGTCACGCTTGACCTGCGGCGAGCCGGGAGCAGAGAATACCGTGTTCCATCGAGAGGCCGCAAATGTCCGAGAACCTCGAAATCGTCTGCCCTTGCTGCGACACGCTGCTGGTGGTCGATCGGGAAACCGGCGCCGTCCTGCGGGAGGAACGGTCGACCAAGCGGGAGCACAAGTCGCTCGACGAGGCGCTGGGATCGGTGAAGGCGCAGAAGCGCGAGGCGGAGCACCGCCTGGCGCGCGCCATGGAAGAGGCCAAGCACCGGGAGGAGATCCTGGAGCGGAAGTTCCAGGAGGCGCGCCGCAAGGCGGCCGAGAACCCCGACGAGCCCCCGCCCCACCCGTTCGACGGCGACTGACGCCCGCTAGGCTGGAGACTCCGGGCCAGGAGCCTGGCTCCTAGGTGATGATGGCCTGGCCCGGCTGACCGGCGCCGCGCCGGCGCCAGCGCCTCAGGCCGAACCACGCCGCCGCACCGGCCGCCACGATCAGGACCCCTGCCAGGAGCGCCAGCACCCAGGTCTGGCTCAACGCGCGGGCGATCGCCAGCTTGGCTCCGAGCCAGCGGCTGACGGCCAGATCGGGGACCGTCGGCATCGGGTTCGACTGCGCCTTCACCTGGGCCACCCCGTAGTACAGGGCCGCCTCCGACGGCGAGTGGAAGAAGGTCATGTCGGCGGCGCGCTCCATCGCCCGTGCGGCGACCGGCGAGCTCGGGCTGCCGTTGGAGTAGCGGCGGAAGAACTCGGCCGCCTCGCTGCGCTTGCCTCGCTCCGAGAGCACCACCCCCAGCTCGTACAGCGACTCGAGCGCGGCCTGGGTCCGCGGGTAGGTCTCGATCAGATGGCGGTAGGTCGTCTCCGACTTCTCCAGCTCCCGCGAGTCGTGGAACGCGATCGCCGCGGTGTACAGGGCGTTCGGGATGAGCTGATGCTGGGGGAACTCCGTCTCGAAGTCGGCGACCAGCGGACCGGCCTTTCCCGCCTGCCCCGTCAGGCGCAGCGTGTTGGCCAGCTGGTATTTGATCGCCGGCAGCACGTCGGGCGTCGGATTGTGCTCCAGCGCCTTCTCGAATAGCGGGATGGCGCCTTTGAGGTCCCCTCCCTGCCGGCGCGCGAAGCCGGCCATGTAGAGCACGTCGGCGATGCGGGGGTCGTCCGGGAACCGCTGCGCCGCCTCTTCCAGGAGTCCGGCCGCCGGCAGGAACTCCTTGATCACGATGTGCGCCCGGGCCTCCCCTTGCATCGAGCTGACGATCTCCCCGGGCGTCGGGCAGAGCGTCCGCACCTCCTGGAACTGCACGATCGACTCGTTGACGCGCTCCTGGGCCAGCAGGCTCTCGGCGCGGACCAGGATGTCCTCCACCGTGCCGCCGTAGCCCTGGGCGAAGGCCGGCGCCGCGCTCGCCAGGACGGCGGCGAGCGCCGCGGCCGTTCCGGCCAGGTGACGACTGCGCCGCGGCATTCTGCCCCAGGGACGACTCGACAACATGGCGGCTATTCTATGATCGGCCCCGCCCGGGCGTCATCCGGTTTCAGGACGGAGCCCTTCTGTCTGCTCACATGAGCCACCCACGTCGGGGAACCTCGCTGCTGCTCCGGCTCGCCCCGCCCCGAGGCGACGCTTCCGCGCGACTCATCCGGGCGGCGGCCGGCGTGACGCTCCGCAGGCTGCGGCGGGCGGCAGTCCGCTTCCGGACACCCGCGCTGGCGCGCCTCGAGCCCCGGGCCGCCACGCTCTTGAGGGCGGCGCGTGACCTGATCCGGGAGCTCGGCCCCCGGGACCGGCTTCTGGTTTTGCACGGCCCCGACCTCCGGGGCTTCCTGTCGGAGATCGAGATCTGGTCGGGGGTCCTGCTGGACGCGCGCTCCACGAATTCGAAGCGGCTGTTCGATCGGATCAGCCGGACGGAGCACCTGGTGGAGCTCCTGCCGCACGGGCGCGTCGATCCGGGGTTCCCCGCCCGGGCGGCGCGGCTCGCCTCGAGGCGCCTCGCCTGGGCGTTCGACGATCTGGCGGCGCTCCTCCTTGGCGCCCGGCTCGCCTTTCTCGGCGGCCGCGGTCGCTTCGAGGCGCGGCTCGGGATCAGGGAGTCGGCGGAACAGGGCCGGCCGGCGGACCGGGTCGACCTCGGCTCGTTCGGCGGCCAGGCGGGGCCTCTCTCGGTGACCGGCGGCCTCCCGTCCGGCAGCATGGCCGGGGCAGGGATCCGGGCGAGGCTGCAGGACGGCCTGCTGTCGGTCCGGGCCCGGAGCGGGCAGGAATCACTCTTCCCTCAGGCTGCCGCTCCAGTGCGCTTTCCGTGGACCCTGAACGGCGGATCCCGCTCGATGGCGCCGGCGGGCGGCTCCAAAGGCCCGACGCTCCTGCGCCGGCGGCTCATACCGGGGACGCCGATCCTGCTCGCGCCCGCCCTGCGCTCCAGCCCGCGCCGCCTGCGTGTCGCCCGCGACCTGCCGGGGCTCGAGTCCCGGCTCGCGACCGGCCTACGCCTCGCGCGCCTCGCCTGGCCGGACGCTTACGAGGAGATCCTGCGCCGCACGGCGATCGTGGTTCCGGTGGAGGAGCCCGGCCTCGTCAGCTACTCGCTCGCGGCCCGCCCGGGCGTGTCGTTCATCAACGTCCGCGGCAAGACCATCGTCCAGCTCGCCGACGACCTGCTGCACGAGACGGCCCACCACCTCCTGCACGACCTCCAGGAGACGGCCGACCTTCTGGCGCCCGGGCCCGACACCGAGGAGGTCCAGGCCTTCGAGTCCCCCTGGCGGGGCACCCGGCGGCCGCTGCACGGCCTGCTCCACGGCGCCTACACGTTCCTGTTCCGCGCCGAGCTGTTCGCCCGGCTGCTGCGCGCGCGGTCCCGCCACCGGGCGATCGCCGGGCGGCTCCTGGGCCCGCGGCGCGCTGCCTTCCTGAGCCGCGAACTGGGGCGCGAATTGGGTATGATCGGCGGCGCACTGAACGATCTGGAGCGGGCTTCGCGCCACGGCCTGGTCACGCCGCAAGGTCGCGTCCTGGTCCGTTCACTGCGCGCCTGGCACACCCGCCTCTCGCGCTCGACGTGAGAGGCGCCCAACGGTCTGCACACTGGATGGAGGTTCCGATGCATCGCCGAGTCCTGATCGTCGTCCTGCTCGCCGCCTCATCCGCCGCCGCGGCGCCCGCCGCCCCCGCTGCCCAGCCCACCGTCGAGGAGGCCCGCCGCTTCGCGAACGACGCCGACGCCCGGCTCCTCGATCTGGCCAACCGGCAGAGCCGCGCCGAATGGGTGCAGGTGACCTTCATCACCGACGACACCGAGAAGATCTCCGCCGAATACAAGGAGGCGACGATCGCCGCCTCGACCGAGATGGCGCTCGCCGCGCGACGCTTCGATTCCCTCCAGCTCCCGGACGACGTTGCGCGTCGGCTGAAACTCCTGAAGTTGCGGCTCACGCTGCCCGCGCCCAACAACGACGCGGAGCGCTCGGAGCTGACGGAGATCGCCGCCTGGCTCGAGGGCGCCTACGGCAAGGGGAAGTACTGCCCCAAAGGAGAGGGGGCCGAGTGCCTCGACATCAACGCCATCAGCCGCATCTTCTCCGACAGCCGCGATCCGAACGAACTGCTCGACGCCTGGCGGGGCTGGCACGCCATCGCCCCGCCGATGCGCCCGAAGTACCGCCGCTTCGTGGAGCTGGCGAACAAGGGGGCCCGCGAGCTGGGCTTCCCCGACGTCGGGGCGATGTGGCGCTCCGGCTACGACATGGATCCGGCCGCCTTCTCGGCCGAGGTCGACCGCCTGTGGCAGCAGCTCCGGCCTCTCTACGAATCGCTGCACGCCTACGTGCGCGCCCGCCTGTCGGAGAAGTACGGCCCCGACGTGGTCCCGCCGACCGGCCCGATCCCGGCGCACCTCCTGGGGAACATCTGGGCCCAGGACTGGTCGAACGTCTACCCGCTCGTCAAGCCAGCGGAGGGTGACCCCGGCTTCGACCTGACCGAGATCCTGAAGGCCCGCAAGGTCGACCCGCGCGGGATGGTCAAGTACGGAGAGGGGTTCTTCTCCTCGCTCGGCTTCGATCCGCTGCCGCCGACATTCTGGGAGCGGTCACAGTTCGTCAAGCCCGCCGATCGCGACGTCGTCTGCCACGCCAGCGCCTGGGACGTGAACAACGACCAGGACCTGCGTATCAAGATGTGCATCGAGATCAACAACGAGGACTTCAACACCATCCACCACGAGCTCGGCCACAACTACTACCAGCGCGCCTACCGCGCCCAGCCGTTCCTGTTCCGCGACAGCGCCAACGACGGGTTCCACGAGGCGCTCGGCGACACCATCGCGCTGTCGATCACCCCGGCCTACCTCAAGAAGATCGGGCTCCTCGACCGCGACCCGGCTCTCGGCAGCGACACGGCGCTCCTCCTGCGCATGGCCCTCGAGAAGGTCGCGTTCCTGCCGTTCGGCCTGCTCATCGACCAGTGGCGGTGGAAAGTCTTCTCGGGGGAGATCACGCCCGCGGACTACAACAAGGCCTGGTGGGCGCTGCGGTTGAAATACCAGGGCGTCGCGGCGCCCATTGCGCGCAAGGACGAGGACTTCGATCCCGGAGCGAAGTATCACGTGCCGGCCGGTGTTCCGTATACGCGCTACTTCCTGGCGGACA
>DASRJX010000127.1:0-43435 GCA_035649235.1 Candidatus Cryosericum sp.
GAAGCAGATGGAGAAGGCGCAGAAGGAGTACTACCTCAACGAGAAGATGAAGGCGATCCAGCAGGAGCTGGGCCGCAAGGACGACAAGCTCAACGAGATGGAAGAGCTCAAGCAGCGCGTCCAGAACGCCAAGATGCCGAAGGAGGCCAACGAGAAGGCCCTCCAGGAGCTGAAGCGCCTCGAGGTGATGCCGCCGGTCTCGGCCGAGGCGACCGTGTCGCGGAACTACCTCGACTGGCTCCTGTCGGTCCCGTGGCACAAGCGCTCGAAGGAGATTCGCGATCTCGATTTCGCGGAGAAGGTGCTCAACGAGGACCACCACGGCTTGGAGAAGGTCAAGGAGCGGATCATCGAGTTCCTGGCCGTGCGCCGGCTCGTCAACCACAAGACCATGAAGGGGTCGATCCTCTGCTTCGTCGGCCCGCCGGGCGTCGGCAAGACCTCGCTCGCCCAGTCGATCGCTCGATCGATGGGACGGAAGTTCGTGCGCGTCAGCCTCGGCGGCGTGCGCGACGAGGCCGAGATCCGGGGCCACCGCCGGACCTACATCGGGGCCTTCCCGGGGCAGGTCATCCAAATGATGAAGAAGGCGGGCACGAAGAACCCGATCTTCCTGCTCGACGAGGTCGACAAGATGAGCATGGACTTCCGCGGCGATCCATCCTCGGCGCTGCTGGAGGTCCTGGACACGGAGCAGAACTGCTCCTTCCTGGATCACTATCTCGACACCGAGTTCGATCTCAGCCAGGTCATGTTCATCTGCACGGCGAACGTCCTCCATCCGATTCCGCCCGCCCTCAAGGACCGCATGGAGGTGCTGCGCCTGGCCGGGTATACGCTGCTCGAGAAGGAGGCGATCGCCCGCCGCTTCCTGCTTCCGAAGCAGCTCAAGAACCATGGCCTCGACCCGAAGAAGTTCGACTTGGAAGACGGGGCGATCCGCGACGTGATCGAGAAGTACACGCGCGAGGCCGGCGTGCGCAACCTTGAGCGCGAGATCGCGTCCATCTGCCGCAAGCTGGCGCGGCGGGTGGTGAAGGAGGGGCCGGAGTTCAGTTTCACCGTCCGCTCGGAGCACATCAGCGAGCTCCTCGGCGTCCCCAGGTTCCGGTCGCCCAACGTGGACAAGAAACCGGAGGTCGGCGTGGCCACGGGGCTCGCCTGGACGGAGGTCGGCGGCGAGATCCTGACCACCGAGGCGACGCTGATGAAGGGGCGCGGGAAGCTGATGCTCACCGGCAAGCTGGGGGACGTCATGCAGGAGTCGGCGCAGGCGGCGCTGTCGTTCATCCGCTCCCGCTCCAGCATGCTCGGGATCGACGACGACTTCCACCGCAAGTTCGACATCCACATCCACGTGCCCGAGGGGGCCATCCCGAAGGACGGGCCTTCCGCGGGTATCACCATGGCGACGGCGCTCGCCTCGCTCCTGACCAAGACGCCGGTCCGTGGGGACGTGGCGATGACCGGCGAGATCACCCTGCGCGGCAAGGTTCTGCCGATCGGCGGGGTCAAGGAGAAGGTGCTGGCCGCCCACCGGCTCGGTGTCCGGACGGTCATCCTCCCGCGCGACAACGAGAAGGACCTCGCGGACGTGCCGGACGACGTCCAGAAATCGCTGGAGTTCCGCCTGGTGGACACCATGGATGAAGTGCTCCAGATCGCCCTGGAGCGTGAGACCGCGCCGAAGGTGGACAAGGAATACGATAAGGATCTCAACAAAGGTCTGCCCGGATCGATCACCCATTGAGGAGCGGCCCCGAGAGGCCGATCCCGTTCCCGATCCAGATACGGCGAGAAGCGCGTTGAAATCGTGAGCGCGGCCCTGGCCGGCGCTCATATCCTCCGGAACTCCAAGGGTGCTGCTCCCCGAAGGCCACGGCAGGCCGCGGCGGGCGGGCGTCCCCGGAGGCCACCATCATGATTGTGACCTCGTGCTGCCTCAAGACCAGCGTCCAGTCGGCCGGCCAACTGCCGCGGGACGGTTTCCCCCAGATCGCCTTCATGGGGCGGTCCAACGTGGGGAAGTCGAGCCTGATCAACAGGCTCCTCGGACGGAAGGGACTGGCCAGGACCAGCAAGACCCCGGGAAGGACCCGAGCCCTTCACTTCTTCCTGGTCAACGGGAGGTGCTACTTCGTGGATCTCCCGGGCTACGGGTACGCCAAGGTGCCGCGGCCGATGCGCGAGGAATGGAAGGGGTTCGTCGAGTCCTACCTGGAAGGGCGGGGGCCGGACCTGGCGGTGGTGCTCACCGACGCGCGGCGCCCTCCGACGCCCCTCGACCGGGAGCTCGTCGACTGGCTCCGGGCCGCGGGCGTGCCCCATACGGTCGTGCTGACCAAGGCGGACAAGCTGTCCCGGAGGGAGCTCCTGCCGGCCTCCCGGCAGGCCGGCGCCGCGCTGGGCCTGCCATCCGACCTGCCGCCGCTCCCGGTCTCGGCGGTGTCGGGTGACGGCGTGCCGGCGCTGTGGCGGACCATCGACGACGCCTGCTCGCGAAGGCGATCCCCGGAACCTGTCCCGTCGTCCGACGACGACGGGGCTTCGCATAGACCGAACCCTCGACACCAAGCGCTGACGACGCCGGAGATCCCGGCCAGCAGAAGGATGCGACCGTGAACGGAAAAGAAACGGACCGTGATTCCAGAGGCAACCGCGAGCCCCGCCCGCCCCGCGGGCCGGGCCGCGAGCAGGGAGGGCGACCGCCCCGCCGCCCGCCGGCGGATCCGCAACAGGGGGCGCCGCCGCAGCCCGACGTCGCCGTGGGCACCGTCCTCGACGAGGAGTCGGAGCGCCAGGACGTCCCGCGCGTCGAGCTGACGGGCGAGAAGCTCGACATCCGCAGCCTCAAGGAGAAGTCGATCGCCGAGCTGACCGGGATCGCCAAGGCGCTCGACGTGCCGAACGCGACGGCCCTCCGCAAGCAGGAGCTGATCTTCGAGATCCTCCGCGCCCAGACCGAGAAGAGCGGGCTGATCTTCGCCGAGGGAGTGCTCGAGACCCTGCCGGACGGGTTCGGCTTCCTGCGCGCGCCCGAGTACAACTACCTCCCCGGCCCGGACGACATCTACGTCTCGCCGTCGCAGATCCGCAAGTTCGACCTGCACACCGGTGACACCATCTCGGGCCAGGTGCGTCCTCCCAAGGAGGGGGAGCGCTACTTCGCCCTGATCAAGGTCGAGGCAGTCAACTTCGAGCATCCCGACCAGGCGCGCAACAAGATCTTCTTCGACAACCTGACGCCGCTCTATCCCAACACCCGCATCAAGCTCGAGACCACGCGCGAGAACGTCTCGTCGAGGGTGCTCGACATCCTCTGCCCGATCGGCAAGGGGCAGCGCGGGCTGATCGTGGCGGCGCCCCGCACCGGCAAGACGATGCTCCTGCAGGCGATCGCCAACAGCATCACCCAGAACCACCCCGAGGTCGTCCTCATCGTGCTACTGATCGACGAGCGGCCCGAGGAGGTCACCGACATGCAGCGCTCGGTCAACGGAGAGGTGATCTCCTCGACCTTCGACGAGCCGGCCACGCGCCACGTCCAGGTGGCCGAGATGGTCATCGAGAAGGCCAAGCGGCTGGTCGAGCACAAGAAGGACGTCGTGATCCTGCTCGATTCGATCACGCGCCTGGCGCGCGCCTACAACCAGATCGTGCCGCCCTCCGGGAAGGTTCTGTCGGGTGGTGTCGACGCCAACGCCCTGCAGCGTCCCAAGCGGTTCTTCGGAGCGGCCCGCAACATCGAGGAGGGTGGCTCGCTGACCATCATGGCCACGGCTCTCATCGAGACGGGCAGCCGCATGGACGACGTGATCTTCGAAGAGTTCAAGGGCACCGGAAACATGGAGATCCACCTCGACCGCAAGCTGGCCGACCGGCGCATCTACCCGTCCATCGAGCTGACCCGCTCCGGCACCCGCAAGGAGGAGCTGCTGCTCGCCAAGAAGGAGCTGGATCGGTCCTGGGTGCTGCGCAAGGTGCTCAACTCCCTGTCGCCCGTCGAGGCGATGGAGCTGCTGATCGAGCGCATGCAGAAGAGCAAGAACAACGAGGAGTTCCTGGACTCCATGAGCACCATGGGGTGAGACGCCCGGCCCACGGCGGCTTGTAGGGGCGTCCGTGGTCCGCTATAATGCCCATTCCGTTGGCAGGGCGAGTCGCAAGTGCATGAGGGGACGGGGGTCCCCAAGGAGCAGAGTTCCATGAAGAGCGGGATCCATCCCAAGTACCACGAAGTGACGGTCACCTGCGCCTGCGGCGAGACCTTCAAGACGAGGTCCACCAATCCGGAGTTCCGCCTGGAGATCTGCAGCAAGTGCCATCCGTTCTTCACCGGCAAGCAGAAACTCATCGACTCGGCGGGCCGCGTGGAGCGCTTCGAGAAGCGCTACAAGGCGGGCCTCGCCGCCCCGGAATCGCCGGCCCCGGCGGCGACGGCGGCGGGACGCTCCGCCCGGCGGGCGGGAGCCACCAAGGCGAAGCCCGCCCGGGCCCGCCGGAGCGCCGGACCGACCGGCGCCTGACGCGCCGGCCTTCCTCCCGTGGACATCCTGGAGCGCCTCCAGAGCCTCGAGGCGAAGTTCGAGCAGGTCGGCGCCCAGATGAGCGATCCGCTCCTCATCGGCGACCAGGAGCGCTACCGGCAGCTCGCCAAGAGCTACTCCGAGATGGAGCGCATCGTCCTCAAGTACCGCGAGTACCGCCGGATCGAGGACCAGGTCAGGGAGTCGAAGGCGCTCCTCGAGGACCCGGAGCTCAAGGGCATGGCGCGCGACGACCTCGCGGGACTCGAGCCGAAGCGCGCGGCGCTGCACGAGGAGCTGCGGCTCCTCCTGATGCCGCGCGACCCCAACGACGAGAAGAACGTCATCCTGGAGATCCGCGCCGGCACCGGCGGCGAGGAGGCGTCGCTCTTCGCCTCCGAGCTGTTCCGCATGTACAGCCGCTACGCCGAGCGGAGGGGCTGGCAGGTTGAGATCCTGAACCTGAGCAGCAGTGGTCTGGGCGGCGTCAAGGAGGTCATCGCCCTCATCAACGGCACGCAGGTCTACAGCCGGCTGAAGCACGAGAGCGGCGTGCACCGCGTGCAGCGCGTCCCCGAGACCGAGGCGTCGGGGCGCATCCACACCTCCACGGCGACGGTGGCCGTCCTTCCCGAGGCGGATGACGTGCAGATCGCCGTCAACGAGAAGGACCTGCGCGTCGACACCTTCTGCGCCACCGGTCCCGGAGGGCAGGGCGTCAACACGACCTACTCCGCGATCCGCATCACCCATTTGCCGACGGGTCTCGTCGTGCAGTGCCAGGATGAGCGATCGCAGCACAAGAACAAGGCCCGGGCCCTCAAGGTGCTGCGGTCGCGCCTCCTCGATCTCGAGATGCAGAAGCAGCGGGACGCCATCGCGCAGAGCCGCCGCAGCCAGGTCGGCACCGGCGATCGCGCTGAGAAGATCCGGACCTACAACTTCCCACAGAACCGGGTGACCGATCACCGGGTCAACGTCACGGTGCACCGCCTGGCGGACCTGCTGGACGGCGACCTCGATCCGCTCGTCGGCCCGATCGCGGCCCACTTCCAGGCCGAGGCCCTCAAGGAAGAAGTCAAGGTCTGACCGGGGGCCCGGGATGACGACCGCAGCGGCTCTGGTCGAGGAGGCTCGCGACCGGCTCGCGGCGCGCGGCGTCCCCGATCCCGGCCGCGACGCCGAGCTCCTCCTGGCCCGCGTCCTGGACGTGGCGCGCTCGCAGCTCCACGTCCGGCCCGATCGCGAGGTCGGGCCGGAGGCGGCCGCGCGCTTCCGGCTCCTGGTGTCGTGCCGGGCGGGGCGCGAGCCGCTGCAGTACCTCCTCGGCGAGCAGGAGTTCTGGTCCCTGCCGTTCAAGGTCACGCCCGCGGTTCTCATCCCTCGACCGGAGACCGAGCACCTCGTCGAGACGCTGCTCCGCTCCGGGCTGCCGCCCGACCCGCTCCTCCTCGATCTGGGGACCGGCTCGGGCTGCCTGGCGGTCGCCACCGCGCACGAGCTGCCGGGCGCGCGGGTCGTGGCGACCGACGTCTCGGAGGAGGCGCTGGAGGTGGCGCGGGGGAACGCGCTGCGGAACGGCGTTCTGGAGCGCATCACGTTCCTGCAGGGCGACCTGTTCGCGCCTCTCTCGGAGCGCGCCCCCAGTGGCGCGTTCGACGCCATCCTGAGCAATCCGCCCTACATCGGTGAGCAGGATCTGGCCGGCCTCGAGCCCGAGGTCCGCGACCACGAGCCGCGCCGGGCCCTGTCGCCGGGGAGAGACGCGCTGGCGGTGCACCGCCGCATCGCGGCGGGGGCCGCCGCCTGGCTGCGGCCGGGGGGCCGTCTCATCCTCGAGATCGGCGAGGGGCAGGAGGAGGCCCTGCGACGCCTCTACGCGGCGGCCTCGGACTTCGAGAACTGCCTCGTCCTGCCGGACCTCGCGGGGATCCCGCGCGTCCTGAGCGCCCGCCGCCTGGCCTGAGCGGACAGGGGCGCTTCCGCACCGGCTGCGAGGTGCCGAAGGGCTATACTCCGCCCATGCCGGAGCTCCTCTCCGTCGATCGCGCCCTCGAGATCGTCCTGCAGGCCACCTCCGTCCTGCCCTCCGAGCCGGTGGCGCTCGAAGCGGCCGCGGGGCGCATCCTGGCCGAGGCGATCCGCGCCGACCAGGACTATCCGGCGTTCGACAAGTCGCTGATGGACGGCTACGCCGTGAAGGCGGGCGACCTCGCCGCCGTGCCCCGGGACATGACCGTCGTGCAGGAGATCGCGGCCGGGGCCGATCCCTCGTCGCTGCTCCCGCTGCCGCCGGGCGCCGCGGCGCGGATCATGACCGGAGCGCCGCTGCCGCCTTCGGCGGACGCGGTCCTCATCGTCGAGCAGTCGGAGCCGGTGCCTGGCGACGCGCGGCGCGTCCGCGCCCTCGCCTCGCCGCGGCCGGGCGACAACCTGGCGCGCCGCGGTGCCGACGTCAGGGCGGGCGACCTGCTGCTGCCGGCCGGCGAGTTCATCGGGGCCGGCGAGATCGGGGTCCTGGCGGCCTGCGGCCGGCAGGTCGTGCGGGTCGGCGCGCGGCCGCGTGTCGCCGTCCTCGCGACCGGGGACGAGCTGGTGCCGGCGGGGGAGGTACCCGGCCCGGGACGCATCCGCAACTCCAACGGCCCCGCCCTCGCGGCCCTCGCGGCCCGGGCCGGAGCGGACGTGCTCGACATCGGCATTGCTCCGGACCGGGAGTCCGCCCTGGGCGAGGCGATCGAGGCAGGGCTCCGGGCGGATCTGCTCGTGCTCTCGGGCGGCGTGTCGATGGGCGTGTACGATCTCGTCGGCAAGGTCCTGCGATCTCTGGGCACCGAGATCCTGATCGAGGGTGTCGCGATCAAGCCCGGCAAGCCGTTCACCTTCGGCCGCCGGGGCGCCGCCATCGTCGCCGGCTGCCCGGGGAATCCGGTGTCGAGCTACGTCATCTTCCAGGTCTTCCTGCTCCCGGCGCTGCGGAAGATGGCGGGGCATCCCGCGCCGCGCAGGACGCCCGTGCGGGGCCGGCTCGCGACGCCACTGCGCCAGCGGCAGGGACGCACGGGCTTCTATCAGGCGCGCGCCCGCTGGGAGGCGGAGCGGCTGGTCGTCGAAGTCCTGACGACGAGCGGCTCGGCCGATTTTGCCTCCTGCGCGCGCGGTAACGCCCTGGCGATCGCTCCGGCCGAGGTCGCGACGCTCGCCGCGGGGGATCCGGTCGACCTGATGCTCCTGGACGATTTCGACGACCGCTGATGGCCTCCTTCTCGCGGCACCGCCTGATGCAGGTCTGGGGACTTGTCTCCTTCCTGTTCGTGGCCGCGCTTCTGGGGCTTCTCGCCTGGCGCCTGACCCCGCCGGGAGGGCCGCCGCTCAAGCGGCCGCGGCCGGGCCTGGTGCGAAGCCAGATCCCGGAGGAGGCGAGCCTGGTGCTGATCACGCTGGACGGGTTGAGGACCGACCGGCTCGGATCGTACGGCGAGGCGCCGCTGTCGCCGACGCCCCACCTCGATCGGCTGGTGAGCGAGGGCTTCCGGTTCGAGCAGGCGATCTCGCCGGCTCCGGCGACGTTTCCGGCCCACGTCGCGCTCCTCCTGGGGCTCTCGCCTGCGGGCCGGTCGGAGATTCTGGATCTGGGGGGGACAGTGCCTCCCGGGCGCGCGACGCTGGCGGAGATCCTGCGGTCCTCCGGGTACAGGACCGCGGCGTTCGTCGGCACGTCCGCCCTGGGCCGCGCCACCGGACTGGCGCGCGGCTTCGATCGGTTCGACGAGCCGCACGCCTCCGACCGTCCGGCGACGGCCCGCCCGCTCGCCGATCGGCCGGCACCGGAGGTCGTCGCCGCGGCCCGGGGCTGGCTGGACGAGAACTTCCGCGCCCGGTTCTTCCTCTGGGTCCAGATCGCGGACCCTCTGCCGCCGCACCCGGTGGCGGCCCCGCGGCCGCTCGGCCGCCCGCGCGAGGCGTACGACGCCGAGGTGGAGCAGTCGGATGCGGAGATCGGGAGGCTCCTGGCCCGGCTGTCGTCGCTCGGGGTGATGGGGCACACGCTCGTCGCCGTCGTCTCGTCGCACGGCATCGCACTCGGGCAGCACGGCGAGACGGCCGCGGGCCTAGCACTCTACGACGAATCGATCCGGGTGCCGATGGCGCTGCGCCTCCCCGGCGTGGGAGCGCGCGATCGGTCGATCCCGGAGCAGGTGCGGCTGTTCGATCTGATGCCGACGCTCCTGGACCTGCTGCGCCTCGCCGCTCCGGAGCCCCCGGATGGCGTGAGCCTGGTGCCGCTCCTCGACCCCGGCGGGGAGCTGGCGCCGCTACCGGCCGTTTCGGTGAGCGTCCGCGGGCGGGACCTTCTGGGCCTGGCACCCGCGCGCGCTCTGCGCTCGGGAGGCTGGAAGCTGATCGAGGGCGCCGCCGACGAGCTCTACGACCTGCGGCGCGATCCGGGGGAGATGCGGAATCTCGCGTCCACCCAGAGGGGGCGCGCCGCGGAGATGCGGCGGACCCTGGAATCGGTCGAGCCACTGGCCTCTCTCATGGCGCCGATGGCGCCGGCGCGGATCGCGACGGGCTCGGTGCCGCTTCTGGAGGAAGCCACGGTCGCCCTCCGGTCGGGCGACGGCGCGCGAGCGCGGCGGGCGCTGGAGGATCTGCGGGCCCTCCTGTCGCAGGGGGCCGGCCGGGATGCGCCTCCGGCTCTTCTGGCGCTGCTCGGCGCGGCCCTGCGGATGCAGGACCGGACGGCCGAGGCCCTGGCCGTGTACGAGGAGGCCCTGGCGGCCACGGGCGCCGGGACTTTGCCTGCGTTCGAGGACGGCAGCGCCGCGGCCGCATCGGCCGGCGGCGTCGGCAGGGCCCCGCTCGTGGGCCTGCTGCAGGCGGAGATCGGTGCCTGCCGCAGGCGCCAGGGGCAGCGGGAAGCGGCCGCGTTCGCCTACCGCGAGGCGGTCGCGGCGCGTCCGGACGACACCGACGAGCGGCTCGCCCTGGGCGACCTGCTGACGGAGATGGGCCACGCCGACGAGGCGATTGCGGAGCTGCGGGCAGCACAAGCCCGATCGCCCGGCGACCCGGCGGTCCAGGCGGCCATGGGGCGCGCCTATCTGGTCGCGGGTCAGCCATTGGCGGCCATCCTGCCGCTCCAGGACGCGCTGCGCGCGGCGCCCTGGCTGGTGCGCCCGTGGTACGACCTCGGCCAGGCGTACGAGGCCCTCGATCGAAAGGACGACGCCCGGCGGGCGTATCAGGACTTCCTGGCGCGGGTGCAGCAGCAGGACGATCCGTTGCGCGCCCTGGCGGGCAATCGCCTGCGCGCGCTGCAGCAGGGCTCGTAAGCCAGGCTTTGCCGCGCGCCCTCTACCCTCCCCGGGCGGAGCGACGGGACAAATCCTGCTGGAGCCGGGCGAGTGCGGCGTCGCCAGGATGCCGGGCGATCCCCTCGCGCAACGTCTCGAGCGCCTGCGGCAGACGATCGAGCTCCGATTGCGCCAGGGCAATCCCCAGAAACGGCCCTGGCGACGAGTCGCCAAGGGCGCGCGCCTGCTCGAAGGCGGCCAGCGCGCGCTCGGGACGCTTCAGGCGGCGATAGACCGATCCCAGCTTGAGGGCGGTGCCCGAGGAGGGGGACAGCGCCGCGGCCCGCTCGTAGGCCTCCGCCGCCTCCGCCCACCGGCCAAGACGGACGTAGGCGCCGGCGAGGTTGGCGGCGAAGCGCGCGTTGTCGGGATCGACCTCGACCGCCCGGCGGAACGCCGTCAAGGCGTCCTGATCCCGGCCCGCTTCGGCGAGAAGGGCTCCCAGCATGTTCTGGTATTCGTCGAGGCGCGGGTCCTTCCCCACGGCCGACCGAAGCGCGGGCAGGAGAAGCGACTGGCGGCGCTCGAGAGGCTCCAGGGCGTACAGCCGCTGCGCCACCAGGACGCGCAGGGGATCGGAGGCGAAAGAGGCCCGGTAGCGCCGGATCGCCATAGCACCGTCCCCGCCGGCCTCCTCCAGTAGTCCGCCGATCGCGTCGTCGAGGCCCGGCTTGGCTGCCGTGCGCGCGGCGTAACGCCTCACGTCCTCCTCGGCCGCCGCGCGTCCTCCCGGATCGCCGAGCTGGATCTGGACCAGCCACAGCACCGGCTCGGCATCGGCCTCCGACAGCACATCGAGCGACTCCCGGAGCGCCGCGAGCGCGTCCTTGCGCCGCCCAAGACCGAGGTACGCCTCTGAGAGCATCTGGTAGGTCTTCGGCATCTTCTGGCGTTGGTTGGCGAGCAGGAGTTGCTCCACCGCCCGCGCATAGTCCTGCCGCTTCAGGAAGTAGGTCGCGAGGTTGCGGTGGTAGAAGACCTGCGTGTCGGCGCCCGGGCCTGCGGCGGCGCTCCGATCCAGCGACTCGGGAGCCGCCCCCGAGGCGGGAGAGGTTTCGTCGCCGCCGATGTAGCCCAGGGCTCTCAGGGTATCCAATAGCTCGGCCTCGGCCTGCATCGCTCCCGGATCGTTCGCCGGCTCCGTCCTGGCCGGCAGGCCTCCCGTCCCCTCGTAGGTCGGTATGCGGCGCACGGCGCGGCCCGCGGCGAACCGTTCGTCGAGAGCCTGGAGAAGGACCCGGCCCGGCATCGTCTCGGCCACGGGGAGACCGAGGAGGTGGAGGATGGTCGGGGCGATGTCAAATAGGGTCGGGCGCTCGCCGAGCCGCTCGCCGCGCTTCGCTCCTCTCCCGCTCAAGATGAAGATCCCCTCGGGGTCGTGCCATTCGACCGGCTGCTGCGTCGTGTACGGCAGGATGCCGGCGGGCCGCGCGGCGCCCGACCGGAACCCGTGGTCCGAGACGACGAGGACGGTCGCGTCGTCCCCCGCCGCCTCCAGGATCGCGCCGATCAGCCGGTCCTGCAGGACGTAGAAGCCGGTGACGGCCTCGCCGTAGCGCCGGGCCTCCGCCTCGCTGCAGATCGCCATGCGTGGCGGCAGGCAATGCTGGAAGCGGTGGCCCATCATGTCGATCCCCTCGAAGTAGACGGCCGTCAGGTCGGGCCGCCGCGCGGCGAGATCGGCTGCGATGGCGGCGTAGTTGCGCGACCCGATCAGGATCGAGAGGGCGAGGGGCACGGGCCGCTGGACCGCCTTCTTGTTCTCTCCCGTGGTGTCGGAGGGGGACGGGTGCAGCACCTCCTCGCGCGCCGCCTCGAACTCGTCGCGGCCGATGTTCAGGATCGGGCGGATCTCCTCGTAGCGGACATCGGCGGCGGTGACGAGGCGCGGCTGAACGCCGGCCAGGTAGTCGGGAGGCCAGACCAGGCCGGCCGGCTGCGGGCGGTCGGCCGGCCGCGGCCGCACCGTCTCGAACGCCACCAGGTTCGACACCTGCCAGCCGCGCACCTCCTCCGCCGGGTAGGAGGCCCACCAGCCGACGAAGGCGCTCGTCCCGCCCGCGTCCCCCAGGATGTTCCAGAGCGCCTTGACCCTCCGGAACCGGCTCGTGATCGGGACGCGCCTCCCGGTCGCCTTGTCGACGGCCTGGAAATCGGCGACGCCGTGCTGGTCGGGGCCGACCCCGGTCGCCATCGTGGTCCAGAGCAGGGGAGAGATCATCGGGTCGTAGGAGCGCAGCGCCGCCCGGGTGCCCTGCTCCGCCAGGCGGCGCAGGTGCGGCAGGCGGCCCTGGCGCATGAGCGGGTCGATGATCCGCCAGTCGGCGCCGTCGAGTCCGATGAGGACGAGCCGGATGCCCGTTGGCAGGCGCTCCGGAGGACCGGACGTCGCCGCCCCGGGCGACAGGCTCCCGGGCGGTCCGATCGAGCCGCTCAGGTCGGAGGCTTCGACGCCTGCGTCTCGAAGAGCCGCCAGGACGGCGTCCAACGCCGCGCCCGGCAGCGGAGCCCGGGCGCCGCCCGCTCCCTGGGACGCGAGGAGCGCCGTTGTCGCGAACGGCTGCAGCGCCGCACGTGCAAGAAGGGCGATAGCACCCTCGGGTCCGCCCTCGGCGACGGATGCGGCCAGAGGGGCGAGGCGGGCCGGATCGAGCCTGTAGGCCAGCGCCAGGCGTACGTCCCGGGAGGCGCCCTCCTCGGTCGTGCAGGTGAAGTCCACGGCCTCTCGCCGCCCCGCGAGAGGGACGACGCGGACGGTCCCGCCGGGTGCTTTCAGGTGAAAGCCGGGCCCGAGCAGCGCCGCAGGCGTCGCTCCCACGGCCTCGTCGGGCACGCGCACGACGCAGAAGGGCGCCAGGGCGACGAGGAGGGCGAAAGCACCGGCGACGACAAGGCCAGGACCCCGGATTACCCCTTGTGCCCGCGCGCCGCGATTCACGGCCGACAGTATAAACGGCCGACAGGACAGGTCGGCCTGCGGCGGGTGCCTCCCGTTCAGGCCGCCCGACGCGCGCCTAGAAGTCCCAGCGCATGCCGAACCGGACGCTGCGCGGGCTGTTGTAGGCGAGCGGCTTGCCGTAGTTCGGGTCGGTC
The DNA here is from genome assembly GCA_035649235.1 of Candidatus Cryosericum sp. GTDB lineage: Bacteria > Acidobacteriota > Polarisedimenticolia > Gp22-AA2 > Gp22-AA2 > DASRJX01. Next base: position 12,977 of record DASRJX010000127.1, read on the forward strand.
ACGCCGCTAGAGAACTCGATCGTGTCGACGAACGCCGTTTCCGTCTGTGTGTCGAAGACGTTGAAGACGTCGACGAACAGCCGGAGCGTGTTGTCGCCGACCGTGAACGGGTAATCGGCGTGCAGGTCCAGCGTCATGAGGTCCGGGGTCCGGCCCAGGTTCCCGCGCTTGACCGGCGTGTAGGACTGCAGGAACACGGCCCCGGGATTGGTGGCGTCCGGGTCGGTGAGAGCGGTGGACAGGCTGCTCGTGCTGCGCAATTCAAGGCTTCCCAGGCCGTCGTCGGCCCAGTAGGCGTAGATCGGATCGATGCCCGGGATCTCGCCGGAGTTCTGGTAGATCGGGTGGGCCAGGAGCGAGGTGCGCGGCACGCCCGAGAACCAGGACAGGTTCGCCCCGAGCCTCAGCTTGTTGTCGAACTGGTACGACGGATAGACGTGCACGACGTGCGTCACGTCCGACGGCAGCGGCCCATCCAGGAACTGCCCCCGCATCAGGGGGGAGTCGGGGAAATCGTAGAGAGAGGTGATGTTCGGGTCGCTCTGGCCGTTGTCGTTGCGGAACAGCCCTTCGTAGTTGCCGCTCAGGCGGGCCAACCGGTAATTGGCGAACATCGACCAGTGCTTCGACATCCTCCGGGTGTAGATGGCCTCGAGCGCCTTGTACTCACGCTTGGCGTCCGGGAAGCCGAACTGCCCGCCCTGGGGCACGTTCTTGGTCCCCGGGTTGGCCAGCTGGTAGGCGCCGAAGACCGACGCGGGGTAGGCGCTGCTGACCGGCGTGGAGGAGCTGCCGCCGAACGGATCGTAGGGGTAGCCGTAGGCATAGCCGTAGTAGAAATTCTGGATCTGCTCCACGGCGTTGACCTGCACGTCCTCCAGGACCCGGCCCTGCTGCCGGTAGATCGCCCGGACCTCGACGGAGGACTCGGGGCTCACCATGAAGGCGAAGCCGGCCGAGATCTCGTCCTCGTACGGGAGCTTGGTCCCCTCGACCACAGTCGTCTGCTCGATCCCCTGCGTGAACACGGGGCCGGACGGCTCGCAGGGCGTGGAGCCGCCCCCGCCGTCGTCACACGGGACCGTGAACCCGAGGGTGCGTGGCGAGGTCAGGGCCCGATCCGTGTAGTCCTGCAAGCTGATGCCGATCTCGCTCGAGAAGGCCCGCACCGCGAGGTCGTTCGGGACGCGCTCGAAGTAGCGCGCCAGGTTCAGCCAGGCGCGGCTCTTGCCGTTCCCCAGCACGTCCCAGGCCACGCCGAGGCGCGGGGCCCAGTTGCCGGAGAAGGTGTAATCGGACGGGCTGAACGTGGTCGATCCCGGCGTGTAGATCCGCGAGTCGATGCCGAAGAAGTTCACCACCTGCGTGCCGAATGGCAGGGTGAAATCGCCCGCGCCCTGGATCGTCTCGGTCGTGTAGCGCAGGCCCGCCTTGAGGGTGACCCGCGGGTGCAGGCTCCAGGTGTCCTGGAAGAACAGGCTGGTCTCGTCGGCCTGAGTGGCCGGGGGCTGCGGTCCGATGCGGGCCCGCACGACGCGGAAGCGGTTGCCGCTGTCGTAGGCGACCAGCGGATCGCTCCCCACGGTGTTGCGCACGTCGACGAGGACACCTCCCTGCGTCGGCAGGGAGATGAAATCCTGGACGCCGTTGAGGTCGGCGTCGACCGGGTCGCCGGCGGTGCTGCTCACGGGCAGGCCGACGTTGATCGAAGGCCCGGTGTACGTGGAGGCCTCGCGGTAGGAGATGTCATCGTACTGCAGCCCGTACCTCAGCTCGTGCTTCCCGACCACGGAGGTCATCTTGAGCAGGAACTGCAGGCTCTCGTCGTCCTGATTGGAGATGAAGCCGACGCCGCCGCGCCGCGTGCTCACCGGGCTCATCTGGAGCGGCAAGGCTCCGCCTCCGGGGTCGTAGCTGTTGGCCCCGCGGATGAACTCCTGCACGTTGCGGAGATCGCGGTACTCCAACTCGTTGAGTTCCGATTCCTCGCGGAAACGCCCGTCGTGCCAGCCGATCTGGGTCTCCATGAAGAAGTGCGGCGTGAGGACGGCGTTCCACTTCAGGGCGGCGTTGTTCGAGCCGTAGCGGATGGCGCTCTCACCCCCGCCCTGGTCCACGTCGAGGTGGAGGGCGGCGCTGCCGCGCTGCGGGCCCATGGGACCCTCGGAGGGGTCTCCGAACATGGTCAGCTCGACCTGGTGCTTCGGGTTCACCATGAACGAGAGCTTGGCGGCGTAGTTGTGCGAGCGGCGCGTCCGCTCCAACTCGCCCGTCGACGAGGGGAAGGCGAGCGGCGACGTGACGCCGAATCCGTTCGCGGTCGATTCGTCGAACGCCGAGACACCGGCCGAGGCCGCGTCGTACGCGGGGTTGGCCTGGTTCGTGGCCCGGATGCTCTGCGTCGTGAACACGGGATTGTAGGCGAAGAAGTAGAACATCTTGTCTTTGACGATAGGCCCGCCGACCGAGAACGCGAAGTCGTTGACCGTCTCGTCGGTGATGTTGACGCTGCCGGTGTCGAGGTTGACCTCCTTGCGCGCCGACTCGGTGGCGCCGGGGCTGCTGTAGAAGGTCACGCTCCCCTTGAAGTCGTTGGTGCCCGACTTGACGATGGTGTTGATGATGCCGCCGAGCGCCTGCCCGTACTCGGCCTCGAAGCCGCCGGTCTTCACCTGGACCTCGTCCAGGAACTCGCTCGTCACGCCGGTGCCGAGCGACCCGTACACCAGGTTGTAGGCGCCGATGCCGCCGTAGCCGGTGTTGGTGATGTTGACGCCGTCGATGAGGTACATGTTCTCGAGGCCCGAGGAGCCGCTGATCGAGTAGTTGCCGGTGCCCGTTCCGATGCCGCTCACCACACCGGGCGCTACGGCGTAGGTGTCGGTGAACGAGCGGCCAAGCGGGACCGATCCGGCGAAGTCGTCGTACTTGATGTTGGTGCCGCTCGAGGTCGACTTCGGGTCGACCAGCGGCGACTGGGCGCTCACGATGACCGTCTCCGTAACGCCCGGCTGGAGCGTGAAGGAGAGCTGCGTCCTCTGGTTGAGGGCGACGACCACGTCCTTCTGGACGACGCTGTTGAAGCCGCCGGGGGCCTCGATCCGGAGCGTGTAGCTGCCGGGCCTCAGGAAGGGCATGAGGAACTGGCCGTTCTCGTCCGTCTCGCCGGTCCGCGTTCCCATGTCGCAGGTGGCGATGATCACCGCCTCGGCGATCGGATGGCCCGAAGGATCGACGACCTTTCCCGAGATCGTGCCCGACGTCAGCTCCTGTGCCGTGGCCGGCGCCACCAGCACCGTCATCGCGGCGAGCACGAGACCGAGCCGGGCTGCAGTCAACCCTCTCATCACGCATCCCCTCCCTTTTCCTGTGCCTCCGGAACGGCCGGAGGCCTCCCCGGTCGCCATGGAGCGGGACCAAGGCGGGATGAAATATATGTATTAGGTGTCTCATGGCAAGTCCTTAAAGCGTTTGATGAATATGCATATAGACTATAAAGTGATATGCGCGGATTAACATATTTCTATTTCAGTAACTTGCAGGACCTGGCTTAGAATCCGAGCAGGAGTCTGAGCTCGCGGGCGAGGGTCGGGTCGAGACGGTCGAGGGTCTCCAATTCTCCTCTGGCGGCCTCGCCGTGATCGCCGGCCCGGAGCGCCAGGGCGAGCTCGAAGCGCACCCGTGGATTGGAGGGCGCGAGATCGCGTGCTTCGCGGAAGGCCGCAGCCGCCTCGTCGTAGCGCCCGCTGGCCCCCAGGACGACACCCAGGTTGAAGCGAGCCAGGTAGGAGGACGGATCGACCTGGGCCGCCCGCGAGAAGTCGCGGACGGCGGCCGGCAAGCGTCCGGATGCGTACTGCAGGGTGCCCCGCTCGAGCAGGAGCGCCGCGGTCTCGCCGCCACGTAAAAGCGCGTCATCGAGGCTTTCGATCGCAGACTCGGTGCGTCCGGCCCCTCCGAGGAGGAGTGCCTGGGCCGCGATGCCGGCGGGCGTGCCGGAGAACGTCGGAGCGGCCCTCGCGGCCAGGACCGAGCGCGGCGGGGTGGGATCGCTGTCCTCTCCGGATGGGGGAGGCGCGGCCGCGACCACGGCGAGGAGGGCCTGGTCGCTGCCGGGCGGAGCCGGTGCCACCGATCCGACGAGCGCCCCGCTCGCGTCGATCATCAGCCCGGGTTCGGCGCCCCTGGCGTCGAGCAGGCGCGCCAGGATCAGGCGTCGGCCACCCGGAAGGGCAACCTGCCTCAGGATCTGGCCGCCGGCCGCCGGCGGACGGTAGCCGCTTCGCTCTCGCAGGACCAGCACCTGCGTCCCGGCCTGGCCGGCCGGCGCGGCCGGAGTCCCGGCTCCTGCTGCGGCGTCGCCTGCTGCTTGGGCCGCGCAGGACGGGGACCCGGGGACGCTCAGATAGGCGAGGTCGGCGGCCGGATCGAGCGACGCCACGCCGACGACCTCCGCAGCCGTGCTTCCGGCGCTCTCCTCCTCGACCGCCAGTCGCTCCCAGCGCGCACCACCACGCTCCAGCGTGTGCAGCGGGGTGACGACCAGACCGGGCCGGTCCAGGGCGAGGGCGATGGTCCGGAAGACCCTATGGCCGCCGGCGTCGTACCCTGCGAGAGCGACCCGGCACGCGCTCGCGCCCGCGGCGGGGGCAGCGTCTCCCTGCTGCGCCGGAAACGGCAGGAACCCCGCCGGCAGGGCGCAGAGGAGGCCGCCGAGAACGAGGCGCCGGGTGAGGAGGCGGTGCCGTCGGGCGGCGAGCCAGGTCGGGCCAGGCCCGGCAGTCCGACCAGCCATACCCCTCCCTCCCGGCCGAGGCCCCCCCTCCGCTCCCGGTCGCCCACCCGGCGCCTCATTCCGTCGAAAGGCTTGGCCTGTGCGGCTTTCGGAAGAATCATGTACGGTGACTCGGGACCGGCGTCAAGCGGATTCCGCGCCTCTCGATCCGGGGGTGGTAGACTCTCCGTCCCGGGTGACCCATGCGGGCTTCGAGGGCGGTGGTCACAGGCATCGGCGTGGTCTCGCCCTTCGGAATGGGTGCCGAGGCCTTCCGCCGCGGGATCGCGGAGGGGCGCAGCGCCACGCGGCGGGCCACCCTGTTCGACCCCGGAGATCTCCCGTGCCAGGTGGCGGCCGAGGTCCCGGACTTCGATCCCGCCGACCACGTCCCCGCCTCGGACTTGAAGCGCGTCGGTCGGGTCGTGCCGATGGCGCTCGCCGCGGCGCGCGAGGCCTTGGCCGCCGCCGGCCTGATGAACGGCGGCCTGCCGGCCGAGGTCCGGCGCCGGATCGGCGTGGTGGTTGGCAGCGGAGCTGGCGCCGTCGACTTCGCGGAGCGCCAGTACGAGGCGTACTACCGCCAGGGCATCCACCGCGTCAACCCGTTCGCCATCTCCTCCTCCGTGCTGGGGATGGTGTCGAGCGAGCTGTCGATCGCGTTCGGGTTCACCGGGCCGTCGCACGTCCTGAGCAACGGATGCACCAGCAGCACCGACGCCATCGGGTACGCGCTGCACGCCATCCAGCGGGGCGATCAGCCGATCCTGCTCACGGGAGGTGCCGAGGCCTGCATCACGCGCGGCATGATGGAAGGGTTCTGCCGCATGCGGGCCGCGGCGGTCGGCTGGAACGACAGGCCGGGCCGGGCCTCCCGCCCTTTCAGTCGCGATAGAAGCGGCTTCGTCCTCGGGGAGGGGGCGTTCCTCCTGGTGCTCGAGGAGCGGGAGCACGCCAGAAGCCGCGGCGCTCCGATCCTCGCGGAAGTCGCGGGCTACGCCGCCACCTGCGATGCCTACCATCGGGTCCACATGAAGGACGCGGGGGAGGAGTCGACGCGCGCCATGCGGCTGGCGCTGCAGTCGGCCGGCGCCTCGACCGACGAGGTCGATTACATCAACCTCCACGGCACCTCGACCGAGCAGAATGATCGGGTGGAGACCCAGGCCGTGAAGAGCCTCCTCGGGGCCCGCGCCGCCAAAGTACCCTGCTCGGCGACCAAGTCCATGATCGGACACCCCCAGGGGGCATGCGGCGCCGCCGGCGTGGCGGCGACGGTCCTGGCGATGGCCCACGGTCTCCTGCCGCCCACCATCAACTACGACAACCCCGATCCGGCCTGCGACCTCGATTACGTGCCGAACCGGGCCCGCCCGGCCCGTCCGCGGCTCGCCCTGTGCAACTGCATCGGCTTCGGATCCAAGAACGCGGCGCTCGTGTTGCGGGACTGTGGCTCGTGATGGCATCGAGAGGCGTCTGGGACGTGCTGGTCGCGGGCGGCGGGCCCGCCGGATCGACCGCCGCCACGCACCTGGCCCGCCAGGGCCTTGCGGTGCTGCTGTGCGATGCGGCCCGGTTCCCGAGGCCCAAGATCTGCGGCGAGTATCTCCCGCCTCCGGCGGCGGTCCTCTTCGAGCGGCTCGGCGTGGCTCCTGAGATCGCTGCGCTCCGGCCGCTGCGGCCCCTCGGGATGGCGGTCGTCGCCCCGGGCGGGACGAGCGTCCTCGGCCGCTACCGCGGCGCCGCCGCCGGATTCTCGCTGCGGCGGCTCGACCTCGACCAGGCACTCCTGCGACACGCCGGGAGATCCGGGGTCGAGGTGCGCGAGGGCTCGCGGGTCGAGCACTTCGAGCGCGAACGGGACGGGACCTACCGCATCGAGATCCTGCCCGCAGGCGAGCGGGTGCGCGCCCGCGCGCTCGTCGGCGCCGACGGACGCAACTCGCTCGTGGCGCGCCGTCTCGGGCTGCGGCGCAAGGAGCCTCATCACAGGCGGTGGGCCGTGATGGCCCACTACGAAGGTGTTGTGACGCCTCCCGGGCACGGCGAAATGATCGTCACGCCCTACGGGTACTGCGGATTGAACCCGCTGCCGGAGGGGCTGTGCAACGTCTGTATCGTCGTCGATCCCCGCCGCCCGGAGTGGCGGATCCCGGGACGGAGGGACCTCGAGTCCTTCTTCGACGCCGCCATCTCCAGGGTCCCCGCGACGCGCCGGCGGCTCCTGGGAGCGCGCCGGGCGGGTCCTTTCCTGGCCACCGGCCCGATGGCGTGCCGGACCTCCGGTGTCGTCGCCGATGGAGCCCTCCTGGTGGGGGATGCGGCCGGCTTCTTCGATCCTTTCACGGGGGAGGGGATCTACATGGCGCTGCGCGGCGGCGAGATGGCGGCCGAGACGCTTGCCGAGTGCCTGCGGCGCGATCGCCTCGACGCCGCGGATCTCAGGCCCTACGCCTGGAGGCGGCGCGCGGCCTTCGAGGGCCGCCTGCGGCTCGACCGGCTGCTGCAGAGGATCCTCGCCAGCCCGCGGCTGGCCGACTGGACGGTGGGCAAGCTGGCGCGGGACCAGAGGCTGGCGGATCTCCTGGCGCGCGTGGCGGGGGACATGGCGGGGGCGGGGGAGCTGCTGCGGCCGCGCTTCATGGCCCGCCTGCTCATGGCATGATGAGCCGCCTCGTCACGCCCTACGCGCTCTTCGTCGCGTTCGCCGCGCTGCTGGCGATCGTGGAGCGGATCTTCGCTCTCACGAACGAGAGGCGCCTTCGGCGCGAGGGGGCCCGCGAGATCGCACCGGCCGTCTTCTTCTGGATGGTGCCCGTGTACACTCTCCACTTCGTGGCCGCGCTCGTGGAGCACGCCGCCCGCGACTCGCGCCCGCCGCGGGCCTGGGTGGTCGCGATGGCGGCGCTCTTCCTGGCCTCGAAGGGGCTCAAGGCCTGGGCGATCCTGCACCTCGACGGACTGTTCACGATGCGCGTCTTCATCCCGGCTCGGCCGATCGTCGTCCAGAGCGGCCCGTACCGTCTGATGCGGCACCCGAACTACGTGGCGGTCGTGGGGGAGATGGCGGCGCTGCCGCTTCTGGGGGGAGCCTGGGTGACGGCGCTCGTGTTCGGCGCCGCGTTCCTCGCGATCCTGAAGGCCCGCGTCGCCACGGAGGAGGAGGCGCTTCTCGGCCTCCCCGAGTACGCAGCGCGGATGGCGGACCGCCGCCGGTTCCTTCCCGGAAGGGCTCGATGACGACCTGCGTCAGCTCTGGCCCGCGGCGTCGCCGCCGTCCACCCGCCCTCCGGCTGCTGGCAGCCGCCTTGTCGGCGGCGGCCGCCGCCGCGGGGCCGGCGAACGCCGAGCCCCTCTCGCTGCATCTCGATCCGGCGCTCTCCTCGCTCGCCTTCACCGTCAGTCGGCCGGGGGAGACCGTGGAGGGGAAGGCTCCCGCGTTCTCCGGCGAGCTGAGGGTTGATCCGGAGCACCCGGAGCAGGGGGCCTCCGTCCTCCTGCGCGTCGAGGCCGCCTCGCTCGAGACCGGGAACGGCATCCGCGACAGAACGATGCGCAAGAGCCACCTCGAGGTGGGGACCTTCCCGCAGATCGTCTTCCAGTCGACCGCCGTGTTGCTTCAGGATACGCCGGGGCCCCTGCGCCCCGGCACGCCGCGCCAGGCGACGGTCGAGGGACGGTTGGATCTGCACGGCGTGGCGCGGACGATCCGCATCCCTGTCCTCCTCCGGTATGATGGCGCCTCGCTCGCCGCGGACGGGGAGGTTGCCTTCGCTCTGTCGGATCACAAGATCGCGATCCCGCGGTTCCTCTGGATGGTGCTCGACGACAAGGTCACCGTCCGGTTCCACGTCGTGACCGGGAAGGCGGGATGAGTCAAAACGCGCGCGAGACGCACTGGGCGGACGAGTTCGCCGGGCAGATCCTGCAGGAGAGGCCCGGACGCCACGAGATCTCGACCGGCATCTCCCCCTCGGGTGAGATCCACATCGGCAACCTGCGCGAGGTGATCACCGCCGACTGCGTGTACCGGGCCCTCCGGGAGCGGGGCGCCGAGGTGACGCTCGATTACGTGGCGGACAATTTCGACCCGCTGCGCAAGGTCTACCCGTTCCTCGATCGGTCGGTCTACGAGCCGCTCGTCGGCTGTCCTCTGTCGGAGATCCCGTGCCCGTGCGGGGCCCACGCGAGCTACGCCGAGCACTTCCTCGAGCCCTTCCTGCAGTCGCTGCGCCGGATGGGGATCGAGGTCAAGGTCTACTACGCCGACCAGATGTACAAATCGGGACGGCTCGTGCCCCAGATCATCCAGGCCCTCGAAGGGCGCGATCGGATCGCCCGGATCCTGGAGGAGTGCACCGGCCGGAAGGTGGAGCCGGAATGGAGTCCCTTCAATCCGATCTGCCAGGCCTGCAAGCGGATGACCGAGACGATCGTGAGCGGCTTCTCGAAATCCGCCGCAACCGTCGACTACCGCTGCGCCTGCGGCGGGTCGGGGACGGTCTCGATGCGCGGTGGCGGGAAGCTGACCTGGCGGGCCGACTGGCCGGCGCGCTGGGCCAGCATCCCGGTGAGCGTCGAGCCGTTCGGGAAGGATCACGCCACCCGCGGCGGGTCCTACGACACCGGCGCCCGCATCTGCCGCGAGGTGTTCGGGGCCGAGCCGCCGTTCCCCGTGACCTACGAATGGATCTCCTTCCGGGGGAAGGGGGAGCTGAAGAAGAGCAAGGGGAACGTCCTGTCGGTGCACAGGATGCTCGAGGTGCTGCCGCCCGAAGTGCTGCGCTACCTCGTCGTGAAGACGCGCCCGATGCGCTCGATCGCCTTCGACCCCGGACTGCCGATGCTCTCGCTCATCGACGAGTTCGACGACGCGGCCTCGGAAGCGCGCGACCCGCGCGCCCTGGAGCTGTCGTGCGGGGATCGGTTCCGCCCGATCGGAATTCCGTTCCGCCACCTGGTCAACGTGGTGCAGATGGCCGACTTCGATCTCGACCAGGTGATCGTCATCCTGCGCCGCAACAACTATCCGGTGCCGGATGCGGACACCGTCAAGGAGCGGGCCCGCTACGCCGTCCGCTGGCTGGAGGAGTTCGCGCCGGAGGACGTCAAGTTTTCGGTGCAACGGACGCTTCCCGAGGCGGCCCGATCCCTCGAGGCCGGCCAGCGCGACTTCCTCGGACGCCTCGCGCGCGCTCTCGAGCCCGGGATGAGCGGCGAGGCGATCCACGCTCGCGTCTACGACCTGGCGAAGGAGGTCGCGCTCCCGCGCGCGACCGCAGCCTTCGAGGCGATCTACCTCGCCTTCCTCGGAACCCGCAAGGGGCCGCGGGCCGGCTGGTTCCTGGCCTTCCTGGACCGCGAGTTCGTCCTGCGCCGGCTGCTCGAAGCGGCGGGAGATCCAGCCTGAGGGCCGTGGACGCCGGGAGGTCCGACCTGGGTGCCATAGACGGCGCGCGCCCAGGCCCGGCGCAGCGACGCCGCCCGCGCGGGGCCTGACCGCGGCTCGACCACCTCTGCCGTCGAGCGCCCGACATCCTTCTCGAGATCCGGCCAGGTGGTGCTTTCCTCGAGCGCCAGGAGCGCCGCGCCGATGCCCGTGGCGTCGCGCGACGCGGAGACGGCGATCGGGCGCTGCAGCAGGTCCGCCTGCGCCTGGAGGAGATACCGGCAGCGCGTCAGCCCTCCCGAGACGCGCACGGCGCAGCGGGCCCTCCTGGCGGCGCCCGGCGCGCGCGCCGCGGCGGCGGCCGCGATCTCGGCGCAGCGCTGCGCAATCGACTCCACCGCGGCCCGCAGAAGATCCCGCGGGGCGGCCGCCTCGATGCGCCCCATGAACCGCGGCCGGGCGCGCTCGTCCCAGCGCGGCGCCCCCACACCGGAAACGGCGGGCAGGAAGTGCACGGAACGGGGAGCGGCGGGCTCGTAGGGTCCCAGAGCCGCGTCGAGGTCCGCCACCCGGATGCGCCGCCGTAGCTTGCGGCTGACCCAGTCGAGGGCGGTGGAGGCGGCGTTCACCGTCCCTTCGACGGCGTACGAGGCGATGCAGCCCCCCGGCCGTTCCGGCTCGCCCGGGCGCAGGTGGCGCGACCAGACCAGAGTCGTCAGGAGCCCGCGGACGCGCACGGGGACCGGTCCGACCTGCACCAGGACGAACGCGCCGGAGCCGTAGTTGATCGCCATGTCCCCGGCGCGCCGGCAGAGGAGCCCCTGCAGCGCCGCCTGCTGGTCCCCGGTCATGGCCCGCAGGACGATCGACCGCCCGCCGACGCGCGCCAGAGCGCCCGACTCCGAGCGCGTCGGGACGAGGGCCGGAAGCGCCGGCGCCTCGAACAGATCGCCGAGCCCGAACAGGTCGAAGAGCGCCGGGTCCCACGACAGGCTGCCGAGATGGAGGAGCAGCGTCCTCTGGGCGTTGGCGTGATCGACGCAGTAGAGTCCGCCGCGCGTCAGGTGCCAGGCGAGCCAGGTCCCCAGCGTGCCCCAGAGGATCGTCCCGCGGACGACGCGGCGCCTCAGTCCCGGCACGCGCCGCAGCGCCCAGGCCAGCTTCGGGGCCGCGTAGTGGGCGCTGATGCGCAGGCCGGTGCGCTCTGCGACCACGTCGTTCAGGTCCCCCGGGCCGGCCAAAGCACCTCCCCGCGCCAGGAGGCGGCGGGTCGGCGCGGCGGCGCGCAGGTCCTGCCAGGAGTAGGCCGGGGTGACGGCGCGCCCGGTGTCGCGGTTCCAGAAGAGCACGGTCGATCGCTGGGTCGCAATCCCGAGCGAGGCGGTCGCGCGCCGGGGCATCCCGGCGGCTGCTTCCTCGAGGGCGGCGATCGAGGCACGCAGCACGGCCGCCGCGTCGTGCTCGACGCGGCCGCCTGGCAGGCGGCGGGTCGGGAAACGCACCCGGGCCGATCGCCTGATCTTGCCGCGCGCGTCGACCAGGATTGCCTTGGCGCTGCTCGAGCCGATGTCGAGGCCGATCAGAAAATGCCCGACGACGGTGCTGATGCGTGACCGGCGGTGAGCTGAGGCGGCGGGTGACCGTCCGTCGGCGGTCGTCGCGTGGCCTTCGCCGGTTGCCTCGACCTTCCTAGTGTCCCTATCCACGGACGTTGGCCATCCGGAGTCCAGCCGGCATCCTTCTTTCTCTTCCTCCGACTCTCTCACGGAGGGTCCCATGTTCATCCCACCTCGTTGTCCCAACTCCAGCTGTTCCGCCCACCGCAGTGCAAGGGCCGGGTTCTTCGTGCGCCAGGGCTCGTACCATCCCAGGTGCCGGCCGCACCCGGTCCCGCGCTTCCGCTGCCGCCTCTGCGGGCGGCATTTTTCCCGCCAGTCATTCAGAGCCGATCGCGGTCAGAAGAAGCCCTACCTCAACGCCACCTGCCTGCGCCTGTTTGTCGCCTGCGTGGGTCAGCGTCAGGCCGCCCGAGTCCTCCAGGTCGCACGGCGCACCGTCGAGCACCGTTTCCACTGGCTGGCACGTCACGCCGCCGCGTTTCATGAGAATCACCTGCATCGGAGCCGGCTCCAGGGGCCCTTCCAGCTCGACGAGATGGAGTCCTTCGAGGCCAATCGCTACCAGCCGGTGACCGTCCCCGTGCTCATCGACCGCAGCACCTTGTTCGTCGTCGCCACCGCCGTCGGGCCTTTGCGCCGCAAGGGCCGCATGACCGTCCTGCAACGCCTGCGGCGCGCCGATCACGAAGCCCTCAACGGCCGCCGGCCCAGTCATTCAGCGCCCGTCGTGCAGGCTGTGCTCACGCGCCTCAGGTCTCACGCCCTGGGCCGCGTCGTTCTGGAGACCGACGAGAAACCTCTCTACGGCTCTCTCGGCCGGCGCCTCTTCGGGCGGCGCTTCGTCTGGCGCACGCAGTCCGCCTCGGCCCGCAGGGACCGCGCCAACCCGCTCTTCCCCATCAATCACACCAATGCCAGGCTGCGCCACTTTCTTTCTCGCCTGCGAAGGCGCTCCTGGTGCGTCTCCAAGACCCGAGAGGACCTGCAACGGCATCTCGAGATCGCGGCCTTGTGGATGAACTACTGTCGCGGAATCACCAACCGCACCGGCACGACTCCGGCGCAAGCCCTGGGTCTCGCCGCTCGCTCGTTGAGGCCCGAGGACGTGCTCGCCTGGCGTCAGGATTGGGGCCCTCTGAGCCTCGCCCCCATCCCGCGCCGACTCCGTCCCAATCCGCACGGTCGTCGGGCATTTTCCTTCTAGAATAGGCCGGCCGGCGCGCCGCCGGCCCCGTCGCAGGAGGCGCTCCCGAGCCCCGCATGCAGCCGCGTGATGCCGCCCGCCCGGCCCGCCGGATCCCCCTCGACGTTGCCGCGCTCGCGATCCTGTTCGTTCTCCTCGCGGCCATGGGATGGCGCCGCTGGCCGGACCTGCTGGTCGATTTCGGGCAGCAGCTCTACATCCCCTGGCGGCTGTCGCTGGGGGAGCGGCTGTACCGCGACATCCTGTTCCTGCACGGACCGCTGTCGCAGCACCTGAACGCCCTGCTCTTCCGGCTGTTCGGCGCGTCGTTGTCGGTTCTGATCGCCGCCAACCTGACGCTTCTCGCCTCATTGACCGTGGTCCTGCATCGGCTGATCCGGCTCGCCTCCGACCGCGCGACAGCGTCCCTGGTGGTGCTGCTCTTCCTGGCGCTCTTCGCCATGCCCCAGTACGTAATGGTCGGAAACTATAACTTCGTCTGCCCCTACACGCACGAGGCGACTCACGGCATGGCGCTTTCGGCCGCGATGCTGCTCTTTCTCTGCCGCTGGCTCAAGGACGGGCGGGCCGGCGACGCCGCGCTCGCCGGTCTCATGCTCGGCCTGGTCCTGGCCACGAAGGTGGACGTGGCGCTGGCGGCTGTCGCGACGTCCGGCGCCGCCTGGCTCCTCGCCCTGTTCCTCCCGGTGCCTGGCGGCCGAAAGCGCCAGGGTGTTCTGGCCGGGCTCGCATGCGCTGTGCTGCCGTGCGCCGCGTTCCTGATCTACTTCCTGACCTACCTGCCGGCCGGCGAGGCGGTGCGGGCCGCGGCGTCCGGGTTCGCGTCGCTCTCTCCCGTCCTGGCCGGCAATGCGTTCTACAGGAGCGTCCTCGGTCTCGACAACCTCCCCGGGAACGCGTTCCTCACGCTGCAGATGAGCGGCTGGCTCCTGGCCTTCGTCGCCGCGGCGGTGGGGGCCGACATGATGACCGGGAGGTTGGCCCGCAGCGCCGCCCCCTGGGCGGCCGGCCTGGGGCTCGCGCTTTTCATGGCGCTCGTCGCGTGGCCCGACCTGCTGCCGTGGGCCGAGCTGCCGCGCGCGCTGCCTCCGGCCGTGGCGATCGTGACCCTCCTGTTGGCGGTTCTGGCCGCGCGCGGGCGCGCCGGGACGCCCGGCCTGCAGGGCGATCCGGCGATCGTCCCGATGCTCCTGCTCTCCATCTTCGGGACGGCGCTTCTACCGAAGATCGCGCTCAACGTGCACCTCTTCCACTACGGCTTCTACCTGGCGATGCCGGCGGCCCTGGCCCTGGCCGCGGCTTGCCTCTTCTGGGCGCCACGTCTGCTCCGGGCGCGCGGCTCTCCCGGCGTCGTCTTCCGGGCGCTTTCGGTCGCGGTCCTCCTGGCCGCGGTCGTGTTTCATGTGCGCTGGTCGAGGGCGATCTACGGCCTCAAGGATCTGCCGGTCGGCCGGGGCGGCGACGCCATCGTCACCTTTGGCCCGTCGGTCCAGGACACGGGTCCCATCACGGCGGAGGCGCTGCAGTGGATCGAGGCGCGGACGCCGCCCGGCGCGACGCTCGTCGGCCTGCCCGAGGGGATCATGCTCAACTACCTGGCGCGGAGGCGGACTACGACACCCTACGTCAACTTCACCATGGGGGAGGTTCTCCGCTTCGGCGAGGAGGGACTCCTCGCCAGCCTGCAGCGGAGCCCGCCCGACTACATAGCACTGGTGCAGAAGAAGACCGGGGAGTTCGGCGTCGGCCGGTTCGGATTGGACGAGCGGTACGGCCGGCGGGTCCTTGCCTGGATCGAGTCGCGCTACGACGGCGAGGCGCGATTCGGGGCCGACCCCCTGCAGGAAGACGCCTTCGGCATCCGCATCCTGGCGCTGCGCGAGGACGCGCCATGACGCCCTCGCGCGCGCCGGCCTTCCTGATCGCCGTCATCGCGGCCGTCCTCCTGTTCACGGCACTCGGCCGCTCCGATCTCTACAACCCGGACGAGCCGCGCGAAGCCGAGATGGCGCGCGAAATGTTCGCGAGCGGCGATCGTCTGGTCCCGCGCCTCAACGGCGAGCCGTTCCTGGAGAAGCCGCCGCTGTTCTACTGGCTGGTGGTTGCCGCCTACCATCTGGCCGGCGGGCCCGGGGAGGGCGCGGCCCGGGCCGTGCCGGCCCTGTGCGGCCTGGCCTCCGTGATCGTGACCTTCTGGCTGGCGCGCCGGATGATCGGTCGCGACGCGGCCCCACTCGCGGCGCTCGTCCTCCTGACCTCCTTCGAGTTCCTCTGGATCGCGCGCCGCACCATGATCGACATGCCGCTCACGCTCGCCGTCCTCCTGGCGTGCGCCGCGCTCCACCAGGGCCTCGCCGGCGGCCGCCGCCGGGTGCTGTGGCTGGCCTTCGGTTACGCCGCCTGCGGCGCCGCGGTGCTGTTCAAAGGCATCATCGGCGCGGGGATCCCCGCCCTCGCGGCCGTCTCCTGGATCGCCGCGCGGCGGGACTGGCGGGGCCTCTGGCGGCACGGCCTCCTGCCCGGTGCCGTGGCGGCCCTGGTCCCGGTCGGATTCTGGGTGCTCGAATTGCGGGACCGGCTGGGAGAGGGGGCGGTGCGCGAGTTCGTCCTGGTCAACAACGTCCTGCGCTTCACGGGCGGCGCCGCCAAGGGGCACGACAATCCTTTCTACTACTATCTCCCGGCCCTGCTCACCGATTTCGCCCCCTGGTCGATCGTCCTTCCGTTCGCGCTCGTCGCGGCGGCGCGGGCGGCGCGGCGTCCCGGGCCGGCGCGGGATCTGATTCTGTGGTTCGGCGTGCCGCTCGTCGTCCTGTCGATCGCCAGCACCAAGCGCGGCATCTACCTGCTGCCGATCCTCCCGCCGGCGGCGATGCTGGTCGCCTGGTGGCTGACGGAGGCCGGCGCCTCGCGCGCGCGGCGGGCGGCCAGCGGCCTTCTCCTGGCCCTGGGCATCCTGCTGGCTGCTCTGACGCTGGCGGCGCTCCGGCTGGCGCGGCCGGCGGACCTGGCGGCCCCGATCGTCGCAGGCGCCTTGCTCCTCGTCCCCGGCGTGGCGGCATACCGGGCCCTGCGCCGGCAGGACGCCTCGGCCGTGGCGCTCTCGATCGCCGGGCTCACGGGAATCATCGAGCTGGTCCTGTTTGTGACCGTCGTGCCTGCCGTCGTCAACGGCGGCACGAGCGCCCGCGCCGCAGGCGTCGAGTTGCGCCGGATGGAAGAGGAAGGGGACCGCATCGCCTTCTTCCAGTTCAAGGAGGGGACACTGGGCGGATTCCTCTTCTATGCCGGCCGCACCTTCCCCAACCTGCACGATCCCGAGGAGCTGACCAGCCACTTAGCACCGGGCGGAGAGGCGCCCGGCCCGAGGACGTTCGCGCTGATGCGCGCCCCGGCGCTCGAGGAGGTCGCCCCGCGCGTGCCGTTCCCGCTCCTCGAGGCGCGCCGCTACCGGAAGCCCGACCTGCCGTGGGAAAAGTCCGGGAAGAACGACTACATCCTGGTGACCCGCGGCCCCTAGCCCGACCGGCTCATGCGCCCCGCGCCGCAGCGGGACCGCTCCGCTCAAACTCCTTCGGCATCGTCGGCCTCCTCTTCCTCCCCCTCGACGACCGTGACCATCCGTTCGAGGACGAGCGTCTTCTTCGCGACCTTGTCGCTCACCTCGGCCTTGACCTTGTAGACGCCGAGCGGATCGTCCGGGTCGAGAAGGAGGCCCATGGTTCCGATGCCGAGCTGCATCAAGCCCTTGCCGGGCGGCCGCTTCGACCAGAGATCCGCGTCCTGCGGATCGCCCCAGGGCTTGCCGTCCGGACCGTAGGCCGTGAAACGCACGCTCGTCTGGCACGAGCCTTTGGCGCCGGCGGCGCAGCCGAAGAAGAAGATCACGGCGACGATGTCGCCGTCCCGGGGCGCATTCGCGATCCCGTGCTGGAGGGCCGCGGGCCCCGGCTTCTCCCAGGTCTCGATGAGCCCGTCGGGATCGTCGGTGAAGACGAGCTGGGCCCCGAAGTCGCCGGCCGATCGCGCCCAGGGCTTGTCGGGGACGGCCTTGCCGTTCTCCTTCCACTCCGCCGTCAGAAGTCCGATCGGAAGGAGAGACAGAGCCAGGCCCCATCGGAGTCTCATGGGACCCGGATCCTACTCCCGAACCGGCGGGACTCAAAGGCGTCGGCGCTCAGCGGGTAGCCCGGATTCCGGGCTAAACGACGGGCGGTTCCTCCTGGGCGGCGTCAGGGAGCGGGCGACGGGAGCTTCGACGCCAGGTACGCGAACCGGGACAGGCGCCGCTCCGACGCCAGCGTGTGGACGGCCTCGAGGAACCTCTGCACGCCGTCGAAGGCCTCCTGGCCTTCCAGCGGCACGAGCGCGTCGCGCCGTGTCGCGCGGGCGTCGCTCCACCTGCGCGACACCGAGGCGACGGCCCCGGTCAGATCCCGCACTTCGCGGACCACGAAGCCGCTCTGGGCCAGGAGGCGCTCGTTGCACCCGATCGGGGTGAAGAGGAAGAAGCCGATGGAGCTGCGGGCCCGGAGCTCCTCCTTGGTGACCGGCCCGGTCACGACGATCGGATCGGTGAAGAGCAGGCGGCCGCCCGGGCGCAGCACCCGATGCCAGTCGCGCAGCACCTCCGGCCGTCCCGGCAGGTGACAGATCGCGTCGTTGCAGAAGACCGCGTCGAACGCCGCGTCCGGAACCGGCAGAGGGCGCCCGGCGTCGGCGATCCGGAAGGAGACGCGGGTCTCGAGTCGCTGCTCGCGGGCGGTGCGCACCGCGGCCTCGATCCCCCGCTCGTTGATGTCGATCCCGGTGCAGGTCGCGCCGGTCTCGAGCGCCATGCGGCAGGTGACGCCTCCCGATCCGCAGGCGACTTCCAGCGCGGTCCGGCCCGGCCCCAGGTCGAGCGCGCGGAAGAACTCGAGCGCCTCGGCCAGGGTGATCCAGCTGGACTGCCCGAGATCCTCGTCGTAAGTCTCGCGGCGCACCGCGATCTGCGGATCGGCCGCCAGGTGGCCGTAGTGTCCGTCGTAGAGGTTCACATCCTCCGGCCGGCCGATCGCTTCGTGCCGCAAGGTGGAGTACACCCACTGATCGAGTACCTGGCCGTCCTTGATGACGCTCTGCCGGAGCGTCCCCTCGCACCGGTATCCGGCCTTCGCCAGCACGCGTGCGGACGCTCCATTCGAGGCGAAGGGGAGGGCGTACAGGCGCTGGAGCTCGGCATGGACCTGGAAGGCGTGCCGGGTCACGAGGCGCAGGGCCGCGGTCGCGATCCCGCGCCCCCAGTAGGCGTGCCCCAGCCAGTACCCCACCTCCGCGCCGATGCGCTCGACGTCGGAGTCCTGCGTGTAGCCGATGCCGCCCGCGATCGCCCGTTCCTCCTCGATGGCGAAAAAAGTCCGCGGCGACGGCTCCAGGCTCATGGCGATGAAGCGCCGCGCGTCCTCGAGACCGTACGGGTGGGGGAACGCGTCACGCAGGCCGAGCCAGACGCGGCGATCGTTCGCCTGCATCGCGAGCGCCGCCGCGTCCTCCTCGCGCCAGGCGCGCACCACCGTCGAGCCGTCCCGGAGCTCCAACCGTCCTCCCTCAGGAGCCTTCGCGATCGCGACTCACGTCGTGCGGGGCCGGGAGAGGGCGCGGACCGCGACGCTTCCCGCCAGGAAGAGTCCGAGGACGACGGCCACCATCCAGACGCCCACCGCCCCCCTGGCGCCGAGCAGGTACGCGGTCAGCCCCGCCAGCGCCGCGGCGACGACGAACGTCAGGACAGCGGCAGCCCCGTCGGGCGCCCGGCCGCGGCTGCCCGCGAGCCACCGCACCAGGACGGACCCGAGGAAGGCCGCGAGGGCCATCCACAGGAGGCGCAGGTCGCTGGCGTTCGCGGCCCGGACCAGACCGGCGACGAAGGGCGCGGCCGCGAGCAGGACCGAGAGTGCGTCGAGGGAGTGCTCTCGAAGGGAACGTCGCATGCCACGCTCAAAGTACCACGAGAGGTCCGGGAGCCGCCGCTCAGGACGCCCGGCGACCGGCGGCCCGGATGCGCCGCACCGCCTCCTCCAGGACGTTATCCCGCCCCCCGATATAGAACTCCGGCACCGGCTCCAGCAGGACGTCCGGCTGGATCCCCTGACCGTCGAAGAGCCTGCCGTCGGCCTGAAACGAGGCCATGGAGCCGATCCGGAGCCGCAGCGGCGTCGCACCGAGCGGGAACTCCTCGGAGTAGGCGCTGCCGCCGCTGCTCGGGGTGCCGAGAAGCAGCACGTGCTTCATCCCCTTCAGGCCGGCGAGGAAGATGTCGGTCGCGCTGAAGGACCTGCCGTTCGACAATACGAAGACCGGCCGGTCGTAGTGATAGCGCCCCGGGTCCTCGATGCGGCTGAGGGCCATGTAGTGCCAGTCGCTGAACTGGCCGGCGGGGGGGTTCCAGCGTGGTCGGAAGCGCTTGGCGAACGCGGCCACCGCCTGCCGCTCCCGCTCACTCCACTGCGGGGCTTCGGCCCGGAACATGCGGTGATGCCCGGCGAGATGGTCTTCCTTGTGGGCTGGATGCAGGCGGTAGCAGGCGGCGGTGAAGACGTGCGGCGGATCGTCCGGAGCGGCCAGGTACGAATAGAGGAGCAGCAGGGCGTCCCGGTCGCCTCCGTTGTTGTCGCGAACGTCGACCACCAGTCCCGCCGTGTCCCGAAACCTCGGCATCCAGGTCCGGATCTCCGGCACCGACGTGGCCTCCACCATCGTGGGGAGCCGCAAGTAGCCGACATTGCCCTCGAGCACGCGCGAGCCGCCGGACGGCCAGGGGCCCGCTGCCAAAGGCGCGGCTGCCAGCGGCAGCGTCACGACCTTCCGGACCTTGCCGCTCCCGTCGGCCAGCTCGACCTCGACGGAGGCCTTCTTCGGCAGCTTCATCCGCTCCCGCCAGTAGTCGAGCTCACGGAGTTGAAGCAGGCATCGCCGGCGGACGTACTGCGGCGAGCCCTTCGAGACGAGCACGGCCGCGGCCGCGCACCAGTCGGTGACGGGCCGGCCGTCGAGCTTGACCAAAAACGGCAGGCCATCGCCTAGAAAGTGCCGCCGCTCGGGATCGAAGGCCACGAACCGCTCGCCCGCCGCTTCGACGAGGAACGGCAGGCACCCGCCGCGGGGCAGGGAATAACCGGAGACGCCGGAGTGGCCGTCGATGCCGAGGGCGAGGATTCTCTGCAGCTCGATGCCCAGCTCGTCGGCACCGATGCCGGCCTCGATCCGCTTGCGCAGCGCGGTGATGGCGCCGCCGAAGTCGGTCCGGTTGGCGTGTCGATAGGACCAGCGCTCGTCGAGGGCGGTTTGGAAGGCGTCGACCGCGCTCGTGGCCACGCGCGGGTCCAGCATCCCCACAGACGAGCTGGACGAGCCTTGTCGACGACCTTCCGCGGCAGCCACCGCGAGGACGAGCGCGGACACCGCGAGCAGGATCGTGCTGTACGGCCGGCGACTCACCGTGGAAAGCCTAGCGCAATTGGAGGGCCTCCCTGTCCCCATGCCGCGCGCTGCCGGTGCCACGCGGGGGCGTAGACTTGGCGGCATGGGCTTCCGTGCGACGGCCGCCGCGCTCTTCGGGGCGTCGTTCGCGGCGCTCGCCGCCTCGGCGGCCCAGCCACCGACGGCTCCCGACTTCGAGCGCGACATCGCGCCGATCCTGCGCGAGCACTGCGCCTCCTGCCACGGCGCGGACAAGCAGGAGAACCTGCTGCGGCTCGACTCGCGGAGCGAAGCCTTGAAGGGCGGGATGTCGGGGCCGGTGATCGTCCCCGGCCGAAGCGGCGAGAGCCTGCTCGTCCAGCACCTGACGGGACAGGCGAAGCCGCGCATGCCGCACGAGAAGCCACCCCTCCCTCCCGAGCTGATCGCAACGCTCGCCGCCTGGATCGACGCCGGCGCCGCGGGGCCGGACGCCGCGGCCGCGACGCAGTCGAAGGCCGCCGGACACTGGGGCTTCGTGGCGCCCGTTCGCCCCGCCGTGCCGGCGACGACGCCTCGCAGCTCGAATCCGATCGACGCCTTCGTCCGCGAGCGCCTCGCGCACGAAGGGCTCTCGCCCTCGGCGCGGGCGGACAAGGTCACGCTGCTGCGCCGCGCGAGCCTCGACCTCGTGGGCCTGCCGCCCTCGCTCGCCGAGATCGACGCCTTCCTGAAGGACGCGAGCCCCGGCGCGTGGGAGCGCCAGGTCGACCGCCTGCTCGCCTCGCCGCACTACGGCGAGCGCTGGGCACGCTTCTGGCTCGACGCCGCGCGCTACGCCGACTCCGACGGCTTCGAGAAGGACAAGCCGCGCAGCGTCTGGGTCTACCGCGACTGGGTCGTTGGCGCGCTCAACCGCGACCTCCCCTACGACCGCTTCGTGATCGAGCAGATCGCGGGCGACCTCCTGCCCGGCGCGACCGAGGACCAGCTCGCGGCCACCGGATACCTCCGCAACTCGATGATCAACGAGGAAGGCGGCATCGATCCCGAGCAGTTCCGGATGGAGGCGATGTTCGACCGCATGGACGCGATCGGGAAGGGCGTCCTCGGCGTGACGATCCAGTGCGCGCAGTGCCACAACCACAAGTTCGACCCGATCACGCAGGAGGAGTACTACCGGCTGCTGGCGTTCCTGAACGACTCGCACGAGGGCAGCCGCGCCTTCTACACGCCCGACGAGCAGAAGCGCCGGGCCGAGATCCTGCGCGGGACGCGGGAGATCGAGGCGGAGCTCCAGCACACGACGCCCGACTGGGCCGAGCGGCTCGCGGCGTGGGAAGAGTCGGTCCGGGGCGGGGAGCCCGAGTGGACGGTCGTGCGGCCGATCGTCGAGGACATCTCGACCGGCGGCGCGCGCTACCTGCCCCAGCCCGACGGATCGCTGCTGCAGCTCGGCTACGCGCCCACCAAGCACCGCGTGAAGCTCTCGGCGAAGGTCGAAGCCAACGGCATCACGGCCTTTCGCCTCGAGCTGCTGAACGACCCGAACCTGCCGCTCGGCGGCCCGGGCCGCTCGCTCGACGGCACCGGAGCGCTCACCGAGTTCGAGGTGGAGATCGAGCCGGTCGGCGCGGCTCCCGACGCGAAGCCCGTCCCTGTGAAGCTCGCGAGCGCGACCGCCGACGTCAGTCCTCGCGAGGCGGTGCTGGCGCCGATCTTCGACGACAAGTCGAACCGCCGCCGCGTGACGGGCCCGGTGGCGTTCGCGATCGACGGCAAGGAGGAGACGGCCTGGGGCATCGACGTGGGCCCCGGGCGGCGGAACGTGCCGCGCAAGGCCGTCTTCGTGGCCGATTCGCCCGTCGGGTTCGCGTCGGGCACCTGGCTGCACGTCTACCTGAAGCAGAACCACGGCGGCTGGAACAGCGACGACAACCAGAACAACAACCTCGGACGGATGCGTCTGTCGTACACGACGGCGCCGTCGCCAGTCGCGGATCCGCTGCCGGCCCGCGTCCGCGCGGCGCTCTCCGTCCCGCTCGAGCGCCGCTCGCCCTTCGAGACGCAGGCCGTGTTCTCGTACTGGCGCACGACGCGGCCGGAGTGGAAGGAAGCCAACGCGCGGATCGGGGCGCTCTGGGCGACGTATCCCGAAGGCGCCTCCCAGCTCGTGCTCGAGGCCCGCGCCGCGAAGCGCACGACGAGCATCCTGACCCGCGGCGACTTCCTGCGACCCACGCGCGAGGTCGAGCCGGGAGTGCCGGCGGTGCTGCCCCCGCTGCCGGATACGAGCGCGCCGCCGACGCGGCTCGACTTCGCGCGCTGGCTCGTCGACCGCCGCTCCCCGACGGCCGCACGCTCGATCGTGAACCGCGTGTGGCAAGCGCATTTCGGCACGGGGCTCGTGGCGACACCCGAGGACTTCGGCCGCCAGGGCGAGCGCCCCACGCATCCCGAGCTGCTCGACTGGCTCGCCGTCGAGCTCATGGACGAGGGCTGGAGCCTGAAGCGTCTCCACCGGCGGATCCTCACCTCCGAGACGTACGGTCAGTCCTCGAACGTGACGCCGGCGCTGCTCGCGAAGGATCCCTACAATCGGCTGCTCGCGCGTGGGCCGCGCGTGCGCGTGGACGCCGAGATGGTGCGGGACATAGCACTCGCGGCGAGCGGGCTCCTGAACCCGAAGCTCGGCGGCCCCAGCGTCTATCCACCCGCTCCGGCCTTCCTCTTCGAGCCGCCCGTGAGCTACGGCCCGAAGCCGTGGCCCGAGGCGAAGGTCGGCGACCCCGACCGCTACCGGCGGGCGCTCTACACCTTCCGCTATCGCTCGCTCCCCTACCCGGCGCTCCAGGCCTTCGACGCTCCGGCGGGCGACTTCGCGTGTGTGCGGCGCGCGCGCACCAACACGCCGCTGCAGGCGCTCACGACACTCAACGAGCCCGTCTTCCAGGAGGCGGCGCGCGCTCTGGCGCGGAGCGCGCTCGAGGCCGAAAGCCGCGACGAGCGCCGCGCGCGCTACGCCTTCCGCCGCGTGCTGGCGCGCGAGCCGACGCCGGCCGAAGCCGGCGAGCTGCTGAAGCTGGTGCAGAGCGAGCGGCCACGCTTCGCAAACGGCGAGCTCAACCCCTGGAACCTGGCGACGAACGACCCGGACAAGCCCGTGGCCCTGCCGAAGGGCGTCACGATGGAGGAGCTCGCGGCCTGGACCGCCGCGTCGCGCGCGCTCCTGAACCTCGACGAGACGATCACGAACCAGTAGGCGAAGACCCCATGACCCGATCACGCCCGAAGACGCCGCCCCAGGTCGACCGCCGCTGGTTCCTCTCGCAATGCGGCGTCGGGATCGGCGCGCTCGCGCTCCACCAGCTGCTGGCGCGCGATGCGCTCTGCGCTCCCGACGTCGATGCGGGCGCTCAGGGCTCGCTCACGCCGCGGCCACCTCACTTCCCGGCGAAGGCGAAGAGCGTGATCTTCCTCTGCATGGCCGGCGCCCCCAGCCACCTCGAGCTCTTCGACTGGAAGCCGCAGCTCGCGAAGTTCGACGGCACGCTGCCGCCGCCCGAGCTCGTCCAGGGCTACCGCGCGGCCTTCATCAACCCGAGCTCGAAGCTGCTCGGGCCCAAGTTCAAGTTCGCGAAGTACGGACAGTCGGGCGCCGAGCTCAGCGAGCTCCTGCCCCACACCGCCTCGATCGTGGACGAGATCGCGATCGTGAAGTCGATGGTCACCGACGCCTTCAACCACGCGCCGGCGCAGCTGCTGATGAACACGGGCACGCAGCAGTTCGGCCGGCCGAGCATGGGCGCGTGGGCGACCTACGGTCTCGGCAGCGAGACGCAGGATCTGCCGGCCTTCGTGGCGATGAGCACGGGCAAGAAGGGCCCGAGCGCGGGCAACGCCTGCTGGGGCGCCGGCTTCCTGCCCACGGTGTACGCCGGCGTCGAGTTCCGCGGCTCGAGCGACCCCGTGCTCTACCTCTCGAACCCGCGCGGGGTGGACAAAGCACTGCAGAAGGACACGATCGACACCGTCAACCGCCTGAACCGCATGCGGCTCGACGTCACCGGCGACCCGGAGATCGCGACCCGCATCAGCGCCTTCGAGATGGCCTACCGGATGCAGTCGAGCGCGCCCGAGCTTATGGACCTGAAGCAGGAGCCGCAGGCGGTGCTCGATCTCTACGGTGCTATGCCGGGCAAGCCGAGCTTCGCCGCGAGCTGCCTGCTCGCGCGCCGTCTGGTGGAGCGCGGCGTGCGCTTCGTGCAGATCCACCACGAGGCGTGGGACCAGCACGGCGCGCTCGTCAAGGACCTCAAGCAGAACTGCCTCGATTGCGACCAGGCCTCCGCGGCGCTCGTGAAGGACCTGAAGCAGCGCGGGCTGCTCGACACGACGCTCGTGCTGTGGGGCGGCGAGTTCGGCCGCACGCCGATGATGCAGGGCGGCGACGACGGCCGCGACCACCACCCGAACGCGTACACGATGTGGCTCGCCGGCGGCGGCGTGAAGCCAGGAATCACGCTAGGCGAGACGGACGAGCTGGGCTTCAACGTCGTGAAGGATCGCGTCCACGTCCACGACCTGCACACGACGCTGCTGCACCTGCTCGGCTTCGACCACAAGCGGCTCACCTACCGCTTCCAGGGCCGCGACTTCCGCCTCACGGACGTGTTCGGCGAGCTGGTGCCGGCGCTTCTCGCGTAGCGGGAAGAAGCACTGGGCGCGTTCACGATTCGCGACGGTTTTTCACGACTCTTGACATTCGGCCCGCCGGCGATAGAGTCGGATCAGACCCATCCGAGAACCGGAGCGCGACTGCTATGGCAGGCCACGAGCTCGGGCGAAGGGATTTCGTGAAGGCGGCCGGCGCGACGACCGCCGCCGTCGCGCTCGCGGGGCCGCGCCGCGCGCTCGGGGGCGCGCTCGGCTCCAACGACCGCATCAACGTGGGGCTGATCGGCGCAGGGGGCCGCGGGCGCTCGTTGCTGCGCTGGGTGATGGAGACCGGCGGCCAGATCCCGCAGACGCCGCCGCCCGGCGCGCGGCCCGAGACGCTGACGCCGCCCGATCCCCAGCTCGCCGCGCAGGTGGTTTCGGTGTGCGACGTCTACGTGCGCCGACGCAAGTTCGCCGAGGAGTTCGCGAAGTGCCAGGGCGTCGCCGACTACCGGCAGATGCTCGACCGGCCCGACGTCGACCTGGTGATCATCGCGACGCCCGACCACTGGCACGCGCGCATGGCGATCGAGGCGCTCGAGAAGGGCAAGGACGTCTACCTCGAGAAGCCAGTCACGCTCACGATCCCGGAGGCGCGCGAGGTGGCGCTCGCCGTGCGCCGCAGCGGGCGCGTGCTGCAGGTGGGCTCGCAGACCACGAGCTCCGACCAGTGGTGGAAGGCGCGCAAGGCGATCCAAGACGGGATGATCGGCAGGCTCGTGCTGAGCCAGGGGTCCTACCACCGCAACTCCGAGCAGGGCGAGTGGAACTGGACGATCGACCCCGCGGCGGGCCCGAGCGCCACGGGCGACGACTACATCGACTGGAAGATGTGGCTCGGAAGCGCGCCCGAGCGGCCGTTCGACGCCGACCGCTTCTTCCGCTTCCGCAAGTACTGGGACTATTCGGGCGGGATCGCGACCGATCTCTTCTACCACGTGGTGGCGCCGCTCAACATCTGCTGGGGCGAGCCGCAGTTCCCGCGGCGCGTCGCGGCGACCGGCGGGATCTACGCGTTCGCGGACGGTCGCGAGGTGCCCGACACCTTCATGCTGTCGGCCGACTTCCCCGCGGGCCACTCGCTCGTGCTGAGCAGCACGCTCACGAACGACAGCCACGTGCCCGGCCTGATCCGCGGCCACGAGGGCACGATCATGATCGTGCCCGACGGCCGCTTCGAAGGCCGCGTCGACTCGATCAGCATCACGCCGCAGCCGCTCGCGAAGAACAGGTTCAAGGACCGCTACGGCACGATCGAGGTGAAGCTCGAGTGCGAGCCGCGCGAGTCGCACATGGAGAACTTCCTGCGCTGCGTGCGCACGCGCAGAAAGCCGGTGCTGGACGCCGACACTGCCTATCGCGCGATGGTCACGATCGGAATGTCGGTCGAGTCGTACCGGACGGGCCGGACCCTCTACTGGGATGCCGCCGGCGAGAAGGTGGTGACCGAGCCGCCGTCGGCCTGAATCGCCGATCGGCGCGAGCCGACCCGGCGAGAAAGGAACGAAAGACATGTCCCTACCCATGTCCACACGCACGCGCCTCGGCCGGGCCGTGCAGACGCTCGCCGCACTGGCGCTCTTCGCGGCGCCGGCTGCGGCCCAGTTCGACAGCGCGCAGATGAGCGGCTTCGTCAAGGACGCCCAGGGCCAGGTGGTCCCCGGCGCGTCCGTGCGGATCCAGAACCAGGCGACGCAGCTCGAGCGCAACTACGCGACCGACGGCTCGGGCTACTACGTCGCGACCAACCTGCCGCCCGGTCTCTACACGCTCACGGTCGAGATCACCGGCTTCAAGAAGTTCGTCGAGACCGGCATCCGCCTCGACGCCGCGGCCAAGCTGGGACGCGACGTGATGCTCGAGACGGGAGGTCTCGAGGAGACGGTGACGGTCACGGCCGAGTCGGCCACGCTCCAGACCAACACCGGCCAGATGTCGAAGACGATCGAGAGCAAGCAGATCCAGGACCTGATGCTGAACGGCCGCAACCCGATCAACCTGGCGCTGCTCAAGCCGGGCGTCCGCGGCAGCAACTTCAACAACTTCCAGCCCGACAGCCTCACGACGGGCGGCTTCAACATCAACGGCAGCCGCACCGACGAGAACCTGATCACGATCGACGGCGCGATCGCGACGCGCACGCGCTCCTCGGGCGCGATCATCGGCACGCTCAACGTCGACACCGTCGCGGAGATCCAGGTGCTGACCGCGAGCTACCTGCCCGAGTACGGCCGCTCCTCGGGCGGACAGATCCGCTTCGTGACCCGGAGCGGCGGCCGCGACTTCCACGGCGACCTCTACGGCTTCTTCCGCGACGAGGGCCTCGACGCCAACACCTGGACACGCAACCGCGCCGGGCTCGAGCGCGCGACGTACCAATTCAAGCAGTTCGGCTACGACGTCGGCGGGCCGCTCTTCATCCCCGGCAAGTTCAACGAGAACCGCGACAAGCTGTTCTTCTTCTGGGCGCAGGAGTGGATCGACTGGTACCAGGACTCGACCAGCACCGGCACCGTCCCGAGCCTGAAGATGCGCGACGGCGACTTCAGCGAGCTCCTGGATCCGGCCAACCCCTTCTTCGGGCGGACCGTGATCGTGCGCGACCCGGCGACGGGCCAGCCGTTCCCGAACAACGTGATCCCGGCGAACATGCTGAGCCCCAACGGGCTCGGCATGCTGCGCGCATACCCGGAGCCGACGCCGGGCTACCAGGTAGGAGCACAGAACTGGATCGGCACGAGCCCCAACCCGCGCGACACGCGCAAGGACACGATCCGCCTCGACTGGGTCCCGAGCGCGGGCAACCAGGTCTCGCTCCGCGGCTCGTTCTTCCACTGGAAGTCGGTCGACGCGTTCCGCGGCACCTTCCCGATCGCGCGCACCGACTGGAACCGGCCGAACGAGACGGTCGCGGCGAGCTGGACGAGCTCCTTCACGCCGTCGATCCTCAACGAGGCGACCTTCGCGTGGTCGCGCGACCGCGTCTACATCGAGGTGTTCCGCGGCACCGACGCCTTCCTGCGCAGCAAGGCGGGGATCACGTATCCGTACATCTACCCCGGGAAGGAGATCGAGGACAAGATCCCGACGATCAGCATGACCAACTTCTCCGAGGTCGACGGCGGGCCCTACCCCGCGGCGTCGTTCGGGCCGATCTGGACCTTCTCGGACAATCTGACCTGGATCAAGGGCCGGCACACCTTCAAGGCCGGCGTCTTTGTCGAGTACTCGGGCGAGGACGACTTCGACCAGATCAACGTGGCCGGCCAGCCGGGCGACACCAACAACCAGAACGGCCGCTTCGAGTTCCGCGACACACAGACGCCGGGCGGCGCGAATGTGGCGATCGCCAACGCGGCGATGGGCCGCTTCACGAACTACGGCGAGATCGGCGCGCGCTCGAAGACCGACTGGCGCGCGCTCGCGATCGACGCTTTCGTACAGGACAGCTGGAAGGCCCGCAGCAACCTCACCGTCGAGTACGGCGTGCGCTACGCCTACTGGCCGCCCTGGCACGCCCAGCTCAACAACATCGCGCACTTCGACCCGCGCTACTACATCTCGGGCGTCGCCGCGGTGATCGACCCGCGCACGGGCGCGATCCTCGCCGGCGACCGCTTCAACGGCGTGGTGCTTCCCGCCAACGGCTTCCCGCCCGAGGCGAGCGGGCAGGTGCCGGCGGCCGACGACCCGCAGTACCAGAGGCTCTTCCACGGCCTGCCCGAGGGCTTCTCGGAGACGCACGCCGCGGTCTTCCAGCCGCGGCTCGGCGTCGCCTGGACGCTCAACCCCAAGACGGTGGTCCGCCTCGGCGCCGGTGTCTTCCACACGCGCGTCACACTCAACGACTCGACGCTGCTCGGCGGCAACCCTCCGATCCAGTTCAAGGTCGGCGTCTCGAACGGCTCGGCCGACCAGCCCGGCGGCACGACAGCGCAGAACTTCCCGCTCGTGATGACCGCCCAGGACGTCGAGTTCAAGCACCCGACGGCCTACAGCTGGAACGTCTCGGTGCAGCGCCAGCTGCCGTGGAGCATCATCGCGGACGTCTCGTACGTCGGCCGCTCGGGCCAGCACCTGCAGCGCGAGCGCAACCTGAACCAGCTCCAACCGGGAACGATCCAGGCCAACCCGGGCGTCAACGTGGCGGCGCTCCGGCCCTACCTGGGCTTCGGCGCGATCCGGCTGTCGGAGAACGCCGGCCGCTCGCTCTACAACGGGCTGCAGCTGAACGTCGAGCGGCGCTTCCGCGGCGGGCTGGGCTTCGGCGTCGCGTACACGTACTCGAAGGTCAGCGACAACGGCGCCGAGAAGCGCAACATCATGTTCAACGCCTACGACGACTCGGGCTACTGGGGCGTCTCCGACAACGACCGCACCCACCTCCTGAACTTCAACTACATCTGGGAGCTGCCCTTCTGGCGCAACCAGGACACGCTCCTCAAGAAGATCCTCGGCGGCTGGCAGATCTCGGGCGTGACGTTCTTCCAGTCGGGCGTGCCGTTCTCGGTCCGGAGCGGCAACGACATCGCGGGCGTGGGCGACACGACGCCCCAGCCCTACAACCTGGTCGGCGACGTGAGCGTCTCCAACCCGAGCTTCTCGCAGGGCCGCACGGTCGACCAGAACTTCTGGTTCAACCCGCTGGCCTTCGCCGCACCGGCCGCGGGCACCTTCGGCAACTCGGGCAAGAACATCATCCGAGGGCCGAGCTTCACCACCTGGGACATCGCACTCTTCAAGAACGTGCCGCTCGGCGGCACGAGGCGGCTGCAGCTGCGGCTCGAGGCGTTCAACTTCCTCAACCACCCGAACCTGGACAACCCCGCGACGGCGGGGACGGGCGGCGGCAACGGCAACATCCTCAACCCGACGAGCCCCGACTTCGGCCGCGTGCTCGGCAAGGGCACGACGGTGCCGAGCAACCGCAACATCCAGCTCGGCGTGAAGTTCATGTTCTGAGCCGATCCCGGGGGCCTCGCGTCGGCAGCGAGGCCCTCGGGGCCGGATCGCAGGCGTCGCCGCGCGCGGATTGACCCCCGCCAGATCGGCTGCTAGCGTCAGACCCATCCCACGGCCCGTACGGCCTTGGGATTCCTGGGGCGGGCGACGAGGAGGCGGAGTGGCGACGAAGACGCAAGACACCTACGACGTGCTCGTGGTCGGCTCGGGGGCGTCCGGCGGCTGGGCCGCCAAACGGCTCTCCGAGGCCGGCGTGAAGGTCGCGCTCGTCGACGCGGGCCGTCCGCTGCGCATCACCGACCTGAACGAGCACGGCTCGATGCTCGAGCTGCCGTACCGCGGCCTCTCCTCC